>JADGIC010000118.1 GCA_019683615.1 Alicyclobacillaceae bacterium | reverse complement strand
TACGATGAAACTGGCAAGAAACGCGAACGACATCGTCGCAAAGCATCTCACGAATGCGCTGCCGGGCGGCGTGCTTTCGGTCATCGGCATCCACGACGCGCACGTGGTGCGGGTGCTGCCGACGGAGATCCCGAAGGTCGAGGTGCGGCAGGAGTACACCGACATCATGCTGGAGTTGTCGAACGGAACGCTGTTGCACCTGGAGTTTCAAACGACGCGCGAGCCGGAACTGTACCGGTTCGCCATGTACGACCTGGCCATCGCCGAGCGGTACAAGCGCCCCGTGCGGACGGTGGTGCTGTACACGGGCGACGTGCTGGAAGCGCCGTCTGAACTCAATGCCGGGAGCGTACAGTATCGCGTGGAGAACGTGTACCTGAACCGGATGGACGGCGACGGTACGCTGGAGACGGTCAAACGGCACCTGGCTGCGGACGAGTGGACGGAAGAGGACCGGGTTCGGCTGGCGTTCGCCTTCCACATGCGCTTCGAGTGCCGGACGCGAGACGAGGCGTTCGCGGAGATCGTGGAGTTGGTCGAGCGGCTGCCGGATCGGGAGGAGCAGAACTATCTGGCGGCGCTGATTCTGGGGTTCAGCGTGCGGATACTGGTGCCGGAGCAGAAGGAACGGCTAAGGAGGGTGCTTGAGATGACGGAGTTGTTGCGGGAATTGCAGGAGGAGTTTCTGGAGAAGGGGCGGCAGGAGGGATTGCAGCAAGGATTACAGCAAGGATTACAGCAAGGCGAGTTGTTGAAGGCGAGGGAAATCGCGAAGAGAATGTTTCGCAAGGGCGCGTCGGTGTCGGACGTGGTGGAGTTGACGGGTCTGTCGGAGGAAGAGGCGGAGGAGATTCGGAGAAAGGTAGCGGATGCTTGATCCGCTACCGCTGGCTGTGGACAGTGTGGATAACATGTGCACACATGCAGTGCGTCGCTCATGTGTGACCGGGCTGTACTGACCGGTGAATGGGTGGACATGATCCAGGCCGGTATCGTGGGCCCGGTGAAGGTGACACGGTCGGCGCTGCGGAACGCGGCTAGCGCGGCGGCGATGTTCTTCACAACCGAGGCCGTCGTCGGGGAGAAGCCCGAGAAGGAGAAGGCTCCGGCGGGCGGCGGCATGGAATATGATGTGATGAAGTTTGGCAAGAGGCCCCTGTTGTGTAATTTGTAGGGGCTGTGCCCAACACACTCCCTCAGATTTCGAAGGGGGTCTTTTCATGCCTACGCGTTGACTTTGTCGTTCTGCGGTGCAGTGGTGTCGTGTTGTCACACCCGGGTCGCCCCCTTCGTCCGATCCGTGAGTTGGATTCCATCACCGAGGATCCTGCACGCGACATCATATGGAGGACGAACGGATGAGGGATAAGAGGTTGGTGCGAACCAGGGCTTGGTGGTTGACCACAGGCGGGCTGGTGTGGGCAGCGGCCGGATGCGCCTTTTCTCCTGGATGGAGCAACGGCGTATCGTCCGGACACCAGGGCATCGTCAAGTCTGTACTGCACACCCGTCGTCACACCGACGACTCGACTGGTCATTGGCTCAATCGCCCCGTGATCCCGCGTACGGGACTCGCGACCCGCATTCCCCGCAACGCAGAGTACCTGGAAGTGGTCATGGCCGACCAACGCCGTGACGAGGTGAGCGTCGCCATCGGCCACCAGCTCACGACCCAGGGAGTGGGCATCCAAGAACACGGCCCCCACTTTTTCCGTTCCGGAGATCGTGTGACTGTGTATATCCCGATGGGCGTCGTATTTGAAACTGGCGCGAACAGCGACCTGTTCGCTTACTTTCCGCCGCCGAGCCGTCCGGTTCCGCAAAAGCCGGATTTCGTATGGCTGCTGATGTACGGGGAGCCCATCAACGCGTACGTGATGACCGGCGGACCCCTCTCCACCCGCGACCTTGTCACCTGGGACCCGGAGATACAGCGGAGCCGCGCCGCGGTCAAACGCTACGTGCCCAATGCAGAGAAGCACGGCTGGCACGTCTTTCAGACGGTGAACATGCAGCACAACCTGACCGGCGCTCTCGGGTACAACGGCTGGGCGGAGATTCCCGTCGGGGTTCCGGTGAACTTGGTCAACGCCATGGGGTACGGCAATGAGATTTTTGAAATCAAAGGGGTCATCAGTGAGCGGGCGCTCCTCCTTCGGCATCCGGAACTCCGGGCGGACATCGAAGCCGCGAGCCGGCTGTCGGGGTAATGGCTTCGGGGGCGCGGCAAGCCCTTTCGAGCGCTCATTGTAACATTCGGACGGGTTGCGGCGTTATAGGGGCGAAACATCGGAACTGGGGGTGAGGGGGCGCGCATGGATATCGACGAGGGCCTGGATTCGGAAAACGAGTGTCAGGGCGAACCTTGCCCCGACGTGTTCGGGCGGATCGAACGATGGGTGGAACTGTACGTGGACCGGTTGACGCATTTGGCGTTCACCTACGTTCACGACTGGCCCACTGCGGAGGACATGGTGCAGGAGACGTTTCTCAAAGCGTACCGGTCCATCCGAGGGTTGAAGTCGGAGGAGTACGCCTTACCGTGGCTGATGCGCATTGTGATCAACGAGTGCCGGACGTTCCTGCGCAGGACGCGGCGCGAGGTGGTCATGGTCGATCCGCCGGATCTGGTCAGCACGAGCGCGGAGGGCGAGTATTTCCGGACATGGGACCAGCAGCGGGTATTCCGTGCCGTGATGGGGTTACCGGAGAAGTACCGCGTCCCGGTGTACCTGTTTTACGTCGAAGGAATGGCGACGCAGGAGATTGCCGATGTGCTGCGGATCCGGCCCGGGACGGTGCGCGTGCGGCTGCTGCGTGGTCGTCACCTGCTTCAGAGGCGTTTGTCGGAGGAGGACGTCTGCAGGTTGGAGCGGCAGGGAGGCGAGGAAATCCTGAATGAGGATGAGAGAGGGGTGGCAGGGGATGACCGACCGGGACCTGCAGTGGGCGGAGCGCATCCGCCGGGCGGAGGACTGCTTCCGCTCCCACACCGTCGATAAGGAGGCGTTCAAGGCCCGCTTGCTCCAGCGGCTGAAAGAAGAGGCGATGCCTCCGGTCTCCTCGTGGGTAGGAGCGTCGCCGGCGGCTCAGATACGAGGTGTGAGTAAGGCTCGGGCATCGGCGGACGGTGCAGATGCGAATGGGCCCAATGGGGCGCGGCGGATTACGGATCGTACGCGGCGTCTGGCGAATCTGGCCATGGGAGGCGTGTGCGTGGGCGGTGCTGTGGCGCTGGCGATGGTCGCACTGGCCGTGACAGAGCCGAATGGAACCTGGCGAAGCGCAGCAAACCCGGGCAGAACGAACCCAGGGGCGCAACCTCCGGTGGATCCGTACTTCGGCGGGCAGTTGCCCTTCCAGCCTGTGCTTCCCGTCCATGTACCATCGGGTTACTCGCTGGCTTCGTCGGGCGTCGAGTGGGAACGCCGGGATGGCCAAACGGTGTTCAAGGCGTTTGAGGCACAATTTCAGAACCCGGCGGTGAAGCCGAAACAAGGACCGAACGTCATCGACATCCGGGAGTTTCCGGGCGACTCGGTGGACGCGGCCCAGGTGCTGGGGAGCATGATTCAGTCGCCCGTATTACCAAACACCATTCACGTTGGCCGGGAGACGTACCGGATCACGCCTGGCCGAAGGGGCGATGCGCAGGTGACGCCGCGCACCGTGCGGGTCCGTGGGCAAACGTACTACCTGTCGGATTCTTGGCCGAGCTGGGTGGGGTTTGTCCGGAACCACGTCGTGTACTTCCTGAGCGTGCCTTACGATCATTGGTCGAGCCGGCTCCTCACCTGCGCGGAGGCGATGACCCGACCGGCTCCGGTCCGGTGGTCCGAGCGCTCGAGCGTCGGCACCGCAGAGGCGGCAGCCGCCAATGTGTCGTTCCAGCCCATCGTTCCGAAGTTGGGAACGGAGTACGTCGCCACAGGCGCGGGAAGCCAAGTGTTCCGAAACGCGAAGGGGCAGTCGGAGTACGCGGTGTACGATTTCCGATCCCGCAGCAAGCCCGCCGAATCGGTGCAAGTCGTGGAGTGGCCGATGGTGAACGCTTCGAATCCGTTCGAGGCTGCTGCAAATCTGCGCTTGCCCGTGACGGGACCTTCTCTGGAGACGTGGAAGGACGGCGAGCACCAGTTGATGTGGGTCATCCAGAGCACCTTGCCCAAGGACCGGGCACAAGCTCTGATGGCGTCCATTCAACGGGCGGTGGCGGGCAGCTGACACACTGGGCGGGAGGGATCGATCCCGCCCGTGCATGGTCAACCGCATCACGGGACAAACAGCGAAGCTGTCATCTTCCGGTCATGGGTTGGATCGACCTGGCCATTCGAAGGGCTTGCTGAGCGCTGTGGTAGTTTGAACAGTTGTATACATCATTCTTCACTATCCATGATATGGTTGTGTGTTCGCCGTCTCCGCCGTCATTGACGAACACAAACCCTTGAGAGTGTGGCAACGGATGATGAGACACGTAGACCGAGAGTTGCTTGGAAAAGGCCACCATGGAATCGAGGGGACCGCCGCACACCATGAACTGCCATCCAGATTGACGCCACGTCACGACACCGCTGCTTCCGGAGGGTAAGTCTGGCTCCATGTGGACCTTTCCCTCGAGCCCCGGTTGCAGCGAGACCGGCGAAGTCGGCCACTTCAACGTGTTTGGGGGCATTCTGTCCAGGCGTGACGCTGTGGCCCATGCTTGCTGCGGAGATGTGCACCGTTGCAGTCCGTAACCGCCCAGGATCCTGGCCAGACCTGTATTTTGCGGATCGTGAAGCGCGGGGCTGTTCACGGGGAGCGCAGTGTCCGTGTACGTCAGGTCCACCTGGTAGGAAGTCGCGGACAGTTGAACCCATGCGGAAACAGCATTCCACGGCCTGGGATCCGTGGGTGGACGCATGGGCACATAGGTCGGTCCAATCACCGGCAGAGAGGTGCGTCCCTCCAGATCACGTGTTACCTCTTGCACAACCCTGGGCGGCTGTGAAGTTTGCGCCTTTAACAGCCGAGTGGCGCTCACGAGGGTGGCGGCAGCATGCTTCCCGGCATCCTCCCCGGTGTCCGTCGCATTGAATAGCGACAAGTTGCACCCCGTCAAAGTCACCACGCACATTCCCAGCATCGAGATGAGAGCATGGCGGCCTTTCAAGTTGGTCATCTCCGCCTTTCATCGTTGGTTCTTGGCTGCGGGCCTGTCTGCGGTCTTCATGAGTTCCGAAGTATGACGAACTCCGTGTCTCGGATGTTACACCTCAAGGCTGCAGATGCTTCCTGCGGTCGACTGTGGAGAAGGTGTGCACACACGACCGTGGTGCGTCGTCCGAATTGACTGGGCGGCGTTTTTGTTTTGCCATGCGGTGCTCCTCTTCGCGAGGAGGGATGCTCGTATGGATACGCTTGGCAAGACCTTTGCGTCGGAAGGCAAGACCCTCGAACGTGCTACATTGGGCGAGGTGTATGCGGAGGCCCAGAAACTTGGGGCCAACGACCTGTACGTGGACGACATCATGGGGGACAAACAGTGGACCGGGTGTCGGATTGAAAGGTCGGGCAACCGGTATCGTCTGATCGGCCACCGGGACTACTGGGATGGACGAATCAGCAAGACACCGTCGGTGATTGTCGAGGGGACCGCCAACACACCGGTGCCGGGCATGGTGGATGTTTCAGTGGCATGGCAGGAGGCGTGGCGGTATCATCCAGACCTGATTCCTCCGCCGTGCTTCGGGGAAGTGGATGAATTTGTGCCCATCCGGCGAACGAGATCGCATCGTTCAACAGAACCATCGTTCGCTGGGTCGTCCAACGCCGATCCCAGCCCCGGGAGAGCCCAGCGCCGCGTGTCCTGCTCCACCCGGTGCCAGACGTCGTCGGCGCCCGTGTCCACATGCCGGTGTTCGTGCGGCGGCAAGACGCACGGTGTGCGGGCGCGAAGGTAGCCTTGTTGGCTGTAGGCTAAACACGGCGTGTTCTCCGTTAAAGTTTCGTCCATACGACGATGGAGGAGTTGAGGCAGCGACATCTCGAAAGGTTATGGGCACCAATCGTGTAAACATATGTTTACAAACTCGCGATGGGGGTGTATGCTGGCAATGACCACACCGAGCGAGAGGGGACACTGCGATGACCGAATTTCGGAAGAAGCTGTTCCGTGGTGCGAAGGTCGAAGACCTAATTCACAATCTCGATTATCTGGCCCAAAGCTGCGAGCAGACAGCCATCAAAACGGACGATCCAATGAAAAGGCGTTTCTATGAGGGTATGTCCGTCGCCTACTACCTCGTGGCACAGAAGTTGAAGGGAAGGTTTGAGTACGTCGAAGAGAAGGTCGTGAGTCGGCTCTACAGCGGAATGGAGCAAGCGGGGGAACTTCATGCCTGTGTAACCGAGCCGCGATCGGGATCAGCAGGTTCGCGCAGGGTGTGTTCGTTCTGCTGTCGGGAAGAACATGAGGTTGGCCCGTTGGCGCCGGGACCAGGAGTGGCCATTTGCGAGCAGTGCGCGGAGTTCGCCAAGGAAGTCATTGAACACGGTCGAGGTATGCTGGACTGAGAAATTGTCAGAACAGGGGTATCGGAATGTGGTACGAAATAGGCTTTTAGGCTTAGCCAGATTTCAGCTTTGTTGAGGCGCCTATGCTTGAATCCGGTTGGTTGGTACCTGGTGGGCAGGAGAAGGAGGCGAGTGAACGAGGCTCCGATGTACTTGGAGCCTCGCTCGGCGTTTTTGGCTCTCGATAAAGGTTATCTTGGTTTAGTTCCAGTGGAGATCAGGATAAACGTGCGGTGGACTGTGCGGACAGCAAGGTTGATCGTTCGGTTCCGGCTCAAGGACCGGTACGGGCGGATGAGCCGGGCATTCAGGCAGTTGGCGGAGTTCATCCGCGCGAGGCGGAGGCTGCCGGGATCTCGGTGTTGTTCGTCGACCCGATAGGCCAAAGTGAGACCTGTCCAAGATGCGCTTTCTCCTTCCGGACATTGGGCTGAATCCGCCGATATAACCGCAACGGGAGCGCAGGTCGAACCGGCATTTTCGTTTTGTCCCGCAGCTCGCCTCCTGGTGAAGCCAAACTTTCTTCGCCAGGAGGGCGTCTGCCATGACCAACTGCCTTCGCTGCACCAGGGTGCTGTTTGCGCCGCCGAGCATCCG
>JADGIC010000012.1 GCA_019683615.1 Alicyclobacillaceae bacterium | reverse complement strand
ACCACAAGCAGTCCGTTCAGAGTGAGCTGAACCATGCGATTCTGAAACAGAGAATCAAACACAGTCACCCCGCGTGTCTGGTGGCTGTCCAAACGGCGCGCGAGACCCGCGATCACCTGCGACAACATCACAGCCACCGCGGCGTAGATCATCAAGGGAATCCACACCGCGGTCCTGGCTTGGTCCAGCCAAGACGGTATCCACTCAAACACGCCCGACCCAATCACGCTTTCAAACGTCAAAATAGCTACTGAGTTGCGGTTTCTCTGCTTCAGCATGGTTCCAACATCAGCCTTTGCGGCCCCCGTACCTCCGGCGGCGGAGCCACCCGCGCGGACTCCAATAGGTTGCAGGCCGCGGGCCCGACCACTGTGTCGGAGCTTTGAGCAGCGTATCCAGCCAATCGATGTAGGCAGCTTGTGCAAACGGTGTCAAGTAAGGCACCCCAAATGACTTCAAAGTCGAAAGGTGAGCCAAGATCAGCAGCCCGAACACCAAAGTTCCCATGATGCCGAACACTGACGTGGCCATCAGCATGGGAAAGCGGATCATGCGGGTGACAAAAGCCGCCTCGTAGTTGGGAATGGCGAATGCCCCCAGCGCCGTCAAACCGACCACAACCACCATCATCGGACTGACAATACCCGCCTGGATGGCGATGTCGCCGAGAACCAGCCCGCCGACGACGGTGAACGACTGGCCCATTTGCTGAGGCATCCGGTTCCCTGCCTCACGTACCAATTCCACCATGAACTCCATGAAGGCGGCCTCAAAGACAATCGGGATCGGAATGCCCTCCCGCGTCGCCGCCAACTGTAACAGCAGGTTGGCCGGCAGCAGTTCCGGGTTGTACATCGTGAAAGCGATGTACAGTGAAGGTGATAAAATGGACAGCGCCAGGGCAAGGATGCGGACGAACCGGATCGCCGACCCGGAGATCCAACGCTGGCTGTAATCATCGGACGTCTGAAAAAACGACACCATCACGGAAGGCGCCAGCAGCGCAAACGGGCTGCCGTCAACCAAGATGGCCAACCTGCCCTCCAGCAAAGCGGAGATGGTTTTGTCCGGGCGTTCCGTGGATTGCATCTGTGGGTACGGAGACCAGGGATTGTCCTCAATCCACTGCTCCAAGGCACCACTGTCCAGCAAGCCGTCCACGTGCACACGCCGCAGCCGCTGCACAGCTTCTTCCACGATATTGGGGTTTGCCAGGTCGTTCAAATACAGTATCAACACTTTGGTCTTGGTGCGCGTTCCCAGCTCGAAGGGGTGAAGGACCAGCCGCTGGTCGCGCAGGCGAGACCGAATCAACGAGACGTTGGTGTCCAAGGACTCGGTGAAACCGTCACGCGGACCGCGGATGGACATTTCCGCCGCGGGTTCCTCGGGAGTGCGGCGCTGCAACCCCTGGACGTTAACCAGGGCGTAACCTTTCGGAAAGCAAACCACAGCATGGCTGTCAAGCAGCTTCCGCACGGCCTGGTTCGCGTCACGGGTGACCTCTATCTCCCCAAGTTGTAGCGTGTTGTGCAACCAGTCTCCAACGCTCTGTCGCCTCCCTAGCGGACTGCGAATCAGGGGGCCCAGCATCCGTTCCTCTACACGCGTCAGATCCACGATCGTTGAAATGAATACGATGTCCACGCCGCTATTCGGAACTGGACGCACAACCACGTCGTATGCCTTTTCCGTTCGCTGCAACAACATCTGGGTCGTTCGCATCTTCATCCCCGACATGCAAAGGTCCCGACAACGCCAGTCCGGGACGGAGACACGGATACACAGGAGAAGGCCCGATTTGCAACCCCGCCCGACGGAAGACAGACCAGCCTGTGTAGCAGAAGTTTGAATGAATGACAAAAGAGTCGTGGTGAACAGGACACAAAGAGTATCATGCCCACCATTTTCATCAAACATGAGTCTCTCGTTTGAACTTGGACATCACCCGAACCGCCACACCATGTGGCTCTGGTTGCCGTATCGATAGCCTCTGTGCAATAGCTTGGCCTGCCGTTTGTCGTCTGCGGCGCCCATCGCGTAAAAGAGCGGAATCAGGTGCTCATTGCCGTAAAGGGGAACCGCCAAATCCGCATAAGGAGCGGCATCCCGGTAGTTGCTCAAACCGTCGATGTCCCACCGGTGCACGTGTTCAATGAGCCAGTCGTCAAACGCGATCGCCCAGTGATCAACAACGTGCTCCCGCCAATCCATCGCCAACAGGTTGTGCACAGTACCTCCGCTGCCAATCACGAGGACACCTTGCTCGCGCAACCTGACCAATGACTGGCCGATGGCATACTGCTCCCGTAGGCGGAAGCCTCGCTCACTTGCTGCATCCGCGACACCCAGTGTGCGGAAAACAACACCACGGCCTTGGGGCGCGGAATCTCCGTACCCAAGTTGCTCAGGAATCGCGTGTACGAATTATTCTCGATGGCCAACAGAGGTGACCCATGGGAAATAAAGAAGGATGGCATCATGTCAATTCCCCCTGCTTTTCACGGCTCTCATCAAGCGCTTTTCTCTGTGTACTTTGTATATTTCCACAATTAGATGGACTTTCCTTGCACCATGTGATGCGCGCCGTTTGCATCCCCACGCGGACCGGCCGCCGTCGTACCTGCCGATCCCGCCAGCAGCTGATCCACACCGGCCGGTGACAGTTACTTCGCCGATAACGACAGAACGACCCAGACGAGAAACAAACCACCTCCCACCGAGCTGACGAGGTAGAGGCACCCCAGCAGGGTCCGTGACTTCAACAGGTTGACAGCCTCGCCGGCCATGGCCGAAAACGTAGTGAATCCACCACAAAATCCGGCGCCGAGCGAGCCCCACACCCCGGAGTGAGTGCCGGCAGATTCGATGACGAACAGTCCGAACACCCACGTGCCGGTGAGGTTCACCAACCATGTGCCCCACGGGAAGTCGCCGTTGCTTGCGTGCACCAAGGCCCGGCCAATCAGGTGCCTAGCGGCAGACCCGATGGCGGCTCCGAGGCTGGCCAAGCCGACAGACGCCGCATTCACGACACAGACTCCCCTGCTCTGCGTACGGGTCCTGTTAACGCCAAGGCCAGGCGGCTTCCTGTCAATGCCGAAAGAAGGCCGCCCATCACACTCCCCACCACATACAGGGCCGCATACACAAATGCCTGTGCATGCAGCAGACGATATGTGTCCCAACAAAATGTTGAAAATGTAGTGAATGCACCGATGAACCCCGTTCCGACACCGGCCCTGACGCACGGACGGACGTCTGCCCTGTCCGCCGCGGAACCAAAGAAACCGAGCGCCAACGAACCGGCCAGGTTGATAACCAGCGTACAGACGGGAAAACCGTGGGACGTCGGGATCCACGCCTCCAACAGCCATCGCAGACATCCGCCCGCCAATCCCCCCATCGCGGTGGCAACCACATTCACTCACTCAGCACCTCCTGCATGCAAAAGGCTCCTGCGCACACCTGTCGCAGGAGCCATTATCCCTTCCGGGAAGTTCGGGTGAGCCCCATCACCCATACTTACATATACACGCGATCACAACGAATCATGACACCGCCAGGTTCAAACCCCCTCCCCACGGCCCGATGATGCGGCTGCGTTGGATTGCACAGGGGCACGTCTCAGGCTACAACCGCCCGGCGCTTGCCAGCGCACGGAGAATTCCCGTTGCACGCCCGGCAACCGGTGTGCTATTATACAGATTGCCGTCCGCGCCAGGGCGGAGGACAGGTTGCAGGTTGGAGCCATTAGCTCAGTTGGCAGAGCACCTGACTTTTAATCAGGGTGTCGGTGGTTCGAGTCCACCATGGCTCACCATGCGGAAGTGGCTCAGGGGTAGAGCATCGCCTTGCCAAGGCGAGGGTCGCGGGTTCGAATCCCGTCTTCCGCTCCATGGTCATTGACAGCTCGCCTGCGGGGCTTGGCGGTCAGGCCAGGTGCATCCGCAGGCGTGCTTGTCGTGTCATGCGGAGAGGTGGTCGAGTGGTTTAAGGCAGCGGTCTTGAAAACCGCCGTGTCCGCAAGGGCACCGTGGGTTCGAATCCCACCCTCTCCGCCAAAACTGCAGGTGTGGCGCGGTTTCTCGCATGTGCGGGAAACCGCATTGCGTTTGGTCGTTGTATCAATGTCCCAGTGAGGTTCCAGTGAGGTTGTGCTCAGCCAAGGCCTGCCGCAGCGCCCGTACCGCGTGTTTTGCCTCGCACCGGCGGCCGATGTGGCATCCCACGAGGCCGCGATCCAACCCGTCCAACACGCTCGGCACGCAGAAGAACCGGTCCTCTTGCGCTCTATCTCCATCAACAGCCTCTGATAGCTCTGGTCAATCCGTTGGTTCGCCGCAGGACCGTCTTCCACTCGCTTCCGAAGATCTCGTACATCGCCCATGACCACCGTCTGCACCCCGCGCTGCACTCTTTTATGCTAATTTCGTAGATCGAGAAGGGGGCGATCAAGCTGGACACCCGATGGCAAAGCGCGGATTATGCCCTCCAATTTGTGGACGTACACCGGCGGATCGTCGTCGACGGCCGGGATCGCCATCTGCTGCGCGGCGTGAACGGCAGCGTGACACCTGGCCGCGTCGTGACCCTCGTCGGCCCGTCCGGCGCTGGAAAGAGCACTTTGCTGTCGCTGTGCAACCTGCTGCAGACGCCCGACGAGGGCGCGGTTTTCGTATGGGGATGGGAGGTCCGCCAGTGGCCTGTGCGGGAGCTGAGGCGGCGCGTTGGCCTGGTGATGCAACAGCCGGTGATGCTCCCGGGCACGGTCGCCGACAACTTGGCCGCCGCGGCCCGCTTGCACGCAGAAGCGGAGCCGGATAACCGGGGGCTGTTGCGGCTGGTCGGGTTGCCGGCGGAACTGTTGGCGCGACCAGCCGGGGCATTGTCGGGTGGCGAGAAACAGCGGATCGCCCTGCTAAGGACGCTGGCCAACCGGCCGGAAATCCTGCTGCTCGACGAGGCCACGTCGGCACTGGACCGGGAGTCGGCCGCGGTGGTGGAGGAACTGGTATTGCGGCGGGTCCGCGACGAGGGATTGACGGTGCTGTGGGTAACCCATGATCTGGCGCTGGCGCGCCGAGTGGGCGACGAGACGTGGCTGGTGGTCGACGGCCGGGTGGTGGAACAGCGCCCGACGGCGGCTTTTTTTGACGATCCGCAGAGCGAATGGGCTCGGCGCCTTGTGCGCGGCCATCTGGCCCCGGCGGAGGGAGGCGAGGGTACGTGAGTCTTTGGTCATTGGCGCTGACATTGGCGTTCGTTGCCGCCGCCATGTTGCTGTCTGTCTGGAGGCGGCTGGGGCTGGAAAAAGACATGGTGATTGCGGCCGTGCGGGCGACCGTGCAGCTGTTGCTGATTGGCTACGTCCTGAAATTCATCTTCCATGTCGATCACGCTGCCCTCACGGCGGCGATGGTATTGGTCATGTCTTGCGTTGCGGCGGACAATGCCAGCCGCCGCGGGAACGGGTTGGCGGGCCGCTTCTGCCGCGTGTGGCTGGCCATTGCGGCGTCCGAGATCGCCACCCAGGGGTTCCTGTTGGCAGCCCACGTGGTTCCGTCGAAACCGGCGTACATCATCCCCATCAGCGGGATGATCATCGGCAACGCAATGGTGGCTTCGGCCCTGTTTCTCAATCGCCTGCGGGCGGAAGCGCAGGCGCGCCGGGACGAGATGTTGGTCCTGCTCAGCCTCGGCGCCACGCCGATACAGGCCTCTGGGGCTGTGGTGAAGGCGGCGGTGAAGTCGAGCATGATCCCGACCATCGACAGCACGAAGACGATGGGATTGGTGCAGTTGCCCGGAATGATGACCGGGCAAATCCTCGCTGGTGCGGACCCGATTCAGGCGGTGCGCTACCAACTGTTGATTGTGTTCGCCCTCATGGCATCGGCCGCGATCACCACGTTGGTGCTCGGGTTTCTGACGTATCCGCGGCTGTTCAACGAGTATCATCAGCCGGCTGTGTAGGCACGCCTTCGAGTACGGCACCGTCGTCGAGTGGACGCACGCGGCGAGTCAGTGCCCAAGGGCCGGCAGGCGCCTTCCTCCCTGTCAACGGCCCCCGGGCGGCCCGGACGCTCTCAGCGGAACGACGCAAGAATGGTTTCGTAGTCCGCCTCACCCAAACTCAAGTCATTGTGCACCATCGGCGTTTCCGGATAGCCGTGCAGACTTTCTTCAAAACTCTGGCGATGCGGATCCTCGTAAATCAGACCGACGACCACGTTGCCTGCCTCGGCCACCCGCCGCAAAGCCTGCACGCGGTCGTGCGGATCGTACGACGGGTCTTCGTCAAGGTTGACCAGGTGCGACTTGTAAAACTCGTACGTGTTCACCTTGTTGAATGTGACACACGGACTGAACACGTTCACGAAGGAAAATCCCTTGTGCAGGACTGCTTTCTCAATCAGTGTGGTCAGTTGTTTGATGTTTCCGGAAAACCCTTGGGCCACAAATCCGCAGTTTTGCGCCAGCGCCAGTTGCAACGGGGCAATCGGCGCTTCCACGGTGCCGTACGGAGACGTTTTGGTCTTGGCGCCCTCGTCGCTGGTCGGCGACGCCTGACCGGTCGTCAGGCCGTAGATATGGTTGTCCATCACGATGTACGTGATGTCGATGTTGCGGCGAATGGCGTGGATGAAGTGGCCCATCCCAATGCCGAACCCGTCTCCGTCCCCACCAGCCGCGAACACGGTCAGTTTCCGGTTCGCCAATTTGACCGCCTGGGCAGTCGGCAAGGAGCGGCCGTGTAATGAGTGCAGGCCGTACGCCCCAAAGTGCTGAGCCATCTTGCCCGAACAGCCGATACCCGACACCACCACGATGTCGTCAGGTTCGATGCCCAAATTGATGACCGCCTTCTGCATCGCGTTCAACACGCCAAAGTCGCCGCACCCGGGACACCACGTCGCGCGTTCTGTTTGAAAATCTTGCAGCGTCGGCATCAGTTCAACACCCCCGTCGGAAATACTTCGCGGGCACGGGTCAAGATCTCGCGCAGCGAAATCGGGTCCCCGTTGAACTTCAAGCAACTGTCCATCCGCTCGTGGTAACCCGCGAACTGTTGGATGAGATGGCGCAGCTGGCCGGTCGAATTCAGTTCCACCACCAGTCCTTTCTCCACCCCATCCATAGCGGCGCGGAACGCTTCGGCCGGGAACGGGAGCACCCGGGAGAAGTGGATGTGCTTTACCTCAATACCTTCATTCGCCAACACTTCCCGCGCTTCCTCCAACACTCCCCAAGTACTTCCAAAACCAATGAGCGCCAGCGACGCCCGATCCGGTCCGTCCACGGTCACGCCGCTCCAATGGTTGAAATGGAGCAGCTTTCGCGCGCGCTTGGCCATCTGGTTCACCCGTGTCTCCAGGTCCTCAACCTCGATTCCCACCCCGTTGTGTTCGTTCCCCAACGCCACGTGCCGGCCGTTCCGCTGGCCTGGCAGAGCCCGCGGGGAGATGCCGTCCGGTACCGTATGGTCGTACCGCTGATATTCCCATCGACCGAGCCGCGCCAGATCTTCATCGGAGATCAACTTCCCGCGGTCGATGGAAACGTTGCTCACGGGCAACTGGTCTACGGAGTGGAACGACATGCCCATAAACAAATCGCTTAACACGATGACCGGACACTGGTACCGTTCCGCCAGGTTGAACGCTTCCGCTGTGTAGAGAAAACACTCTTCGACGGTGCGCGGAGTCAGGACGATGCGCGGGATCTCGCCGTGCGTGCCGAATACGGCTTCGTTCAGGTCGCTTTGTTCCGTCTTCGTGGGCAAGCCGGTCGACGGCCCGCTTCGTTGCACGTCCACGATGACCAACGGCGTCTCCGACATGCCGGCCAGCCCGAGCGCTTCCATCATCAACGAAAAGCCCGGGCCCGACGTCGAAGTCATTGCACGAACACCGGCGTAATTGGCACCGATGGCCATATTGACAGCGGCAATCTCGTCTTCCGCCTGGATCACGACGCCGCCGTACTTGGGAAAGTACTGCAGCACCCAGTACATGATTTCGGTCGCGGGCGTGATGGGATACGCCGCCAACAAACGGCATCCGCCGGCCAGAGCGCCAAAGGCGACCGCTTGGTTCCCGGAGATGTACAGGTGATCCGGGGCAGGTGCCGTCGGCTTCGCCGGAGCCGGGAAAAAGACGTTGTAGTGCTCCAAGAAATACGCGTACCCCCGCCGCAGCGCCTCCATGTTGCTGTCCACCACGGCCTGCCCTTTGCGCCCAAACTTGTCGCGCACCACCGGAATGAAATCGTCCGGAGAAAATTGATTGATGGCGGCCGTCACGCCGATGGCGACCATGTTCTTCATGATGGGGCCGCCCGCCTCCTTGGCGATGTCTGTCAGCGGGACGCCAAACAGGTGCACGTTGCGCTCCGACGGCTTGGTCGCCGTGAACGCGGAGGCGTCGAAAATGACGACTCCGCCGTCTACCATGTCGTTCCAATTATAGTCGATGGTCGTTTGATCAAACGCAATCAGAACGTGCACGTCGTCGCCGTGATGACGGATCAAGCGGTCGGCGACGCGAATTTTGTAGTTCGTGTGACCGCCTTTAATCAGAGACATAAAATGGCGGTACGAAAACACGTAATACCCCATCCGATGCAGTGCGATGGCGTAAATCTCACCCGTGCTGTCGATGCCTTCGCCTTGTTTGCCGCCAACCTTCCACCCGAATTCCCTGACCATCCGATTTTCCTCCCCCGCGGATGAGACGGTTTGCCGCATAATCCGCAACCATCCGCACCAATCTAACAATCATGAACGATATCGACAGATGGGCATGCCGCCTGTGTCTGATAGGGTGTTGCACCGCCGGCCTGTGGACCGGCTTCGCCGACCCGATTCGCGGACAACCGGTGTCCGCGGCGCAATCATCCGAACAAGTCGGTACTAATGGTATATTAGCACAGTTCCGTCACCTTGTATATGACAGCGGATCAGAAAGGGCTCACGCGGCCCCGCATCTGCCGAACCAACTTGGAATCTCGAGCGCTGTTGAGGGGATTTCGCAGACGCGAAACAGCGAGTTGCATACGCATAACACAGACGCCGGGAGCGGACACCGGCAGCACGTCAGACCTGCAGGAGACGCCCGCCGGCGCGGCGACGGTTCAGGTCGGACAGCACAGTTCACTCGTGGGGGATCAAGCAGGGGAACGTCGCGTCTGCACTTTTTGTCGGCCGCGCCAGGCCCCGCCAGGGCCATGCAGGCGGTCGCCGTGTTCGACCAAATCAAGGATACGGACCCTGAACAACTGCGCATGCGGCTGCTCGGGCGGTTCACCCTGACCGCCTACGCGGTGAGCTTTCGTTCCACAGGAAAGCGGCCGAATCAGCCGAATTTCGGGATTACCTACAGCGGCACGCGAGCGACGGTCAAGCGCACAGTGGCCGTCGACCCACGGGTGATTCCGATTGGGTCACTGTTGTACATCGAGGGGCTGGGCTGGCGTTTGGCAGAAGATGTCGGCGGTCTGGTGAAGGGGCGCCACATCGACGTGCTCCTCGAATCCGACCAGGCGGCCATTCAATTCGGGGTCCGGCGAAACGTACCTGTGTATGTGTTCGCGTCAGGCGACGACAGGCTGGATATATCCGGCAAACGAGGAACTCTACCAGGTTGGCCGTCCGTCACCGCATTCCCAGGTACGCCCGCAGCGCCGCCGCGAACGGGTCAAATGCACCCGAACACTGTTTGATACCATCGCGCACGTCTTCTGGCTCTAACTCTGCGTAGTGGCGCACCAACCGGTTGCGCCAAGACACGACGGTGTCCAAACGGGCCAACAGGTCCTGGCTGATGACCCCTTCTTCCCACAGCACGCGGACGATGTCCGCATAGCTTCCAGGCTCCCGCATGACAAGAGCGTCAATGACCGCGTTGGCGGCATCCGTCGTCAGCTCTGCCGCCACCTGCAAGGCGCGCTCAGCCCCCCACCGCAGGCCTGGATCTGTCCACCACGTGTCGGTCCGGTTCGCCAACTCCTCCAACCAGCGAGCGCGCTCTTCCAACGCCAGTAACAGCCGATTCACCTTCCCGCGCAGCTCATCGGTCACAAACACCTTCACCACTCCCGCTAAACTTCTGCCAGATTGAAACGTACACGTTTTCTTGACGATCCTAGTACAGTATAATGGAACACGGTAGACGAACGAAATTTCGTCACACGCGATTTTCTTTTGGATTCGCCCCGCCCAGGGGCATGCGCCAAACAGGGAGAGTCACGGCAGAGGAGTGGAAGAGCACGATGCTAGAGCAGCTTTCCTGGAAGGTTGGGGGCCAACAGGGAGAAGGAGTGGAGAGTACCGGCGAAACCTTCGCGGTCGCCTTGAATAGACGTGGTTACTACGTTTATTCGTTTCGGCACTTTTCCTCCCGCATCAAGGGCGGTCACTCGAACGACAAGGTTCGGGTGAGCCTGCGCCGGTTCCGAGCGGCAGCCGACTACACTGACGTGTTGTTGGCGTTCGACCAGGAGTCCATTGACGTCAACGTCGGTGAAATGCGACCTGGCGGCATCATCATCGCCGACGCCAAATTCCAGCCCACAGCGCCTGACCACGTGCGGCTGTTTCCAGTGCCGCTCACGAAAATCGCGGAAGAATGCGGTTCCGCTATTATGAAGAACATGGTCTCGCTCGGCGCTTCCGCATGCGTGCTGGGGCTGCCTGTCGACATCTTCAACGAAGTGGTCGAAGAGCGGTTTCGCCGCAAGGGCCAGAAGATTGTCGATCAAAACATCGAGGCCATCCGGCGCGGATTCGAGCACATGAAGGAACTCGGCGGCGCCGATCCGGAATTTGCGCTCAAACCAGCGGACGGACAGCGTCGCCTTTTCATGTCCGGCAACGACGCCTTGGCGCTCGGCGCGCTTGCCGCCGGAGCGCGTGTCATGGCAGCATACCCGATCACGCCGGCCTCTGATATCATGGAGTACCTCATTAAGAAGATGCCCAAAGTCGGCGGCGTGGTGGTCCAGACGGAAGACGAAATTGCCGCGATGACCATGACCATCGGGGCGGCATACGGTGGCGCCCGCGCCTTCACCGCGACGTCCGGCCCTGGACTTTCGTTGATGATGGAAGCCATCGGTCTGGCCGGCATGACCGAGACGCCAGTGGTCATTGTCGACACCCAGCGGGGCGGCCCCTCGACCGGTCTGCCGACCAAACAGGAGCAGTCCGACCTGCTCGCTGCGCTGTTCGGTACGCACGGTGAGATTCCCAAGATTGTTTTGTGTCCGGCAACCACTGAAGACTGTTTCACGGTGATGGCGGACGCCTTCAACCTCGCCGAACAATATCAATGCCCGGTCATCGTGATGTCAGACTTGCAGTTGTCGCTAAGCAAGCAGACGACCGACCACCTCAAATTGGATGACATCTCCATTGACCGGGGTTACGTGCTGTCGGAAGCGGACTTGCAGGCGCACACGACGCCGCAAGGGTTCAAGCGGTATGAATTCACCGAGTCCGGCATTTCCCCGCGTGTATTTCCCGGGACAAAGGGCGGGCTGCACCACGTCACCGGCGTCGAACACGTGGAAACCGGCCGGCCGAACGAGACGTCGCCGAACCGCAAAGTAATGATGGAAAAGCGGATGCGGAAGCTGCAAAGCGTGGAACTGCCGAACAGCGTGGTGTCGACTGGCGACGAAGACGCTGACTTGGTCGTCATCGGCATTGGATCGAACGTGGGTGCCATCGAGGAAGCGCGTGAGCAGCTTGCGGCAGAAGGTTACAAGGTGGGGCACGCGCATGTCCACGCGTTGTTCCCCTTCCCGACGAAATCTCTGCAGGCGGCCATCGCCAAGGCGAAACAGGTGCTGGTCGTTGAAAACAACTACACAGGGCAGCTGCGACACCTGATGTCGTTCTTCGGCGTGCAGCACCCGAATGTCTCCAGCCTCGTCAAGTATGACGGCAGGCCGTTCCTTCCGGTTGAAATCTACAACCACTGCAAGGGGTTGATGTAAACATGGCGACGGTAAAGGACTTCCGTAACGATATACGACCCAACTGGTGCCCAGGGTGCGGAGACTTCTCCGTCCAAGCGTCCATCCAGCGCGCGTTGGCCGCACTGGGCAAAGAGCCGCATGAAGTGGCCGTGATCTCGGGCATCGGGTGTTCTGGCCGCATCTCCGGCTACATCAACACGTACGGGTTTCACGGCGTTCACGGGCGCGCCCTGCCGACCGCGCAGGGTGTCAAGCTGGCCAACCGCCACCTGACGGTCATCGCATCCGGCGGCGACGGCGACGGATTTGGCATTGGCCTCAACCACTTCATGCACGCTGTTCGCCGGAACATGGACATCACCTATATCGTGATGGACAACCAGATTTACGGATTGACGAAAGGGCAGCACTCGCCGACCAGCGCGCACGGATTCAAGGCCAAGACAACGCCGGCCGGGAACATCGAGAACGCGCTCGTCCCGGTGCAAATCGCATTGGCGGCAGGGGTGTCGTTCCTCGCGCAAGGATTCTCGAGCGACGTAAACCAACTGGTCCGCTTGATTGAGGAAGGGATTCGGCACAAGGGCTTCTCGTTCATCAACGTGTTCAGCCCATGCGTGACATACAACAAAATCAATACGTACGACTGGTACCGTGAACACGTGTACAACCTGGACGAAGTGCCGGACTACGACCCGACTGACTACAACCAGGCGATGAAAGTCATCGCCGAATCACACGGCCTGTGCACAGGCGTGATCTACAAGGACGTCAACCGCCCGGCCTACGAAGACCAGATTCCCGGCTACAAAGAGGAACCCATCGCGTTCCAGGACATCGCACTGCAAGAAGATGTGTTTGCGGAGGCCATTCGGGAATTTGCGTGACCACTGGTGCGGCACGCACCCGAACACCAATCCAAGGCCGAGTGCAGCAAGACCGGTGGCTATGCCGCCGGTCTTGCTGTTACGTTCTGGCTGCTACGGTTTACCGTCCGGCGCCGCCGAGGCCGCCGGCTGATCCATGTCCATGCGCCGTTTGACAAGTGGCCAAATCCGGACGTACATGTCGTCTTTCATGATAAAGCTGATGTCCGGCCGGAGGCGCACGTCGGACGGCGCAGGACACGGCCAAAACACCCGGACATCGACCGTTTCGGAGCCGTGCGGACGCGCCCCTGCGTCGACTACGCGACCCACATACACCCATTTGTACGGGGAGATGCGCCCGCTGCGACCACTGTCGACACCAGCAGACCCGCTCACCCGGTACTCCGCCAGCCACTCCAACTGCGCCAAGCGCAGACCGGCTTCTTCGAACGCTTCCCGCACCGCGGCCTGCTCCGGCGTTTCTCCCGTTTCCACCTTACCCCCCGGCACCTCCCAGCCGCGCTGGGGATGGCGCACCCACACCAAATTCCCGGAAAACACCGGAAACACCAGTACGGCACCGGGCACATGCGCCTTGTCCCGCTCGAAGTGAATGCCCTCGGCCCTCATTACGTTCACACCCTTTCAACGAACGTGCCCCTGCGTCGGCCGACCCCTGTCCTGTGGTACAATGGACGTGGTCGATTACGGCGCTCATGACGGTCAGGTTCGATGACCGTGCTGCTGTTCGATCATGAACGGCGGCGGTTCTCCGAGGAGGCGAACAACGGGGATGGCAGAAAAACCGACAGGTCCCGGCGCAGCACCGGACGGCAGTTGGAAGGACGTCTCGCTTCCCGAAGGGTGTGTGCTACGCCGCAAGCAGCTATTTGAATACACTACGCCGGACAACCTGTACGATGTGGAACTGTTTGAAAATCGGGACGGTACCTGTTATGCGATTGCCGTACCGCGCGAGGGCCCGCTGGTGGTATACGGGTCCAACGTGGTTTCCGGCGCCGCTGAGGCCTTGCAAATCGTCTTTGACAAAATACGGCGAGAACAACCGCCCACACAGCGGCGGCCCGCAAGGTCCGCACCCCCAGACGAGGCGACGGCAGCAGATCCGGACGAATAAGCTGTCACCACCACTTCCCGAAGGCGGCGCCAATCAGCATACCGACAATCGCTCCAACGACAACCTCCTTCGGCTCGTGACCGAGAATTTCCTTCAACCTTTCCCCTTCTGCCGTGGCTGACGTCTCCACCGACAGCCCCGACTGGGCAATTTCCATGGCGATGCGGTTCAGGAGGGCAGCATGCTCACCCGCGTGGCGGCGGATGCCGCCCGCATCGTACATCACGATGGCTGTGAAGACGACCGCCGTGGCAAAAATCGGCGATTGCGGACCGACGACGTACGCAAGCGCCGTCGACAACGCCGCCACGCCGGCGGAATGGGAGCTGGGCATGCCGCCGGCGTCAATCACCTTGTGCCAATCCCACGTCCGATACTGCAAGAAGTGGAGTGGCACCTTCAACAACTGTGTGAACACGATGGCGGTGAAGGCGGCCATCAGCGGGGCGTTCCGCCACATTTCATCGATAAACCGGATGATATCCGCCTTCATACTCGTCAACCCTCACCCTTTAGAAGTCGAGGATGTCGTTGAGAACGGTGCGATCCAGCCGCTTCACCACCTCGGTCAACAGGCGAACGCCGTTGTCGAAGTCGTCCTGATGGAACACAGCTGCGTGGCTGTGTATGTACCTGGTTGTGCACCCGAACGAAACAGTCGGTACGCCACAGTCGTGCAATTGAAACCGACCGCCGTCCGTACCGCCGCCGGCAATCGTCTCAACTTGCAGCGGGATGCCGGCGTCGGCCGCCGTATCCATGATGAAATCGCGAAACCGCGGGTTGGGGATCAGGGAGCCGTCGTAGGCCAGCAGAATGGGCCCTTCGCCCAGGCGGGAGCGCGCTTCGTGCTCCGCGACCCCGGGTGTGTCGCCGGCGATGCCGACGTCCAAGGCGATCGCAATATCTGGTTTCACATAGTTGACCAACGTCTGCGCTCCCCGCAGGCCGACTTCTTCCTGCGCAGTCGCTCCGGCGTACACGATGTTCGGGTGCGACTGTCCCTGCAGTTCACGCAGCACGGCGACGGCAGTGGCACATCCGAGCCGGTTGTCCAAGGCTTTGCCCATGTGCATTTTCTCATTGACCAGGCGGGTGAACGGACTCCACGGCGAGATGGGATCTCCGGGGCGGACGCCGGCCGCTTCGGCTTCCGCTTTGTCCTTCACACCGATATCAATGAACATGTCCTGGATCTTGACCACTTTGTCCCGTTCGTCCCGAGGCAACAGGTGTGGCGGCTTGGCACCGATGATCCCCAAGATGTCACCCTGACGCGTGTGAATGACGACGCGCTGGGCCAACATCACCTGTGACCACCAGCCGCCCAAAGTCTGAAAGCGAATGAACCCCTTGTCGGTCACGTGGGTAACCAGCATGCCAATCTCGTCAAGGTGGCCCGCCAGCAGAATGCGAGGGCCGTTCGGATCGCCCACTTTTTTGCCGACAATGCCGCCGAAACGGTCCCGTTCCACCGTATCCGCGACCGGCTCCAAAAACGTCTGCAGCAGCTTGCGCACGTTGTGCTCAAAGCCGGACGGGCCGCAAGCCTCACAAAGGGCCCGGATCATATCCACGTTTTGATTTGCCAACCCGGTTGCCTCCTTTGTCCAAGTGGTGCACCATTTCCATCTTATCACAAGAAATGGTCAAACGCCGCCCACCGGACACTGGCCATCTGCATATGTTGAAGGCGTAACGCTTGAGGGGGTGCCTGTCCGTGATTGAAGTGCAACCGATTCACGTCGACGGGGAGACGTTTCTCGGCATCTGCGTTCGCCTGCCCAAAACCAACCTGCTCGCCATCTGCAGCGACTCCGGTTACGCCATGTGCGGCGCATTGGACGTTCAGTTGCTCCGCGACAAACTGGCTGACCGCGGCATCATCGCCATGCGTGCGGTCGGCGTCCGAACGTTGGAGGAACTGTTGAACGGTACGGTCGACACCTGTACGCAGGCAGCCGAATCCCTCGGGATTCAACCGGGAATGCCTGTTCGGGAGGCCCTGCTGCGGATCCGTGCCCGGGAGCACCAGTGACCCTCGGCCTTGCACTGTGGACTGTGCCCGCGACGAACCCGGCCGTTCGACCAGCCCGCAACCTGCCCGCCCTCGCCGGCGTTTTCAGCGGCTGCGGAGTTGGTCCAGCCGAATGGCTCGTTTGTGCACGGTGTGCGCCCAGCGGCGGTTGGCTCGCGTGAAGTACGCCTGAAACACCACCGGCCCCCATGTCCACAGGAATAACGGGAGCAAGACCAAGCCAAAGTAAGCGCGCCAATTCACGCGTTCCAAAAACAGCGCGAGCGGCATCTGCATGTACAGGAACACATTGACGGCAATCCAAAAATCGGTCGGCAGAAGGGAAGTTACGTGTGACACCAGCGTCGTCTCCGGCTTTGACACCTGTAAGACCATCATCAGAGAGGTCAGAAACAGGATTAAAAAGCGCATTGGCTGGAACAGGTAGATGGCAGCGTCCAACTTCGCAAAGTTGCGCTCGCGCAAGCCCGCCCGCAGAAGCGGAACGAGGTGGTGTTGGGCGCAGTGAAAATGGCCTTGCATCCAGCGCAACCGCTGCCGGAACGAAGACAACAGCGTCGTCGGCTTCTCGTCGTACACCTTCGCATCGTGCGCCCAGATGGGGAGAATCCCGCGCTCGACGCAGCGAACGCCAAACTCCAGGTCTTCGGTCAGACCCGTGGCTCCCCAGCCCATCTCCCGCAACAAGGCCATGTCGATACACAAACCGGTCCCGCCGAGAGAGCAAGACAGACCGAGATTTTGCCGGGCATTCTGCCACATCCGGTTGCTGTACCAGTACGCGATCGCCATGGACACACTGACCCACGTGTCGAACGGGTTTTTGACATCCAGGTAGCCTTGAATCACTCGATGTCCTTGGCACAGCTTGTCATTCATGACGCGCAAAAAGTCGGGTGCAACCAGGTTGTCGGCGTCAAACATGACCACGGCGTCGTACGCCTGGCCCGATCTCCAGATGCGCTCCAACATCCACTCAATGGCGTACCCTTTGCCGCGTTTGTCGTCGCTTTGCCGCACATGCACCAGTGCGCCGTGCCGCTCAGCGACCTCGCGCGTATGGTCGGTGCAGTTGTCCGCGATGACGTAAATGTCGTACAAGTCTTGCGGGTAAGCCTGTGCCCGCAAGCTGTCAATCAGCGGGCCGATCACCCGTTCTTCGTTATGTGCCGGAATCATGATACAAAACCGCTTCGCCGGTTCAAACCGCAGCGGCTCCCGCCGGTGCCAGATGCCAAACAGCGACAAGATGATCTGATACAGCCCGATGAACCCCGTAAACAGCTGCATCAATGCGTAACAGACATTCAAAAGCGCATGGAACAGGGGCATCCATATCCCTCGACTTTCCGCACGGGCGGCTTGGCCGCCACCAGGCCAGACCAACGCCCCGTGCGCCGTTCACGGGTTACGCCGCACCGCCCAGCTTCAGTTCCAGTCCCCATTCTGATTGCTCCTGCCGGTGGTGTCAACCGGAGAGATTGGATAATCCGGTCGAACGCCGTCGGACCGTTCACATTTTAACCACAATCCTGTACCATGAGGGGCGAGTGGCTCGGCTGCCATCAACCGCCTTGACTGTCCTTGACTGTGTCGTCCGCGGGGTCATCGAGGCAGCATGGCAGCGCATCGAAACCGCACACCGAATGGAGCCCGCGCTGCCACCACGCTTGGTGAGGAGGATTTCGCTTGACGCAACAGCTTGGTCATCTCGTCACTCACTACGGTATTCTGGCCGTATTCGTTTTGATGACACTGGAAAGCACTTGCATCCCGATACCCAGCGAAGCGGTCGTGCCTTACGCAGGGTACCTTGCCTCCGAGCACGCCTTTCCGCTCTGGGCAGTCGTCGTGGCGGCCACCGCCGCCAACGTTGTCGGCGGACTCATCGCTTACGCAGTCGGACGCGCCGGGGGAAGGGCGCTCATCGTGAAGTGGGGACGGTATGTCCTGCTCAACCGCCGCCACCTGGATCGGGCCGAACAGTGGTTCAGCCGGTACGGCCAAATCACCGTCTTCGTCGGGCGCCTGCTGCCCGCCCTGCGGACGTTTATCTCCCTGCCAGCCGGGGTAGCCCGGATGCCCGTCGGGCGCTTTATGCTGTACTCCGCCCTCGGTTCCCTGCCGTGGAACTTGGCGCTGGCGTTGGCCGGGTTCGTCCTTGGCCAGCACTGGGAGACGGTCTCCTCGGCGGTGAAACCCCTGACGTACGCGGGAGCGCTGTTGCTCGTCGCCGCGGTCCTGTGGTTCTGGTTCGGGCGGCGCAGGCCCGGCGCCGCCCACGGCGCCGACGTCCGCCCCAAGCTGCGCGACTGACGGTCAAGCTTCAGGCCGGCCGTACTCAGTCCGGCCAAACAGGATGGATCGCACCCGGTCGCACATGGGGCTGACACCTTCCAACATCTCGCGCGGAAGAAACAGCCGGTACTCACTATCGGGGACGAGCGAGCGGACAATGCGCGACTCCCGACTCAGTTCACTGACCGTACCGTCAGGTTTCAACACCGGGATGCCTTGGCCAAGGTACACGTAACCGGCGACCTCCGTGTAGCGGCCGAAGACGTAGTAGTCCGGGTGCAGCCCGAGGCTGCGGGCAGCCGTACGCAACGCCGCCCATTGTTCCGCCGTCGGCTCGCGGCGGACGACCGGCACGAACAGCTTGCGGCACAGAAAACGCCGGGACAAGTCAGCCAGGACCTCATCCCCAGACCGGGACCAAGTGTGAAACGCGTACAGCAAGGTCGACTCGTCGACCGCCAAGTAGTCTTCGACCGACAGCTGTTGGACGCCGTCGGACCGCAGAAGCAAACGCAGCTCGGGCGGCATCTCGACTGGGCAGCCCGCCTGCCACAAGTCGCCGGCCCGACGCAGGATTTGCAGCACCAACACATCGCTGCCAACCGTCACCGGGTGCAAATACACCTGTGTGTACATGAAGTACCGCGCGAGAATGTACTGTTCAGCGGTATGCAATCCGCTGGCCTTGAGCACCACCTGACCGTCGTGCAACGCCAAGGACCGGATCAGGCGGGCCAGTTCAAACCGCCCGTAGGACACGCCGGTGTGCAGGGCGTCGCGCAGCAAATAATCCATCCGGTCCACATCCAGCTGGCTGGTGATCAGCTGGCGGATGTACGGGTGCCCGCCGGCGTGGCACAGCACGTCAGCGAGGTCTTGGGCGAAACGGTCGTCCACGGCGCTCAGAATGGTGCGAAGTTCCTCGTCCTCAAGGATGATCCTGCGCGTCCAGTCTTCGTGGCGGACAGGGTAGACCGATTCAAACGTGTGCGAAAACGGACCGTGACCGACGTCGTGCAGCAAGGCAGCGGCCAGCGCCAGCCGGCGATCCCGCTCGTCCGTCGGCCACCCGTACTCTTTGCCGAGGTGAGCCAGCACCCGCCGCATCGTCTCGTACGCGCCCAGCGAATGCGTAAAGCGGCTGTGTTCAGCTCCGTGAAAGGTCAGGTAGGAGGTGCCCAACTGGCGGATGCGGCGCAACCGCTGCACGGCCGCCGTGTTGACCAAACGCCACACCCACGGGTCGTCGACGAGAATCTCGTCGTGCACGGGGTCCTTGAGAACCTTTTCGAAATAAGGCACCGTTCGGCTCACGGCAGGCGCCCGACGCTACTCGCACGAGCCCGGCACACCGGGGTTCGTGGCGGTGCGAAAGCTGGAACCGCACCCGCACGTCGTGGTGGCATTCGGATTCAGGATGCGAAACCCTTGCCCCGTGATGTCGTTGACGTAATCGATTTCAGACCCGTTCACCAGCTCCAGGCTGTCTGAGGCAATGGCCACCCGCACGCCCTTGATTTCGCAAACCTCGTCACCCTCGTGCACCTCGTCAAGTGCCATTCCGTAACTGAAGCCGGAACAGCCCCCTGGTTTCACGTACAGGCGCAACACCTGCTCGTCCTCCCCTCGTCCGGCCATCAATTCGAGCAACTTCTCGGCAGCGCCGTCTGTCAACGTCACCATTGCTGAGAATCCCCCTCTCACTTATTATAGCGCTGCGCGGCCGCTGTGCGGCCGTGTGAGCACGCCATTCGGACCGGCAACGGCCCGAAAGCTTGAAACCCGCACGACCGCCCATCTCTCCTGGCCATCCGGCCGGCCTGTCAGCGTCAGAGTGCGCGCACGACCTTCAGCACCTGGTCCGCGTGGCCGTCGACCTTCACCTTCGGGAAGATCTTCGCAATCTTCCCCTCCCTGTCAATCACGAACGTCGTCCTTTCAATGCCAAGACTCGTCTTGCCAAACATCGTCTTCTCCTTCAGCACGCCGTACGCCCGGCACACCGACCCATCGACGTCCGCCAGCAGCGGAAACGTCAGGTCGTACTTGTCAGCGAACTTCGCATGCGACTCCACCGAGTCGCGCGACACGCCGTAGATCTCCGCACCCGCCGCCGCAAACTCGGCGCGAAGGTCGCGAAAGCTGCACGCCTCCCGCGTGCAGCCGGGCGTGTCGTCCTTCGGATAGAAGTACAGGACCACGACCTTACCCCTCAGGTCCGACAGGGATACCTCCGCCCCGCTGTGCGTCGGCAACGTGAAATCGGGGGCCTGTTGCCCCACTGCCAGTTCCGCCATACTTGTCCCTCCTCATGTCATCCAAACCCGGACGGGCTTTGGCTGTTCCGGGTCAGCCGGATGACCTGCCAACCTGCCAGCTTCCTCCCTGTGCGGCCCGCGCATGCACGTGCGCGTTCCCCCTCTACAACAAATACGTTAGGGCCGCTCCACCTCCTGCCTTGGCCTGGATGTCGGTCCGCCCCGCGGCCGTCACTCCGCCACGACCTTGACGAACCGGATCTCCGGGTCATCCGGCCCCTGCACCGGCAGGCCGGCCCGCAAGTTCTCCTCAATGTATTCGATGTTGTCCCGGGTCACCACCTCGCCCGGCAACAGGATGGGGATACCAGGCGGGTACACCATGATCATCTCGGCGATGGTCCGCCCGACGGATGCCTCCAGCGGCACCACTTCCGTCTTCGCGTAGAACGCCGCCCGAGGCGACATTCGCAGCACTGGCATCGACGGCGTCCGCACGCGCACCGGGTGGGCGCCCCGCAGGCCGCGGAACGAATCGGCAATCTGACGCAGCGCGGCCACCAACCGCTCGATGTCCTCCTCCCGGTCGCCCCACGACACGATGCACAGGATGTTGTACAGGTCGCTCAGTTCCACTTCGATATTGAACTCTTCCCGCAGCATCCGCTCCACGTCGTACCCGCGCAGGCCCAGGTCCTTCACCGACACCGTCAGCTTGGTCGGGTCCATCGCCCAGGTGGCGCTGCTCGTCAATATCTCCTCGCCGGGACAGTACAGGCCGGGGATCTCGTTGATGGCCTTGCGCGCCTGGTTGGCCAGCCGGATGGCCCGCTCCATCCGATCCCGCCCGTGCAGCGCAAGCTCCTTCCTGGCCGCGTCCAGGGAGGCCAACAGCAGGTACGACGTGGAGGTGGTCGTCAACATGCTGAGGACCACTTGCACGTGCCGGGGGTCCACGAGTCCGCGGCGGACATTGAGCACGCTGGACTGGGTCATCGAACCGCCGAGCTTGTGCACGCTGGTGGCCGCCATGTCGGCCCCCGCCTGCATCGCCGACAGCGGCAACGCTTCGTGAAACTTCGTGTGCACCCCGTGCGCCTCATCCACCAATACCGGAATCCCGCGGCTATGCGCCACTTCCACGATGCGGACGACATCGGCCGCGAACCCAAAGTACGTGGGGTTGATGACGAGCACCGCCTTGGCGTCCGGGTGGGCCCGCAGGGCGTCTTCCACGGCCTCCACCGTCACCCCGTGGGCGATGCCGAGCTTCGGATCCACCTCCGGGTGCAAAAACACCGGCCGCGCGTCCGCCAGCATCAACGCCGTGAGGACCGACTTGTGTACGTTGCGGGGCAGGATGATCTTGTCGCCCGGACCTACCGTCGCCAGCACCATCGTCATGATGGCGGTGCTGGTTCCTTGGACGGAAAAGAACGTTGCGTCGGCCCCGAACGCCTCGGCGGCCAACTCCTGCGCCTCCTTGATGGGACCAGTGGGATGATGAAGATCGTCGAGGGGCGCAATGTTGATTAGATCCAACGCCAGCGCGTTCGGCCCGACAAACGCCTGAAATTCAGCTTCCATCCCGCGCCCCTGTTTGTGGCCCGGGATGTGGAATTGCAAAGGCCGGCGTTCCACGTGCCTGAGCAAGGCACTGAACAACGGTGTCTCTGATTGGTCCAACGGACCTCTGCCCCCTCGCGGATGTCGTCGCAACCGGCCGGTCGACTGCCCCTTCACGGGTTCACTGGCGTGCCCTCACCGGATGTCGGGTCGATAAACGCCGAGCGGAACTCGTCACTCGCGTTGTCCCACAACTCCGGCCGGATCTGCTGCAGAAACAGCCCGACTCGCCGCCGCACGTCGGCGGGCACGCCGGCGACGTCGACCTTGCCTTTGACGGCCTTGTCCATGCCGTTCACCTGTTCCGACAACGATTTGTAACCCACTTGAGCAGCACTGTCAATGTAGAGCGTGAATGCAGCCGCGCCGTGGTAACCCTGAGCCCCGCCTTGCCCCCTGCGCAGGGTGATCCAAAACCCGCGCACCGGGCGCGGATGAGGAACCTCCTCGCGGGACTGCACAAAGCGGATGCCCCGTTCCAGCCGGCTTTTGCCGTGAATCGCTCCGTTGTCCACAAACACTTCGTCCCCGTCTACCAAAACTGCCGATAGCCCGCGCATGGCATCGTCGGTGGCGTGCTTCGACTGCCCGGTCAGATTCAGTTTTTCCACCCTTCGCACCTCCCTCCGCGGACCCGCCCCGGGTCCGCCCACGAGACCTTTGCTCCGCTTCACCGCTCCGCGGGAAACCGTTGGCTTGCCCCCGCCAGCAAACATCGGGAACTGGGCCGCCCGCAACCGTCCTCCCCGCGCCGACAGACAACGCAGGAGGGGGTGCGGATTCGACTTACATTCTAACCCTGTTGAAGCGAACGCCGCCAGCGGGCGCATGACTTGACCAGGTGTGGGAATCGTATTCCATGCGACGACTGATTCTGTTTGAACGAAAGACAGGTGAGGCACTCATGACATCGCGATCCCGACCGGCGCGCGTCGCACTGGGCACGTTGGCGGCAGCCGCTTGCGTCGCGGTTTGGCCGCCCGCCGGCGTCCAAGCGGCGCGGCCGGCGACGATTTACAACACCTCGCCACCGTCTGTCATCCGCGTGGCCATACGCGGGCTAAACCCCGACGGCGAGTCGGATCCGCGCGGGCGCATCCTGTGGGTCCAAACGGTGCCGTACGACGAGTACTGCGAAGACGTGTTGCCGAACGAGTGGATGCCCTCCTGGCACCCGGAGGCGCTGAAAGCGGGGGCAATGGCCGTCAAAATGTTCGCCTGGTTCCATCACCTGCACCCGGTGACCATCGACGGGTTCACGTTTGACGTCGACAATACCGTCAACTTCCAGTCGTTCCGCTACTACTCGCGGCAGCCGGAGACGACGCGCGCCGTCCAGGCTGTGCGGCCGTACGCGTACGTGCGGCCGAACGGGGAAATTGTGGAGCTGAACTACCGGGCTGGATACCGCAACAGCCCGAACTGGCAGTACCGGAACGCTCAGAAAATGGCGCAGTGGGGGTCTCAATACTGGGCCGAGCGCGGCCGGAACTACGTGCAGATCCTGCAGTTTTACTACATGGACCGGGCTTTGCGGCCAATCCGCTGACAGGAGGATGTTCGACCATGAGTGCGCCGAAAACCGCCGTGATGCGCATCGCCTGCGGCCTTGCCGCTTGCGGATTGGGCTGGGCCGCCTGTGCCCTGCCCGACAGCTCGAACTTCAACCGCCCGCACGCCAAGCCGTACAGCCAGGACCGCGCTCATCACCACGGCATTCTGGTCGACGACCGGACCGGAAGGCTGGCGGCCAGGCTGTCCGGGACAGGGACGGTCGCCCAAGCGGCACCCGCTTCGCCGAACGCGGCACAACCTGCCCCCCAGCCCCCCACAGCGGGCGATCGTACCCGGGTCCTGCCCTACCCGACCGCCCGGGTGCGGGTCAGGGTCATCGACGGCCGGACGATGCAACCGCTCTCCGGCGCGGAGGTCGTGCTGATTGAGACGGAGGAGCGGCACACCACCGGCGCCGACGGGTGGACGACTTGGTTTCGTGCCCCAGTCATTCGCAATCCCCGGTACCGCCCGATGGTGGCCGAGCTGCACGGGCAGCTTGGCGTGATCGCATACAAAAACGGGTACAGGGATTCGATCCACTTGGGGATTCGGATGCACGAAGGGTACGACACGGAGACGACAGTGTGGATGTACAAGCTGGGACCGGGCGATACCCGCATCGAACCCGTGCTGTACCAAGTGCCGTACCACCACATCTGGCTGGTCGAGTTGGCCGACAAATTCCGCAGCAAGACACAGCCCGGCGAGGGTCCAGAACGCCCGTAACCTGGACCGGAAGCGGTTTGGGCAGCGGTCGACCACCCGGCGATCGGCCCGGGCAACCCGCAACCGGCCGCTGCCCAGCGGGCGCCGCCAGCCGCGCAGCGCCCGCGGCCGGAGCGGCGGACGCAGAGGTCCGGGCATGTCCGGGGGATACCGTTTCTACTCGAAATTCTGTATGCTGGGAGTTGTTGTACCGGCGAATCTCTGGGAGAGGAGGGATCGCCATGGCGCAGGCAACAAACCGGCGCAGCGTCACCGTGGCGGTGATGGTCGCCACCTTCCTGACCGCCATGGACAGCACCGTGGTCAGCACGGCGATGCCTACCATCGTCAGCGACCTGGGCGGCCTTGGGTCATTCAGTTGGGTGTTTGCCGTGTACCTGTTGACGACAGCCGTGACCACGCCGATTTGGGGTAAGCTGGCAGACCTGTTCGGCCGCAAGCTGGCGTTCACCGCCGGCACCGCGGTGTTCCTCGCAGGATCGGTCCTGTCCGGTTTTTCACACTCCATGGGCCAGTTGATTTTGTTTCGGGCCCTCCAGGGCATCGGCGCCGGCGCGGTGATGCCGATTACGCTGACCATCATCGGGGATATTTACACTTTCGAAGAGCGGGCGCGCGTACAGGGGCTGTTCAGCGGCGTGTGGGGTATCTCGGGCATCCTCGGTCCGCTCATCGGCGGGTTTTTCGTCGATTGGTTGTCCTGGCGTTGGATCTTTTATATCAACGTTCCCATCGGCTTGGCTTCGATGCTGCTGGTGTGGGTGTTTTTGCACGAGTCGTTCATGAGGCAGCGCAAGCACATCGATTACGCCGGGGCCATCACCTTCACCGTGGGCATTTCCGCCCTGTTGTACGCGCTGCTGAGCGGGGGTTCCCAGTACCGGTGGAACTCGGGCGTCATTTTCGCCCTGTTTGCCGTCGCTCTCGTGGCGTTGGTGGTGTTTGTCGCTTTGGAGGCGCGTTCCCCGGAGCCGATGGTGCCGCTGCGGCTGTTCACCCGGCGGGTGATCTCCGTTTCCAACGGGGCGACGTTTTTGGCCAGCGCCATCCTCATCGGGGTGTCTGCCTACCTGCCCTTGTGGATCCAGGGCATTCTCGGCCACGCCGCGACCAGCGCCGGTCTCACGCTGGCTCCGCTGTCGATAGGGTGGCCTGTTGGAGCCACCGTGGGCGGCCGGCTGATGTTGCGCATCGATCCAAAGGTGACATCATTGGCCGGCATGGTCGCAGTTGTCGTCGGCACGATGTGGCTGGCCGTCGCCCACGTCGGCACACCACAGTGGGTGTTTGTCGCGATCATGCTGATCATCGGGTTTGGGTTCGGGTTTTCCATGACCGCCTTCATGGTCGTGATTCAGTCGGTCGTCGGCTGGAACATGCGCGGCGCCGCGACCGCGTCGAACCAGTTTGTGCGGGCGCTGGGACAAACGGTCGGCGTTGCCGCGTTCGGAACTTGGTTTAACCACGCGGTCGAACGGTACACGGCACTTCATCACATCGACGGTGTCCGCACGGGCGCCGACATGAACCGCCTGTTGAACCCCGGTTACGCCGAGCACGCCCCGGCGACGGTGCTGAACGCCATTCGCGCCACCCTGGCCGCCGGGTTGCACACCGTGTTTGAAGTGATGGCCGGCATTGCCGTTGTGGCGCTGGTGGTGGTTGTTTGGCTGCCGCGGATTCAGCCGCTGCAAAAGAACCGACAGTCCGCCCAGCCATCTGCCCAAGGGGTATCCGGCCACGAGGCATCCGCCCAAGACCCGAACGCCAAGCCTCCCAACCCGGACACGACGGCAGAACCGTCTGCGATTCCGCGTTGACCGCCGCCGCTTGCGCCTGCGCTTGCAGCGACGCCGCGTGTCCTTGCACTCAAGGAATGCCCTTGGCTGCGTGGCGCTTGCCGCGCAGCCAGCCCGCCCGCTACGGCCTTCCTCAAGCGTGGACGACCGCTTTGGCAATCCGGCGGGCGGCCTCCCGCAACCGCGCCTCCGACGTGAGCAGCCCCACCCGTACGTACCCTTCGCCACAGGCGCCAAAGCCGATGCCCGGTGCGACCGCCACATCCGCGCGGTCCAGCAAGTATTCCGCAAACGTCGCCGATGTGAATCCGGCGGGAACCGGCACCCACGCGAAGAAGGAGCCAGCCGGTTTCGGGCAGCGATACCCGCAGCGCTCCAACTCCTCAATGAACGCGTTTCGCCGAGCCTCGTAGACTGCAACCAATTCTTCGACGCAGCGCTGAGACCCGCTCAGCGCCGCCACGGCGGCCCGCTGCACCGCCGGGAACAGGGACACGTAGCGGTGGTCCTGGAGCAGGTTGATGGCGCGAACGGCGAACCGGTTGCCGACGGCAAATGCCACCCGCCACCCGGCCATGTTGTAAGTCTTGCTCAGCGTGTAAATTTCCACGCAGACGTCCTTCGCGCCATCCACCTGCAGGAACGAAGGCGGCCGGAAACCGTCAAAGCCGACCGCACCGTACGCGAAGTCGTGAACCACCAGCACCTCGTGCCGCCGAGCCAACGCGGCCGCTCGCTCGAACCAATCCAGGGGGGCGACGGCACCCGTCGGGTTGTTCGGGTAGTTCAGGAACCAAAGCTTCGCCTGGTCCAGCAGCTCTGCAGGGAGGGCGGACAGGTCCGGCAGAAAGTCGTGATCGGCGCGCAGAGGCACCTCCACCATGCGACCCCCTGCCAAGGCGATGCCGCTCCAGTAGTCGGGGTACCCAGGGTCTGGCACCAGCGCAACGTCGCCAGGGTTCAGAAACACCTCGCTGAGTTCCACCAAACCAGCCTTGCCGCCAAAGAGTACTGCCACCTCTTCCACCGGATCCAGCGGCACCCCGTACTCACGCTCATAAAACGCGGCGACGGCCTCTTTCAGTTCCGGCAACCCGGCGAACGGCCCGTAGCGGTGCGTTGCCGGGTCCAACACCGCTTCCCTGAGCGCCTCGACGATGTGGGCCGGTGTCGGCAGATCCGGGTTCCCTTGCCCGAGGTTGATCACATCATGACCGGCGTCCACCCGGTCCTGCACCTGCCGGACCAGGTTGGCGAAAAACTGCTTGGGCAACCGCTCCATCCGTGACCCCATCCGAAACGACACTAGAATCCCCCCTGACCCGCCCGGACGCGGCCGTTCCGGCCGGCCGCAGGGACGGCGTGACCAATGGGTGACGGCAATCACCGGTGAGTGTACACGAGACATGCGATGGCGACAAGGGTCTGGAACCCATAGTCCCGTGGCGGTGGCGGCGTCCGTGCCGCGCCCGGTTTGGACGAAAGGCCGCCGCAAGAAGGGCAACCCAAGCGCCAGCGCTCGGTCATGCTGCGCGCTTCGCCGTTCAGTGGAAGCGCAGCTTCTTCCGGCGCAACGCCGCGCTGACAGCCAGTCCGACCGCAATGTAGTTCGCCACCAGCGACGTCCCCCCGTAGCTGATGAACGGCAGCGTGATCCCCGTCGAAGGCGACAGGTACATGGTCATGCCAATGTTTTGGAACACCTGAAAGCCGAACATCCCGACGACGCCGACGATGATATATGTCGCAAACGGATCCTGCACCATCCCGGCGATCCGCACGAGCCTGTACACCAGCAGCAGAAACAGCACAATCAGCCCGCTGCTGGCGACAAACCCGAACTCCTCCGCAATGGCGGTGAAGATATAGTCGGTCCACTGGTTGGGTACCCAACTGCCGCGCGTCTCGATGCCGTTGAACAGGCCCTCTCCGAACACCTCTCCGGAGCCCACCGCCACCTGCGCCTGGTGCACCGCCCACCCGGCGCCGGTGGGATCGTAGTTGGGATCCAGCCAGGTGATAATCCGCTCGGCTTGGAATTTTTGTAACACGCCGTGGTGCACGAGCGCCGTCAACGCCGTCTTCGCCTGATCCGGGAAGCGCAACGCCACCACTGCCAGAAAGATCACCAGCGCAAACAGCGCCACTGTCAGTAGCACGAAGTACACCCGCTTCGTGAACACGACGTACATCGTCATGACGATGGCGAACATGACCAACGCCTGTCCCAGCGCCGGCTCCTTCAGGGTGAGCACAAACGGCGGGACCCACAGGCCGAAGATCACCAGCGCCTGCTTCAGGCCGTAGTCGGGGAATTCCTGTTCGTCCACGCTCGCCATGTAGTGGGCGACGCTGATGATCAAAGTCAACTTGGCAAACTCGGACGGCTGGAAGCTGAGCGGACCGAGTTGGATCCAGCTGTGCGCACCGTTGACGGCGTGCATCCCAAAGACGGCCGCCAACAGCACCAATGACGCTCCGTACAGGTACCAGTGCACCTTACGCAGCGAACGGTAATCAAACGCAGCGGTCGCCGCCAGCGCGATGAAGCCGGCAGCCTCGAAGATCAGCTGCTTGGTGAGCACGTGCGTCGGGACTTGGTCCGACGTGAACGTCTTGCCGTAGGTGGCAGCCAGAAGGGCAAAGCAGCTGTAGACCGCGAGACCGACCAACGCACCTACCAATGTGAAGTCAAACTCCCGGATGTTGCGGCGAATCGTTTCCATTCCGGTTCCTGCTCACCCTCTCCCCGACCCCTGGTCCGTCCGCCGATCCCGCACCGCCAACGCCAGCCTCGGGTCGTTCGTCACCACCCCGTCCACCCCGGATGAAAACCAGTGAGCCAGCTCGGCAGGATGGTCGATCGTCCACACGTCGACCCCGAGGCCAACCCGGTGCGCCTGCCGGACGACAGAGGGCGGAGCAAGCGGCCAGCCGTGCCGCTCAGGCGGCACCTGCAGCGCTGCGTACGGCGGCCGCCGCGGTGGCACGCCCAGGTGCGCCCGCACCCAGAAGCAAACGGCCTCCCGCGGTGACGCGCTGGTGACGACCGCCATACCCGCCGCCTCCCGGCGGATTGCCGCCAGCATCTCGTGCCGGAACGAAGCCAACAGCACGCGCCGCTCCGCCCCGCAGTCGGCGATCACCTGCAACAGCTGCCGGACGCCCTCCGGCCGCATGGGCTTGATTTCGAGGGTCAACGGCAGCTGCGGGACCGCATGGAGCAGCTCGGCCAGCGTGGGTATGCGCACGCCACGGCCGCGGTAGGGGTAGCTGCGGCCGCCGTCGGGCGAAAAGCGATAGCCGAAGTCGAACCGCTTCAGTTCCGCCAGCGTCAATCCGGCGACCGGGCCGGACCCGTTGCTGCACCGGTCGACCGTGGCGTCGTGCGTCAACACCAACTCACCGTCGCGGCTCCAGTGCACATCCGACTCGATAGCGTCCACGCCGGCCGCGTCGGCCAGCAGAAACGACGACAGCGTGTTTTCCGGCGCGCGTGCGCTGTCTCCGCGGTGCGCGATGACCCACGGCCGCCCTCCACGCGCCGACCACGCGTTGACCTTGGTCCCATTATATCGCACCCCTGATCCCCCCGCATTCGACAATCGGTGGACCCCCGGCGGC
>JADGIC010000117.1 GCA_019683615.1 Alicyclobacillaceae bacterium | reverse complement strand
TTTCACTATTCATTTCCTTCTGACCGCACCTCCGCGGACATGTCCCACGAAGTCGACTAGTTTCCAGTTCGCCGGAAAGAACTGGGCGCGAAATGTGGGATCAATTTCAGGTCCGTGGCCTTGGGCATCGGAAGCACATACCTGCCCTTGCGATGCACACGGTGTACTTGATAGTTTCCGTATTCATCCTTTTCGAAATCGACTCCCCAGGCATCCAGCTCCCGGATCACTTCGTAGCACTCCGACGCCTGCCGGTACACCGCACGCTGATCGACAATGCCGTCATTGGCCTCGGCAATCTCCAATGTGTATTCCTCGGGTGTCGCCTTTCCGGGAACGACGGCGTTGTTCAAACCGTCCATCCCCATGCAGATGGCCCCACTCCGACGAATATCCGCCTTATCCACAACCAGTACGTGCAAGGACGGGTTTTCACGCTTAGCGTGGATGGCAGCCATAGTCCCGGCTGAACCGCCACCCACCACGAGCACATCTGTTTCATACTCGCGCGTGACCACACGTTCCACCTTCTGGTACATCAATTCCGCCCTCCCCCGATTCTTCGCCTACTCCAGCCCATTCGTCGCAACCGCATTGATCGCTTTTGGGATCCACCTCTTCACGACAAACCTCGCCATGCGGTGCCGTCACGTCTGCACCTGAACCGCACATCAACAGTTTTGTCCGCCCAGGATATGCGCCAGGACCTCTTGTTCCATGCGCAGGAACTGTGCATCTTTCGCCCGCGGCCGCGGGGAATCCACACGGCGGTCCAGTGCGACCTTTCCGTCCGCGACCAACACGATGCGATCCGCCAAGGCCACCGCTTCCGCCACGTCATGGGTCACCAACACGGCTGTAAAGCCATGAGTTAACCAAGAGTATTCCAGCAACCGCTGCATCTCCAAACGCGTCAGCGCGTCCAGGGCTCCCAGCGGTTCGTCGAGCAACAGCAGTTGCGGGCGGCTGACGAGGGCCCGCGCCAAAGCGACCCGTTGGCGTTGACCGCCGGAGAGCGTGTGCGGCCACGCGTGCGCCTTGTCGCGCAGACCCACTTCATCGAGTGCCTGAAAGGCTTGTTCCGCTGCCGTCCGCCTCCCCACCAGGCCGCTGTCCCCGACGGCAAAGCGCACGTTGTCAATCACCCGTTTCCAAGGGAGCAGGCGGGCGTCCTGGAACATCATGCGCACACCTGACTGGGAAGCTGCGTACTGCGCGACCGGAAAAGCGGAACCTGGCGCCGCAGCGCCCCGGCCGCTGGGCGTATCTGAAGCCGGCGGCCCCTGTACCAGCACACGACCGCTGTCAGGTTGTTCCAGACCTGCGATCAACCGCAACAACGTGCTTTTACCGCAGCCACTGCGGCCAACGATGGCTACGAACTCCCCAGGCCGCACTGTGAGATGAACCCCGCGCAGCACCTCATGGCCGTTGAATGACTTTCTGACGTCTTCAAGGTGAACGGCAGCTCCGCGTTGCACAGCCGCCGGTGTCATCTCCGATGTCTGAATCAAGCCTCCTCGCCTCCAACCGTGACCCGCCAAGGCAACCACCACCGCTCCAGCCCGCGAGCCGCGAGATCCGACAACTTGCCCAGGAGCGCGTATAGTACGATGCCCAGGACGACCACGTCCATCTGCACAAATTCCCGCGCGTTCATGACCATGTAGCCAATGCCGGAATCAGCAGAGATGGTCTCAGCGACGATCAGCGTGATCCAGGCAACGCCGAGCGCGTAACGCAGTCCGACGAGAATGGAAGGCAAGGCGCCAGGTAGCAAGACATGCCTGTACAGAGCGAAACCTCGCAAGCCATACATCCGCGCCATTTCCACCAACCCCGGGTCGATGCTGCGCACCCCGTGGTAGGTGTTCAGGTACATGGGAAACATGGTACCGAGAGCAACCAAGAAGTCTTTCGCTGTCTCGCCGATGCCAAACCACAGGATGACAAGCGGGACTAGCGCCAGGTGCGGAATGGTCCGGATCATCTGAATGGTGGAGTCCAGCAGCCGGCTTGCGAGTGGCACAATGCCGTTCAACAAGCCGAGCACCAGCCCTGTCCCGGCTCCAATGGCAAACCCAATGCCTGCTCGTGCGGCACTCACGCCGACGTCCTGCCACAACTCCCCACTGTGCGCCAGTGTGATTCCCGCATGCAAAACCTGCCACGGCGTCGGCAAAACCCGCGTGGTGATGACGCCTGCATCACCCAGAACCTGCCACAATAAAACCGCCGCAACCGGTACCATCCACCCCGTCAACGATCGCGCTCTCATGACGAACCCACCGCCGGCCGGGAAGGGGCCGGCGCGGGTGAGACGGTGTCACAGACGGGGCGAGTCCCCGCACCCAGATCACGGCCGTGCCCGTGTGTGGGGATGAACCACAGAATGTCCATCAGTGAGCCGCCTCCTGCTTCACGCTGGATGTCCCTGAAGGCCACGGGACTCGGTAGGTGTCGTCAGCCACGCGAATCTTCTTCGGGATCAGGTGGAGTTGATAGAACGTGTCCGCAATCACCTGCTGCTGCTTCACGACCACCTGCGTGATCGGCTCCACGCCGTACTGCCGCCGGTTCGCCGCCAAGTCGAGGGAAGCCACGTCGATGCCGAGCTGCGGGGACAACAGTTCGGCGGTCTGGTGGTGGTGCGTGCGAATCCAGGCATCTTCCGTTTGGATCTCGCTGATCAAGGCGCGGATGACGTCCGGATGGCTTTGCGCAAACGACCGCTGCGCCAGGTAAAACTCCTGATTGGCCACCAAGCCCCGGCCGTCGACGAGGACGCGGGCGTGATCGGCCGTCTCGGCCGCTGCGTAATACGGATCCCAGATCACCCAGGCATCCACGCTGCCGCGTTCAAACGCCGCCCGCGCATCTGCCGGCGCCATATACACCGGGTGAATGTCGCTGTACTTGAGACCCGCCTTCTGCAACACCCGAACCAACAGGTAGTGGACGTTGGAGCCCTTGTTTAACGCGATGCGCTTGCCTTTCAGGTCTTTCAGCGTACGGATTGGAGACCCGGCGGGCACCAAGATGCCCTCGCTAGCGGGACTGGGCCGCTCGTGCGCGACATAGACGAACGGCACGCCCGCCGCCTGGGCGAACACCGGCGGCGCTTCCCCGGTGTGGCCAATGTCGATGCTCCCGGCGTTTAGGGCCTCCAACAGCTGCGGACCGCCGGGAAATTCAATCCACTGAACGTGATATCCCAGCGCGGCCAGGCGCTTGTCGAGCCCGCCCGTGGCCTTCAAGATGTTCAGCGTGCCGTACTTCTGGTACCCAATACGGACCACTTTGGCGGCAGGCGCCGCCACCCGGGCGTGCCCGCCCGCAGGCGCCGCCTGGTGCACCGTGTGCGCAGCCGCCGCAACCCCGACCGCCGCGGCTGCACCCGCCAATCCCAACCACAACAACCGCTGACGCACGCGCGCCCTTCCGCCCTGCGGCGTATGACCGGAGTCATAACCTGCTTCGCGATGCTCCCGGCTCGTCAACATCGAACCCCTCCTCACGTCGTCCTTGACCTCTCGTTGTCACCCGGGCTCGCTCGCCAACAAAAAAGGCAGATTCCGCCCCCGGTGCAACGTGCACCGAGAGGAATCTGCCTCTCGCGTTCGAGTCGGCCCTAAGCTCTGATTGTCTGATTCGACTCTGATGCTAGCACTCGGTGTCGCTTGTGTCAAGTATCCCTATGGGAACACTATGATATTGGGATGGCGGGCTGGCCGCTGCCAGCAGGTTCCGTGTCACACGGCCGCCAGCAGCCCGACCATGACCAACGTCAAGCCGGCCAAGTATGCCCAGTCCCACCAATGAACGTCGGTCTTCCGGTAATAGGTCCGCCCCCGGCTGGACATCGCCGCCTCGCCCCGAAAACCGCGCGCTTCCATGGCAATCGCCACCCGTTCGCTCAGGCGGATCGCTTGGCTCAGCAGCGGCAGCGCGTAGGTGACCGGGCGCACGATTGCGAAACGGGCGTCCTTTCCCCGCAGTTGCCGAGCCTGGCGAAGCTTGCGCCACTCCGATTGAAACAGCGGCATGAAGCGCACACCGGCCAGCACGCCGTAGGCCAAGCGGGGAGGCGTTCGAAAGGTCTGGCAGAGGCTTACAATCAAATCGGTAATCTCGGTGCTGGAGACAAACAGTACCGCGAAGGCCACGGCGCCGAGCATGCGCAAGGCCAACACCACACCGGTATACAGCCCTGCCCAACTGAGTTGCAGCCACAGCACGTGGATCGACCGGCTGCCCGGCGGATGCGCGCTGTAGGCCGCGAATGTGAACACGTACAGCGCGTAAAAACCGAGAAAAGGGGACAGCCGCTTGAAGACCCGCCACGGCCCGAGCCACGCCATGCCCATCAGCAGCAGGCACGGCAACAAGAACATGGCTACGCCTTCCGGCAGAGTGCGCGCGAAGATGGCGACAAACATCGCCACGACGATGGCCACCAGGTGCACCGCCGGGTTCAACCGGCGAGCCGGGGCCCGCGGGCGCAGCCCCGCCTGACGGACAGGTTGCTCGTCCGCACAGCCGTTGGGGGCACCGCTGCCTGTCATGTCAACCCGGGCCAACCGTTGTTCGCCGCCGCCGATCCCGCCCGCAGCCAAGCGAGGCTCCGAAGACAACACGGGTGGCGCCAGGTCGGCGGAACTGTCAGCCTGGTCATCGACCAGGTGTGCCCGCTTCAACACATCCGGCCGGGCGAACAACTCGTCCGGCCTGCCGAAGTACAGGAGACCACCGTCAGCCAGCACCGCCACGTGAGTCGCGTAGCGGCGCACCAGATCCATGTCGTGGGTCGACAAGATAACTGTCTTGCCGGCCTGGTGAAGAGCCGCCATGCGGTCCATCAACGCTTGCTGAGTCGCGGCATCCTGGCCGAAGGTCGGCTCGTCGAACAGGTAGACCTCGTGGTCTTCCCGCAGCATCGCCGCGACGCTGAGGCGGCGCTTCTGCCCCTGGCTGAGCCCGAACGGGCTTTGTTGCTCGCAGCCGGCCAGGCCAAAGTCGGCCAGCGCCGCGCGGATCTCCGCCGGCACCGCTTGGCCCACCACCCGGCCGGCGATTTCATCCGCCACGCGTTCGAAAATGAACTGGTACTCCGGGTTTTGAAAGCACAACGTGACCGCCTTCGCCAGTTCCGTCCGCGGCCACGACGACACGCTCCTCCCCAAGACCAACGCGTCCCCTGCTGTCAGCCGCTGCAGGCCTGCGATGACCTGCAGCAACGACGACTTCCCGGCGCCGTTCGGCCCCACCAATGCCGTTAGGGAACCGCGCGGAATCGACAGGTTGAGGTTCTGCCAAACCGTGTGATCCCCGTAGCGCAGACAACCCGCGCGTATGCAGACGGCCTGCTCCTCGCCGCACCCGGTGGTTTTGGCGCCGGCAGGCCGGGACGACCTCTCGCAGGCGTCTGTGCCAGGCCACCCGGCCCGCGGGGCTGTCCCCGCACCGACCGCGCCCGGCGGCGGCTCTTTCCACGGCGCCACAACACCGGTCTTGACCAGCCAACCCCACTCTTCCCGCACCACCTCCTGCGCGGGCCCGGTGCGAAAGACGCGCCCCGCGGCGTCAAACAGCACGACGCGGTCCATTGCGCCAAGCAGGCGGTCGTACTTGTGCTCAATGACAATCATCGAACGGCCCGCCGCCCGCAGCCGGGCGATGGTGTCGAACACGTGGCGCGTCGCCAGCGGGTCGAGGTTGGCGGTCGGCTCGTCGAACACCAACAGCTCCGGTTCCATGGCGAGCGCCGAGGCGATGGCCAGTTTCTGTTTCATGCCGCCGGAGAACGCGGTGTGCCGGGCGGCCAGCGGCACATCCAGGCCCGCCTCTGCCAAGGCCGGGCGCATCCGCCGCAACATATCCGGCCGCGGACAGCGCTGGTTCTCAAGGCCGAAGGCGATCTCGTCGTCAACCTGCAACATGCAGAATTGGGCTTCCGGATCCTGAAACACGTAGCCCACTGCCCCCGGCCGGTCCAAACGCGGGCTGCGTTCCACCACACCTGCGACAACCGCTTCCACCGCCGCGGGAATCAAACCTGCACAGACCATCGCCAGCGTGCTCTTGCCACAACCGCTGGGGCCCAGGAACAGAACCGCCTCACCGCGGCGAAGTTCAAAGTCGACATCCCGAAGGGCTGGGTGATTCACGTCTTCGTACGCAACGGTCACGCCCTGCAGGCGCAGCAGCACCTCGGCCGCGCAGCCCCCGTCGGGACCGCCCGCATCCCCAGCCCGTTCCCGCGCTTCACCGTTCCGCGGGCCGCTGCGTCCGGGCCGCGCCTCGGCGGGTGTGGTGTCCGGAACGGGCAGCGACGGAGTCATTGCGCGGTCCCCCGTGCCTGCCGGCCAATCTCGAAGTTCCGCACGACACCGGCCCGATTCAGCGCATCGCCAATCCACTTGGGCACCAGACCTGCAATCACCGCGCCGCTGAGCAGTGTGGTAACGAGGTAGCCAATCACGACCGCAATCCGGAACTGGTTGCCGCCGTACTGAAAGTACCACTGGATGAAATTCCCGATACCACCCACGGCACCGGAGAGCATCATCATGCCTGTGCCCCAGCGCCGCCATCCGCCCAGCATCAGCCCCACCTCAGCACCCGCCCCTTGCAGCAAGCCGGAAATGATGGCACCGGCGCCGTACGGGCTGCCGAACACGAACTCGAAGAATGCGCTGACGACGCCGGCGAAGAACGCCGAGCCCGGCCGGCGCACGATGTACGCCACCAAACCCGCCGCAATCCACCACGCCCCGTTCACCAAACCGGCAATCACGGGGCTGAATGTCGCCGAGAACAGCGGCGTGGTCAAATAGTCCCAACCCATGTAAAACGCGCCGCACACCACCGAGAGAATGACAGCGACAATAATGTCCCGCAACTTCCACATGGCCGCACGCCTCCTCTTGTTTCGAACGCCGGGCGGTCACCGGCCCCCGCCGCATTTGACTGGAACCGGGACCAAAGCGAGCGCCGCCGCTCGGGCGAGCGGCGGCAGGCTGAGCAACAGGCTCAACGAAAAAGCCTCTTTTGCGTGGCGCGCAAAAGAGGCACTCGGTCCCCCGTTGAAGCACTTCCTCACGCTGGTATTACCCAGATCGAGTCCTCAGGGTTAGCGGCGAGCCGCTTCTCAGCCTTGCATCGGCACCCCTAGCGCTTTACATATGGAAATTGTTCAGGTCCAATGTACCATGCGCGAAACCGTTTGTAAACCCGCTCGAATCTACTTTGCAGCGTCGTTAACAGACCGCCTGGATCTTGACACAACCACGGCCCCGTGTCATAAATAGATGACGCGGGCTAAGAATGTACGTTTACTAAAATATTTAAA
>JADGIC010000116.1 GCA_019683615.1 Alicyclobacillaceae bacterium | reverse complement strand
GAGCGGACGCTGCGGACCAGCGCCTCGACCCGTCCGCCCTGCACCGACCAGCGCAGCACGTGGCCGTCCCGGGCGAGGGCACGGGCGCGGCGCAGGCGGGCGGGATCGGCCAGGGACCAAAACGGGTTCCAGCGCTGCTGCCAGTTCGCCGCGCGCGATCCGCCCGTCCGCCGCTGCCTTGCGGTCACGCCGGATCACCCCCTGCTTCCGCCTCGTCACCGGCGGAGGCGTCCAGCCAGACCTCGTCCGGATCGAGCGCGAACAGCTCGCGCAAAGCCTGGTCGTCCAACTCCGTCACCCACTGCTCGGACGCGCCCACCACCGCGTTGGACAGCGCCCGCTTGGCGGCAATCATCTGGTCGATGCGCTCCTCCAGCGTGCCCGCGCACACCAACTTGTGCACCTGCACGTCCCGGCTCTGCCCGATGCGAAACACGCGGTCCGTCGCCTGGTCCTCCACCGCCGGATTCCACCAGCGGTCATAGTGGAACACGTGGTTGGCGCGGGTCAGGTTGAGGCCCACCCCGCCCGCCTTCAGAGACAGCACGAGCACGGGCGACGGATCCCGCCCCGCTTGGAACGCCTCCACCAGCGCCCCTCGCTGCGCGGCGCCAAGGCCCCCGTGCAGAAACGGCGGGCGCCGGCCCCAGCGGTCCTCCAACACGTCGCAAATCAACTCGCCCATGTCGCGAAACTGAGTGAACACCAGCGCCGCCTCCCCCCGCTCCCGGACTTCCTCCAGCAACTCCAAAAGAAGGCGTAATTTCCCAGACCGCTCCGGGTCTTTGCGGCCACCGACGAGGAGGCAGGGGTGGTCGCACACCTGCTTGAGGCGGACCAGGGCCGACAAGATCTGCCCCCGCCGCGACATGGCCCGCGCAGCCGCGCCCCGGGCGGCACCGTACCCCTCACCGCCACCCGGTCCGCTGCCGCTGGATCCGCCCCTCGCACCGCCGTTCCCCAAGCGGCCGGCGGCGGAGGCGCCGGCGGTGGCGCTGGCATCATCGCCCGCCCGTTCACTCAGCCCGTGGAACAGCCGGTTTACCACCGCCTGGTACAAGGCCGCCTGCTCGGCCGTCAGCGCCGCATACTGGCTCGTCTCCCACTTTTCCGGCAACTCTATCTGAATGGATGCCTCCGTCTTGCGGCGGCGCAGCAGCACCGGCGCGAGCAACCTTTGCAACACCCGCGCCGCACCGGAATCCGGCTGCGCGGAGACCGGATTGGCAAACGTGCGCCGGAACCACGGCAGACTGCCCAGGTAGCCCGGGTGCGTGAAATGGAAAATGGCCCACAGCTCCTCCAGGCGGTTTTCCACCGGCGTGCCGGTGAGGGCGATGCGGTGGCGGGACGGCAGCCCGCACACCGCCTTCGACTGCTTGGTGTCCGGGTTCTTGATGTTCTGCGCTTCGTCGGCGACGACCGTGTCCCAGCGGATACCGCCCAACAATTCTTGATCCCGCACGGCCGTTGCGTACGTGGTCAGTACCACATCGTATCCGCGGACAGCCTGTGCGAACGCCTCCGCATGCGTCTCCCGGCTGCTGCCATGGTGGACGTACACCCGCAGGGACGGCGCGAAGCGCGCCACCTCTGACCGCCAGTTGGGCAAAAGAGACGTCGGGCACAACAAGAGATGCGGCCCTTCCGCCCGCCCGGTCTCTTTCAGATGGAGGAGACAGGCAATCACCTGGATGGTCTTGCCCAGCCCCATGTCGTCCGCGAGGCAGGCGCCAAAGCCAGCGTTGCGCAGGTGCACCAACCACGAGAAGCCGTACTGCTGGTAGTGCCGCAGCGTGCCCCGCAACCCCTGCGGCGGCGGCAGAAGCCTCACCTCGCCCGCCCCCAGCAGGACCCGCAAGGCTCCCAATGGGTGGAAGGCGCCCTCCGGCCTGTCCGACCCGTCCGCATCCGCGCCGGACGAGGCCGCGCCGTCCGCGTCATCTGCCACCACGACTTCCACCGGCACATCTTCCTCCGCCTGGGCCATCAAGAGCGCCCGGGAGAACGGCAACAGCCCGGCGGCACCACCCGACCCCGCGTCCTCCAGCATGCGAATCTGCTGGACAATCAGATCCAGCGGCACCAGCCGCCAGGAGCCGCCGATCTGCACGAGCGGCGACCGTTGCTCCACCATCCGGCGAAACTCGTCGGGCCCCAGCTCCCGGTCGTCCACCACCAGCGTCCAATTGAACGCCACCAGCTGATCCGTGCCAAACCAGCCGGCCGACCGCTGCCCGCCACGGCCCCGGCGGCGCCCGGCGTAGCGGTGCACCTGCACGCGGATGCGCACATCCCCGGCGTCCGCCAGGCTCAGGTCCGGTATGGTTACCTCTGCCCCCGTTCCGTTCAGCCACTCCCGCGATCCCGCCGCCAGCTCCAGCACCTCTTCCACCGCCAGGTCGCACGCGTCCGGCGCCGGTTGGCGCAGGCTGCGCCCCACCGGCTCGAACCGGGACCCGACCGACCACAACGCCGGCAGGATCCATACGTCCGGGGCCTCCAGTACGTCCGGACCGACCCGCCACACGCGGTCAGGCTGCAGCCACCAGTCGGACAGCGGCGCCGACCGCGGATAGAGGTTGTGTTCCACGTGGTACCGCAGGCGCCAGTCCAAGTTTGCCCGCCCCGGCTCCGGCGGCACCAGCTCCAGTCGCAAGTGGTAGTAGGCGCGCCCCGACCGGTCCCGCAGCCACTCCGCCCGCCAGCCGCTGGCCGCAAGGGCGGGCCCCAGGATGTGCCACACCAGCCAGCTGTCGCCGGGAAACAGATGCCCCTCCGGGGTCTTCTGGCGATCCGCCCACAGCGCCCGGCGCCACCGCTCCAGCAGCTCCTCCTCCCCGCGGTAGGCGATGCGGTACGGGCGGTGCCGCACCCCGCCGCTCACGCCGCCAGCCGCCGGCAACTGCGACCACGGCCGGAGCGCCCGCCGGGCAAACGCGTCCACCCAAAGGCACAGCCAGTAATCCAGCCACAGCTCGGCCGCGTCCGGTCCGTCCGGCAGCAACCCCCGGGCCGCCTGCGCCCCGGCATTCGTGCCCGCACCGTGAAGGCGAGTGCGGTGCACGCGGGCGCCGGCCGCCAACTCCGGCGCTGCATCCGCGTGCCACAACTGGCGCGCCCAACCTGCATACGTGAAGCGCAGCGCCCGGAACTCCGGCCGCGTCCAGGCAGGCAACCAGGCCGCGGCAAACGGATCGGTGCGGCCGCTCCACGGCACCCACAGGTCACCCCGGTCGCCCGCGTGCTGCAGACACACGGCCGCCACATCGGCAAAGCGCAGCGCATGCGGTGCGGCAAACGCCATCACGTCGCCGTTCGCCACGATTTGCGCAGCCAGATCCGCACAGCGAGCCAGCAGGTTCAACCAGTCCGACCAGGCCGCACTGTTGAAGACCGCTTGCACGTGCCCCCGTGCCAGCGCCCGCAGGACGTCTCCAAACTCGCGGCCGCCGTAGCAGGCGATCGCTTGCCGGCCGGTGCGCTCGATGCGAACCGGCGACACGCCTGACACTTCGGCCACCCGCTCGGCGAGGCAGGCTATCCGCGCACCATCCGCATCCGAATCCACCCACAGCCAGCCCTCTCCAGGATCCGACCATACCGGGCCCGGACAGCCGAAACCGGCTACACGCTGCCCAAGGACGCTTTCGTTCAGGCGGTGTGAGGTGTGTGTGGTTGTCCATCTCGCATCCGCCATCGGCCCGCTGCCCCCTTGCGTCGATTCCTTGATCTTACCGCAAACCGCCTGCGGCTGCACAGCAGCTTTTGCGCCCTTGGCGGCAAACCGGTACCGTTCGGCGGCAGCCGGCAACGGCCGGGCGCCCCTCCGGCCGCCACCAAACACAGGTCATAACGGGCAATCTTGTCCCGTATGGTTCAACCAGGCGGTGGGTGCACCGAGGAGGTGCCGAATATGTCGTTTTGGACCGATTTGGTGGTCAACTTTTTTGTCGCACTCGGAATGGTGGTGGGCGGTGCGCTGCTGGGAGCGGTCGGAGCGGTACTGACCCAGCAACCCCCGATGGAGGTGATGGTGACGCTGGCCAGCCGGCTGAAGATCTGGGCCTTGGTGAGCACGCTCGGAGGCACCATGGATACGCTTCGCGTGATTGAATCCGGGGTGTTGGAACGCCAACTGCTGCCCGTGGGCCGGCAATTCGCCCTGCTTGTCGCCGCTTTCCTCGGGTGTCAGGCCGGTTTTTGGATTGTTCGGTCGCTGGCGGGCGGTGACCATCTGTGACTCACGAAGAAGACAGCCGCGGAGGGGGGACGGGCGGATCGCAGACCAACCCGCGGGGAGGCGGACGGCAGACCTCCAGGGGGCCGCGGGTGTGGCAGTGGCTGTCCGGCCCCACGCTCGCGCACTTGTTGCTCGGCGCGGTGGCCGGAGCGATCGGCATGACGGTTTGGCAGGGCCGCGAGTTGAACCGCTTGTCCCTGCAGCTGTCCAGCCTTAGAATGCAATACGAGGAGTTGGAAGAGGAAAACGTCCAGCTGTCCGCCCAGCTGCAGGCCCCGAGCCCGGTGCTGGTGCTGAAGACGGTGCACATTGCCGCCGACGCTCCGGACGCCATGTCCCAGCTGGAAGTGGTCCGGTTTGCCCGGCAACAGCTCGGATTTCTCGTGGGGCGGCCGATCCGGGTCCTGGTGGAACACCCGGAGTTGCCAGCCCACTTGTTGAACGGACAACTCGTGGAAGCCGGCGGCCAGTCGCTGGTGCTGCGGGTGACGACGACGGTGATTGCCGGCGAGACGCTGTCCTTGCGGGTGACGGCACTGCCCCGCAAGAGCTGACGCCGCCGTCCGCCAGAGCGTGCCTGCGCCGGACAGTGCCCTGCGCCTGGCGGCTGGCCGACGTCCCTGCCTGACATCTCCGCAAGCCGAGGAGGAGACTGAAGATGCCGTATTACAGCGAAATGACGCCTGCACAGTTGGCTGCCGAGCTGGAACAACTGCGCTGCCAAGGACAACGGGCGTACGATGCGCGCAACTGGACGGAGTACCACACCTTGATGACGAAATGGTACCTCGCAAAATCGTACCTGATCCAACCGCACGCGCGTGTGGAAATCGGAAAAACGTATCGGTTGGCGGAGGAGGACGACGCGATTCGGGTCACCCACCTGAAAGGGATCATGGCTTGGGGGGTCCGGGAGTCTACCGGCGATGAACTGGCGGTTCCCATCGCCATGCTGATCGGCGTCGATACCTCAGGCGATTGACGGCGCTGTTGAACCCTTCCGGGTGTCACCCGGGAGACCCGGCGTTCCCTGTCAAAGCACCCCCTGTCAAAGCACCCGGGCGGCGGTCGTACAAATGGCGTGCAAAGCCGGCTACCAGCTCCATCATCGCCTCCACCTCCCAATCCGTGAGGATGTCCCGCCCCGGTCGGCTGTTACAGTCGTAGACAAACCACCCGCTGTCGGCGGTCGGCGCCACGTCAACCCCCAAAACGCCCAACGCCGGCCAGCGTTGCTGCAGGCACCCGGCGGCCTGCACCGCCGCTTCCCCGATGGCGGACAGAACGCTTGAATCTGTCAACCATACGGGCAGGATGGCCGGACGGGGGAGCGGCTCCCGGCCGTCCTGCGAAAACCGCGTCAGCGAATACACGTCTCCGCCTGCATGGTAGTTTGTCCACAGCGATCCAGCCGGAGCCACGCGGGCGGTCAGCCCTGCGACCTGCCACCGGCCGGCGCCATCCCGCGCGACCGTGGCCCGCACGTCGAGAGGGCGGCCGTCCGACGTCTGCGCCAACGCCACGTGAGCCTGCGCCAGGTAGGTACGCCGCCGCAGCGCCCGAGCGACCCAGCGCTGCAATTCGGCCTCGTCAACCACCGTGTCGACCCGCGACCCGAAGCAGCGTTCGGCCAACACGCGCCACCGGCGAATGCCGCCGCCAGCGACCTGCTCAATGTACACCACGTTGCGGCCGCCAGAACCCCGCACCGGTTTCAACCACAGGCGGCCGAGGTCGTTCATCAACCGCACAACCTGCTGTGTTCGCACCGCGTACCAGGTGGATGGCAACTGTGCGCTGCCGTTCATGCTTTGCAGGCAGCGGTACACCGCGTCCTTGCCCGGCAAGACCGGATTGAAGCGGGGCACGCCGGCCGCGGCGAGCCGCTTGCCGAGCGCACGGAGCATCTGGCGATGCGCCCGCAGCTCAGACAGGTACATCGCATCGTACACCACGATGTGGTTTCGATCAATGCGCGTGACGGAGCGAGAAATCAGCCCGTCCACAGGGGAAATCTGGCAACTGACCACGCGTTCCGCGGCTTTGCCCCGCCAGGCCGGCGTGGTGATCAACACCGGCAGCTGGCAGCGCTGTCCGGCCGCACTCAGCAATTGGAACGCCCGCAACCGGCGAGGGCTGTCCGCCGGGCTCAACAGGGCGCCGGTGAGAACGACGAGCACATTATCGCCCCCCATTCGCCGATGCCGGCGACATTCCATCCAGGTCCATTCCGTACCACCATATTCAACCGCCGGCGCCGCCGGATTCACAGGGGCCCACATCCACCCTTTTGCCGGCACCCGGACCGCCGTCTGCCCGGGGGATGTGCCCGCGCGCCGAGACTCCCGCGCGAACAAAATGAAACGCCACACCATTGCGGGGCCGGCATCTCTTACCCGGCAGCGACCCGGATGGTGGCAAGGGGGGCGCCCAGCGTATGCAGGTTGCCGTCGTCGCACCGGACGATTTGCCAATCCCGCCCGTCAAGGGCGGCTCCGTGCAAATTTACTTGTGGCACGTATGCCGACTTCTGGCAGGCGCTCGTGACGTTACCGTGACCCTGCTCAGCCCGGGGCGACACCCGTCTCCAGAGTTGTCAAGCCACCTGCCTGTGGCTGTCCGCAACAGGCGGGAGCGCCGACGGACCTACCGCGCCTTAATCTTGACGGAACTGAAACAGATTGGGCCGGACATCGTTCACGTCGACAACCGACCGGACCTTGTGCCCGCCGTACGGGTTGCATGCCCGGACGCCAAGGTGGTGCTCAACCTGCACTCGGGCACGTTTCTCGGCCCGCGCCACCTGGCGCCGACGGCGGCACGGGACATCCTGTGCAGCGCGGACGCCGTGGTCTGCAACAGCCGCTTTCTGCAACGCCGGATCGCACGCCACTTTCGCCTGGAGACCGGTGCATGGCACCCGGTGGTGATCTACCCGGGCGTCGACGTTGCACAATTCACGCCGTTGGCGGCCGCCGGTCATGCCCAGAACGGCCGCGCCAGCCCGGTACTGTCAACCGGCCGCCCGGTGCGGCCGGAGGGTTTGCGCGTTCTGTACGTGGGGCGGGTGATCCAGGGGAAGGGAGTCCACGTGTTGGTGGAAGCGGTCCGCCAGCTCCGGCGACGCGGAGTGCCGGTCACAC
>JADGIC010000115.1 GCA_019683615.1 Alicyclobacillaceae bacterium | reverse complement strand
GGGTGAAGTATGTGCTCCGTGAGCTGGCGCGATCGCCACTGACAGTTGCGTAGGCACAGCGAACGGTGAGGTCTCCCCTACCGAAGCTTGACACGGACGCGCGGTGTTCCCGGCACGCGTTTTGGCCGGGTGTGTGGTATCATGTTGAGTTGGGTAGGTGCCCGACTCCGTGGTCTCGGGCTGCCCTGGAAAGCGAGGGTTTGTCGTGGAAAATCGCATCCAACAGCTCCGGGAAGGCCGGTTGCAGCCGGGCCGCGGCTTGCTGTTCGGCACTCACCGGCCTCATCCGGTCGAACGCATTCCATTCGACGCGGCGTCGCTGGCGAACCGCTACCGCGTGGGGCGCAAGCCGGGCGGCGAGCCGTATCGGTTTATCATAAAGACGTACGGCTGTCAGATGAACGAGCACGATACCGAAACAATGGCCGGTTTGCTGCAGGCGATGGGATACGAACCGGCCGCCTACGACGCCGACGCTGACGTCATCTTGTTCAACACGTGCGCCGTGCGGGAAAATGCGGAGGACAAGGTGTTTGGTGAAATCGGCCGCATTCGCCCGCTGAAAGCGGCCAACCCGGGTCTGATCCTCGGCCTGTGCGGCTGCATGGCTCAGGAGCAAGGTGTGCAAGAGTTGGTGTTGCGCAAGTTTCCGTGGATTGATCTGGTGTTTGGCACGCACAACCTGCACCGGTTACCTGAGCTGTTGACGAGAGCCCGGAACAGCCTCGACACCGTGCTGGAGGTGTGGGACAAGCCGGCGGAATTGGTGGAAGACCTGCCGAAAGTTCGCCGGGATCGCGTCCGTGCGTGGGTGAACATCCAATACGGCTGCAACAAGTTTTGCACGTACTGTATCGTGCCGTACACGCGCGGGCCCGAGCGCAGCCGGTTGCCGCAGGACATTGTCAACGAGGTGGCCGGACTGGCGGCGGCGGGTTGCCGCGAGGTAACCCTGTTGGGACAGAACGTGAACGATTACGGTGCCGACTTGGGAGACGTGACGTTTGCGCAGTTGCTGCGCAAGGTCAACGCCGTCGACGGCATCGAGCGCGTGCGTTTCACGACGTCAAATCCATGGAATTTCACCGATGAGTTGATTGCCGCGATAGCTGAGTGCGATCACGTCGTCGAGCACATTCACTTGCCGGTCCAATCCGGCAATAACCAGATTCTGAAGCGGATGAACCGGACCTACACGCGCGAGTTTTACCTTAACCTGGTGGAGCGGATCCGCCGAGCGATTCCGGGTGTCAGCCTGACGACCGACATCATTGTGGGCTTCCCCGGTGAGACGGAGGAGCAATTCCTGGACACGCTCCGCTTGGTTGAAGAGGTTCGCTTCGACAACGCGTTCACGTTCATTTACTCTCCCAGGGAGAACACGCCTGCTGCCCGGTTCCCGGACGACACCAAGTCGGAGGAGAAGAAGGAGCGGCTGCTGCGGTTGAACGAGTTGCAGACCCGGATTTCGCGCGAGATCAACGAGTCCCTGCGCGGAGCGGTCGTCGAGGTGCTGGTGGAGGGTCCCAGCAAGACGAACCCGAGCGTGTGGGCAGGGCGCACACGCACCAACAAGTTGGTGTTGTTCCCTGGCCGCCCGGAGTGGGCGGGTCGCCTCGGCCGCGTCCGCATCACGGATCCGCAAAGTTGGGTCCTGAAAGGCGAGTGGTTGGAGGCGGCGGACGCGTATCCGGCGAACGCGCGCGGAACCCGGCGGCCGACGGCGGAAGCGGACAGGCGGGAGGCGTTGGCATGAGCATGGTGGAGCCAGTCGCAGACGGAGTGCCGGCGCAGGCCGCGGAACGGCGGCAGCCGGTGGACCGGGTACTGCTGATGCAAATGGCGAGTGATATCGCCCGTGAAATCGCGACCTCCGAAATCGCCAGGCGGTATTGGCAGGCCAGGCGGAAGATGGAGCACCACGAGCGGGCGCAGGCGTTGTTCGAGGAGCTGAAGCTGAAGAAGAACACCAGTTTGATCCTGCAACAGCGCCTGTCCCCCGACCACCCGAAGGTCTTGTTGGCGGAGCTTGAGGTTCACGAGGTGGAGCAAAAACTGCAGGAGATTCCTGTCGCCATGCAGTACAAGGAGGCGCAGGCGGAGCTGAACGACCTCATGCAAGGGGTTGTTCAGGTTCTGCTGGCGCGGTTGGCGGGAGAATTGCCAGTGGAAGTCGGACCGCGCCAAGGCTGCGGCCGCGGGCACGGTGGCGAAGGTTGCGGCTGCGGCAGAGGTTGAAGGGCGCTCGCGGACTCGGCCCGCAGCGCCTTTTGCGTCCTGGCCGGCGGTCACGCGAACTGTGCCGAGCTGATGCAGTCAGGGGGTTCACCATGTGTCGCTGACGCCGATGATGCAGCAGTACCAGGCGCTGAAGGCGGACCATCCGGACGCTTTGCTCATGTTCCGGCTCGGGGATTTCTATGAACTGTTTTTTGACGACGCGGTCGTCGCCAGCCAGGTGCTGAACATCACCCTGACTGGCCGCGACGCCGGTCAGTTGGGCCGGGTCCCGATGTGCGGGGTTCCGTTCCACTCACTGGAGTCTCACCTGCAAAAACTGGTGGAAGCAGGCCACCGGGTGGCCATCTGTGAGCAGCTGGAAGATCCCCGCCAAGCCAAGGGGTTGGTGCAACGGAAGGTCGTCCGGGTAGTGACGCCCGGAACGATGGTCCACGACGATTCGGCTGCCAACCGGTTTCTCGCGGCGGCTGTGGAGCGCAACGGCGAGTGGGGGCTCGCTGCCGTCGACGTCGGCACCGGTGAGGTGTGGTGTGGCCAGACAGAGCGGGGCGATGACGCGTACGAATGGCTGGCCGCCTGGAAACCAGCGGAAATTCTCGTGTATGAACGTGCCCTGGCATGGCCCTGGTTGGACCGCTGGTTGGCGCAGGACCCGGTCCGTGTCACGCGACGGCCTGAGCCGCGCCGGCCGGAGGCTGAGGCAGCACAGGTTTTGTGCTCGCAGTACGGGGTGCCGAACCTCGCCCCGCTAGACCTCGAGGAGCGCGCGGCGGCGGCGGAAGCCGCTGCGATGGCGATTCAGTACGCGCGCGAGACCCAGCGCTCGCACCTGCCCCACTTGCGCTGGCCGCGCGACGCCCGCCAAGCGGGATGCCTGGTGCTTGACCAGACGGCGAGGCGAAACCTGGAGTTGTTGGAGACCTCGCGTGCCCGGCAACGGCAAGGCTCGCTGTTTCACCTGCTCAACCGCACGCGCACGCCGATGGGCCAACGGTTGTTGCGGCGCTGGATGGAGCGGCCGCTGTGTGACCGGGCAGCCATCGAGCAACGTCTGGATGCGGTGGAGGCGTTCGTCTCGGACCTGTTCTTGCGTGCCCAAACTGACGCCTTGCTGCGGCAGGTGTACGATTTGGACAGGCTTGCCGGCAAGCTGGCGCTGGGGACGGCGAACGCGCGGGACCTGCTCGCCTTGGCCAGGTCAATTCAGGTGTTACCGAGGTTGTCGGAGTTAATGTCAGACCGGGGCGGGTTGCTGGAAAGCCTGATCAGGCGTCTCCCCGACCTGGCTTCCTTGGCGGAGCGCGTGACTTCCACCTTGGTGGACGATCCGCCCGTGTCCGTCCGCGAAGGCGGTCTGATTCGGCCCGGCGTGGACAAAGAGTTGGACGAGCTGCGCGCACTCAGCACCGACGGGAGGCGCTGGCTGGCGGAGCTGGAGCAGCGGGAGCGGGAGCGTACGGGGATTAAGTCGCTCAAAGTCGGCTTCAACAAAGTATTCGGGTACTACATCGAAGTTTCCAACGCCAATCGCCACCTGGTGCCGCCGGAGTACGAGCGGCGACAAACTTTGGCCGGCGCGGAACGGTACGTGCTGCCGGAGCTGAAGGAGCAGGAGGCGCGCATCCTGCACGCCGAGGAGATGGCGATGGAGCGCGAGTACGCCAGCTTTGTCGCACTTCGCGACGAGGTGCTGGCGCGCCTTGCGGACGTGCAGTCGGCATCCGAGGTGCTGGCCGTGATCGACGTCTTGCTGTCGCTCGCAGCGGTTTCTGCCGACCGCGGTTACGTGCGCCCGGTGCTGCGCGAGGAGCGCGGCGTGCACATCGTGAAGGGCCGCCACCCGACTGTGGAAGCCGAAGCGGCTCAACCGTTTGTGCCAAACGACGTCCGGCTCGGCGAGAACCGCCATCTGCTGCTCATCACCGGGCCGAACATGGCGGGCAAGAGCACATACATGCGCCAGACCGCGTTAATTGTCCTGATGGCGCACATGGGCTGCTTCGTGCCGGCCGAGGCGGCGGAGATAGGCCTCGTCGACCGCATTTTCACGCGCATCGGGGCGTCAGACGACCTTGCCGCAGGACAGAGCACGTTCATGGTGGAGATGGTGGAGTTGGCGCAAATTTTGCGCTACGCCACCGACCGCAGTCTTGTGCTTCTGGATGAGATTGGACGGGGTACCAGCACGTACGACGGGCTGTGCATTGCGGAAGCGGTGATGGAGTACCTGACAGCCCCTGGCCGGCGGCCGCTGACGCTGTTTGCCACGCACTACCATGAATTGACAGAAGCGGCGGCGAGGTTGCCAGGCGCTGTCAACGCCTCCGTGCGGGTGGAAGAGACAGCCGACGGCATTACCTTCCTGCACACCGTGGTCGAACGGCCGGCGGACCGCAGCTACGGGATTCAGGTGGCGCGGCTGGCGGGCGTACCGGACGAGGTGATTCGCCGTGCCGACGAGTTGTTGGCGGCCCGTGAGGCGGCGGCCGCCGCGGAGTCGCCAGGGATGGGCGATGCCGCCGGGGGGGCTGGTTTCCGCACAGTCGCAGCAGGTGACATGGCAGCACACACCGGTCTGCCTGGGGCGTCGTCGGATCGCCGCGGCCATGCGTCCGCCGACAGGCTTCACGACTCGGACGGGCAGCCGCTTCCGCTGCTGTCCTTGACTGCCGGCGATCTGGCGCGGCGCCTGGCCAGCATCGACGTTGTGCGGACGACGCCGCTGGAAGCGCTGCAACTTTTGGACGATCTCGTCCGACAGGCGAAGGAGGTAATGGCGTGGGACGCATCCGGGTCATGTCCGAGGCGCTGGCCAACCAGATAGCCGCCGGTGAGGTGGTGGAACGGCCTGCTTCCTGCGTGAAGGAATTGGTCGAGAACAGTTTTGACGCGGGTGCCCGGCACGTCTCCGTCGCCATCGAAGAAGGGGGGATCCGCTCCATCGTCGTCCAGGATGACGGCTGCGGGATGGACGAGGAAGACGCGGTGCTGGCGTTCGCCAGGCATGCGACCAGCAAGCTGTTGCGCCCGCAGGACCTGTTTTCCATCCGCACGCTCGGCTTTCGCGGGGAAGCGCTGGCGTCCATCGCCGCCGTTGCGCGGGTGGTGTTGCGCACGCGACCTGCTGACCGCGAAGGCGGCGTCGAGGTTCGCGTCGAAGGCACGAATCGGGTCGAAGGGCCGCGACCGGTGGGGATGCCGCCCGGTACGCGCATCGAGGTCCGCGACCTGTTTTTCAATACGCCGGCACGCTTGAAGTACCTGCGCACAGTCGCCACGGAGCAAGCGCGGATCCTGGAGGTGGTGCAACGGCTTGCGCTCGGGCGGCCGGAGGTGGCGGTGTCGCTCATGGCCGACGGCCGGCGCTTGTTTCAGTCCGGGGGGCGGGGCGAACGACTCGAGGTGTTGGCAGCCATCTACGGGACTGGGGAGGCCGGGCAGTTCCTTCCCGTATGTGCGGAGTCGCCCGACTACCGGGTCACCGGGTACATCGGCCGGCCCACGCAAGCGCGGGCGTCCCGCCATCACGGCTACCTGTACGTGAACGGGCGCACCATCCGCAGTCCCGGCCTGCACCAAGCGGTGGTCGCCGGCTATGGTCCGCGGCTGATGGTGGGCCGGCACCCCGTCTACGTGATTGCGGTCGAGATGGATCCGAGGTTGGTCGACGTCAACATCCACCCGCACAAGTCGGAGGTGCGGTTCAGCGAGGAGCGGGACCTGGCGGCGTTGGTGGCCCGTGCGGTGGAGGGTGCGCTCGAACAGGCAGCGCTCGCGGTGTCCCTGGCGCGTCGGCAACCTCGCCCCCGTCCGGCGGCTGTCCAGCAGGCTCTGCCGCTCGAACGCGTGCCGCGTCACCCGGTTGCGGCCGTCGCTGAGTCGTTGTATGGTGCAGCGCCTGTGCGCCATGCATCAGCCCCGTCCGTGCGAGAACGCGTAGAGCCGCCGCCGGCCTCAGAGGCAGAGAACGTCACCGAGAACCAGCCGGAAGCTGGCGGGCCGACGGCGGAGGAAGCGGTCCGGCTGGGCGGAGCAGGCGGCCAGGAGGGTCAGCCAGGGCCCTGGCTGCAACGCCTGCGCTTGGTTGGACAGGCGCTCGGCACGTACATCATCGCCGAAGACGGGGAACACTTGTACATCATTGATCAACACGCCGCTCACGAACGCGTGCTGTACGAACGCTTCAGCGAGCGGCTGCGCGCCCGGGAGGTGCAGCCGGTCGCGCTGTTGTCACCGCTGCCACTCGACCTGGCGCCGCGGGATATGGCACGGCTGTGGGAGCACCGGCGAGTCCTCGGCGACTTCGGCTTACAAGTCGAAGAGTTCGGAACAGGTCACCTGCTCGTGCGGTCCGTGCCCGATGTCTGGGAGGGATTGGACGTTCGCGCCTTGCTGGAGGCGTTGGCGGCTGACTTGCATCTTCCGGACGGTGGCGACGTGTACGCTGTCGTCGCTGACCGCATCGCCTTGCAGGCCTGCAAAGCGGCCGTCAAGGCGAACCACCGGATGTCCGAACCGGAACTCACAGCCCTCCTCGAGGCACTGGCAGAGTTGCCGGACCCGTTCCACTGCCCGCACGGGCGACCTATCGTGATTCGCCTGTCGAACCGCGACCTGGAAAAGGGGTTTCGACGCATTGTCTGAGGGACAACGTGATGCACGGCCGGGTCAACCGTCCGGACCCGGGTATGCGCTTGGCGGACGGCACCCGGCGCAATACGTCGTGGCGACCACCCCGTGGCATCCCGGGCCTGCCGCCCGAGAAAGAGCCGCACTGTTGGCCGATTGGTTTCAATGCCGCTTGGTCGAGCGAGGCCGGCGGAGCGTGCGGCGGCTGTTGGCCGAGGAGCAAGCCGAGGTGGCGGTGGTGGCAGATTGTCCGCCGAAGTTGTACCACTGTCTGGATCCGGACACGCCCCTGTTTTTCCATCCGGGGCTGGCCTTGCAGCGGATTGCCCAGTGGCGCTCTGGTCAGCCGGATCGTCTGCTGCGAGCGGGCCGCGTGCAGACCGGTGACCGGGTGGTGGACGGAACGCTGGGGCTTGGCGCCGATTCGCTGGTCCTTGCCGCTGCCGTGGGGGCCGAGGGCCGGGTGGTGGCGGTGGAGTCGTCTTGGTGCCTCGCCCGTCTGTTCACCTTTTCGGCGCGCACCGCAGTTCAGGAGTATCCCGTCCTGGCTGAGCTGTTTCCCCGCATACAGGTGATTGTGGG
>JADGIC010000114.1 GCA_019683615.1 Alicyclobacillaceae bacterium | reverse complement strand
TTTTTGATAACTAAAATACCCACGGGGGGGGGGGGGGGCGGCGGCCAGGGCCGCCCACACCGCGCAGCCGCGGGCGAGCAGAGCCGCTGTCAACAGCGCCGCGAGCGGCCCGTTCACGGACACCACGCCAGAGGCGGCCGCGGCGGTGAGGACAGCAATCGCCAGGGCGTTGTAGAACAGCCATACCCACGGCCGACGGCAGGCGTACAGAACGAGGCCGTACGCAGCCGCGCAGGCGCACAACAGCACCGCCGCCTGATCGGACGAGGAGACGGACGGCGGCTGGACGCCCGCCAGCCCCTGGTGCAGGGCAGCCGCCAGCCCGCGGACAGCAGCCACAGCAGACACGGCGCCGCGCCCTGGCGCCCATACCTGGCCCAACCAAAACAGCACGACGCCCAACGCAGCGGCGGCGCGGGCGGAACGCCACGGCAACCCCTGGACCAGCGCCAACCCCGCCAGCAACAGCCAAACGAACCGGATCGGGAGCGGCGCGCCGAGGCGAAGCAGCGGTTCCGTGAACGCCCCGAGCCACGCCGCCGCGCACAAACCTGCCGCCAGCCGCCGCACGGCGGCGGTCAGTGCAGCCAGCGGCCAGCCCCTGCCCAAGCCAGTCTGCCCGCTCACGGTGCGAGGCGTCATCCCGGACCCACCTGCCCCTCCGCGGGTGCAGTCAGCTCGGTCAGGACGCTCAACGCCGGCACCGGATAGACACGGGCGCCCGGGACGCCAAGCATCCCGGTGGCACCGGGAACAAACCAATCCACGCTGCAGCCCCAGGCACCCGCGGCGGCAGCCAAACGGCGCACATCACCGTGCGTCTGCGGCGCGATCACAGCCAGGCAACGGACGCGGCCACTCGCGCCGGCCTCATGGGCCAACGCCGCCACTTGTTCGGCCAAGCGCCAGCCGGCGACCGGGCGCGCCCGCGCCAGCCAGTCCAGCCATTCAGCCGACCGCGGGATGTCCTCCACCCGCGCCCGCTCGCCCGCTGGCAACACCCACCTGCAGGGCACCCCGTCCTCCTGCAGATGGGCAATCAGCGAGGCGGTGACAGCCAACATCAGGTCAAACAGCTCCAGACGCCCGGCGTACGCCTCCCGCGACCAGTCGGGAACCAGCCACACCGGTGCGGCAGCAGCAGGCTCCCACTCTCTCACCATCAACTGCTGCCGCCTGGCGGTGGACGGCCAGTGCACGCGGGACATGCTGTCACCGGCGGCGTATGCCCGCACGCCCATCCAGTCGCCGTCTGCCGCCGGCCGGGCCGCCCCGGACCGGTTCCGCCGGGGGCCGGCGTCACCACCCGCAATGGGCAGTGTCCACCCACGCACCGGGACCACTGGCGGGTGTACGACGACGGGCACGGTCCCGGCCAGTTCCCTCGTGTACTGGAAGAACCCGAAGACATCGCCCGCCTCCAACCGGACTCTGCCGACGTCAAACACGCCGCGGGTCCGCGCCTGCACCTCCACCTGGACGTGCGCGGCACGTTTGTCCAAAGACACCGTCACCTCGCCGGCCGGCGTCTCAATCCGGGCGCGGGCCCACGACAGCCAAGCCAGCCGGCCGCGGTCCGCCCGGACGTTCAGCGTCATGGACCCGCCAACCGCCACGCGCGCCGGCTGTACCGCGACGTCAACCCGCGTGTCCCGCCAGGACTGCAGATACACGAGGCACTCGTACAGGAACACGACGCCATAAGCGTAAACGGCCAGCCACGGCGCGCTGCCGCCGGCCCATGCGGCTGCTGCCGCCGCCAGGCCGCCGGCCGCGAGACCGGCCAGGATCCCCGCCGAGCCGCGGCCGTGACGTCCGGCCGCGGTCATCACACGCTCGCCCCCGGACGCGCCTGCGCCGCTCTCGCCAAGCCCGCCTTCGCCCCTGTTCCACCCGCCGGCACGGGAACCGCCCTGAGCGCGTCGCGCACCACCTCAGCCGCGCTTTGTCCCGCCCAGCGGGCGGACGCGGTCAGGCGAATCCGATGCTCGAGCACAGGTCCCGCCAGTTGCCCGATGTCGTCCGGAACCACGTAATCCCGGCCGTGCCAGAACGCCAGCGCCTGCGCGCAGCGGAACAAGGCGATGCTGGCGCGGGGACTGGCACCCAATTGCACCGCCGGATGGGCGCGCGTCGCACCGACCAGGTCCACCATGTAGCGGCGCAGCGCAAGGTCCACGTGCACCTGCTCAACCAGACGCCGCCAAGCCAGAACGGCCGCCGGCGACGCCAGCGCCGGCAGCGCATCGACCTCCGCAGCCCCGACGCGGCCCGACGCCGGCCGTTCCAGTATCGACACTTCCTCTTCCGGGCTCGGGTAGCCCATCGCGATGCGCAGGTAAAAGCGGTCGAGCTGGGCTTCCGGCAACGGAAAAGTGCCGTCCAACTCAACCGGGTTTTGCGTCGCGAGGACAAAGAACGGCGAGGGCAAAAGGTGCGTTTCCCCGTCTACGGTGACGGCCCCTTCCTCCATCGCCTCCAGCAGAGCCGACTGGGTGCGGGGGGATGTCCGGTTGATCTCGTCCGCCAGAACGACGTGGGCGAACAACGGCCCGGGGCGGAACCGGAACGATCCTGTGTCCGCGCGGTACACCAATGACCCGGTGATGTCGGACGGCAACAGGTCCGGCGTGAACTGGATGCGCCGGATTTCACAGCCCAGGGTGCGCGCCACGGCTCGCGCCAATAGCGTCTTGCCAACGCCCGGCACGTCCTCGATAAGGCAGTGGCCCCCCGCCAGCAGCGCCACGACCACCCATTGCACGGCCTGCTGCTTGCCAATCACCACCCGGCTCACCTGGTCCGCTACCGCGCGCAGGCAAGCCTGGCCTTCGTCGATGGGCATCGCGCCCCACTCCCGTTCGCCGGCGGCGCCCAGCGGCTCCCCGTCCGGCGAGTACCGCGCTCCTGACACCTTATGCTCCCTCCGCACGCTGGATCTCTCAGACTGGCGCGCAATGGCGTGCCAACGCCTGGTCCGCAGCACTGCGCGCCAGCGCCCTGACGCCCCGCGACAGCTTGATGTTTGTGCCTTGCGGGGGCTTGTGCTGCCTTCATTGTCTCACAATCGGAAACGCGCGTGTTCCGGAAACAAAAAGCAAAGACCGCCAGTTTTCAGCTCTGGCGATCCCGATGCCATATCCGGCAACGCGCAAGATGGCCGCTCCCGCAGCCTTCGCGTGCTGTACCCGGGTGGACGCCCTCTGCACCGGCGGGAAACCGGCCGGTGCCAGCGCGGCCGCTTCAGCCGCCCACGTACTGGGTGGGCGACACCGAAATCGGGCGCCCGCTCGAGTCGAACCCGGTCGCAATCGTAAAATGCAGATGCGGGCCGGTGGAAAAGCCGTTGCTGCCCACCCCGGCGATGACTTGGCCGGTCTTCACCACTTCCCCGGGCGTCACCTTGATTTCCCACGAGTACATATGTCCATAGATTTCCAGCAGCCCCCCGGCCGACTCCACCACAATCCAATCGCCGAAGCCGCTGGCCGGACCGGCGTACAGCACCTTCCCGCTGGTGGCCGCAACGATGGGTGTGCCGACGGGGGCCGGGATGTCAATGCCGTTGTGAAACTCCTTGGACCCGTCTGACCAGGTCCGCCACCCGTACCCGGAGCTGATCTGATGATAACCGGGAACCGGCCACGTCCAGCCACCCGCCGGACCGGTGTACGTCCCCATCGACGCCTGCAGCTGTTGAATCAGCGCCTGCAGGTTTTGCATGGCTTCGGATTCGCTGCGCAACTGAGCCTCTTCCTGCAGCCGCTCATCCCGCACCTGCCCCAACAACGTCCGCTCGTGCTGCTCGGCCGCCTCCTGTTGCCGCTGCTTGTCCAACAACTCCGCATACACCTGCCGCTGCTTGGCCTGTTCAGCCACCAGCCGGGCGTTGGAGGCGTCCAACTGCCGCTTGGTCGCCCGGATGTCCTCCAGGACCTTTTGGTCCTGCTCCGCAATCATCGACAGCAGCTGCATACGGCTGAGCAGGTCAGCAAAACTGCTCGCCGAAAACAGCACTTGCAGGTAAGTGGTATGCCCGGCTTCGTACATCACCCGGACGCGCTGCGCCAACACCCCGTACTGGGCTTGCAATTTCTGTTGTGTCTCGCGGATCTCTTGTTGCAGCTGCGCAATCTGCTGGCTGCGGCGCTGGATGTCCGCTTGTGTCGCGAAAATTTGCGACTGCAAGTCCTCTATCTGCTGCTGAATTTGCGAAATTTGATTTTTGAGCTGATCTTCCTGACGGCCTAAATCCTGAATCCGCTGCTTCGTCTGCACTTGCTTCTGCTTTAAATACTCCTGTTTCTGCTTGAGTTTCGAGAGTTGGTCGGCGTACGAACGCACCGGCGACCAGCCAGCCGCGACCGCGGCCAATGCCATGCCGACCGCCGCCCATCGCAACCGCGTCATGAGCCTCGTCGTCACCTCTCTCCCCCGGAGTGTCGCCACCGGCTGAAGTCCGCTGCCGGCGGACGCGAATGTCTGGCAGACGGGACACCCTGGTCTGGGACCCTGGTCTGGGGTGTGTAAGCTGAAGCACCGCGTGCACCGCAGTGAAGGCGGAAGGCGTGATGACCCAGTTCAACCTTCGACGCCAGATGCCTGATTCCTGCCCGTGCCGACAGGAAATGAGCCGATTCTTCATCCTCCATCCGCCATCTTTGACCGGCCCGGATTTGCGTGCGCGGGTCCCGTGATCGTTGACATGCTGGCCCAGTCGTGCTAGCATACAGAAAAGTCACATTGGCAACGGCGACGATGGAGAGAGTAGGCACACCGAGCCGTTCAGAGAGCCGGTGGCTGGTGCGAACCGGTCTGCAGGTGCGTCCGAAGTACACTCCGGAGCCGCCTGGGCGAAACAACGCTCCTGTTCCGTGCATACAGACGGCGTGACGGGATCGCGGCTGGAGTAGTCCAGGCCGGGGCGTATCAGCCCCGTTATCGCAAGGAAGTGAAGGGTGCCGCGCACTGCCGCGACCCGTTGGACGCCGCCAGCGGCGGTTTGGTTCTATCGGCGTTGAGCAGAACGAGCGCGGAGTGTCCTTTACTAGGGTGGTACCGCGAGCTGCGCCTCGTCCCTAGGGGATGGGGCGTTTGTTTGTTTCGGGAAGGCCGGCGCCAACCCGGCGGGATGGCACGCATCCTGCGGGTTCTCGTCCGGTTGCCTCCGCAGCGGCCGCCCCGGGCACGCCGCGGCGCCAAGCACCCGTACCATGCAGGGTGGTACCGCGAGCTGCGTCTCGCCCCTCACGGGCGGGGCGTTTTTGATTGTTGGGCGCTGTCTGCGCGCTGCCTCGCCACCACACCTAAACCACGGAGGGATGACATCCGATGAATCCTCAGCCGAACATCCAGGTGCTCGACTGCACCATTCGCGACGGCGGTCTCGTCAACCAGTGGGACTTCTCCGTCGACTTCGTCCGCGACCTCTACCAGGCCCTGAGCGCCGCCGGCGCCGCCTACATGGAGATTGGCTACAAGAACTCGCCGAAGCTGCACAAACTCGACAAGGCCGGCCCGTGGGCGTTCCTCGACGAAAACCTGATCCGGGAGACTATCGGCCAGAAGACGGCGACGAAAATCTCCGCCCTCGTCGACATCGGCCGGGTGGACGAGCGCGATATCGTGCCGCGCGAGGAGAGCCTCATCGACCTGATCCGCGTCGCCTGTTACATCAAGGACGTCGACAAAGCCATCGATCTCGCCACCAAATTCCACCGCATGGGCTACGAGACGAGCGTCAACATCATGGCGGTGTCGCACGCCCGCGACCACGACCTGAACGCCGCCCTGCAGCGGCTCGCGGACAGCCCGGTGGACATCGTTTATGTCGTCGACTCCTTTGGCAGCCTGGTGCCGCGGGATATCGAAGGGCTCGTGGAGCGGTTTCAGCGGTACCTGCCCAACAAGATGATTGGCATTCACACGCACAACAACCTGCAAATGGCGTTCGCCAACACGCTTCTGGCGATGGAGCGGGGGGCCACCTTCCTCGACAGCTCCGTGTTCGGCATGGGCCGTGCCGCCGGCAACTGCCCGACGGAGCTGCTGATCGGCTACCTGAAGGAAGCCCGCTACGACGTGCGGCCCATCCTCGACATCATTGAGCGACGCTTCATCCCGATGCGCGAAAAGGTCGAGTGGGGGTACACCATTCCGTACGCCATCACCGGCCTGCTCGACGAACACCCGCGAGTGGCCATCGCGCTGCGCATGAGTGCCGACAAGGACAAGTATCTGGAGTTCTACGAACGGCTGACGACTGTGGAGACGCACGCCGCACACCTGTGATGTCCCACGTCACAAAGCCACACCGCCCCTCGGGAGCAAGCCCGGGGGCGGTGTTGTCCGCCATGGCTGGTGTCACGCTACGGAGGCAATGCCGAGGATGATTTCCGCAACGCCGACGACCAAGCCAAGCCCGACCAACAACCTGGTCAAAGACATCGGCCACAGCCTCGCGCCGTTTCGGTTGTACAAAGGTCCGTACGGTTCCATCGCAAGGATGCCTCCTTCAGGTTGTCCGCGTTGCAGGACGCCGTCTCCAGCCAATGCAAAGCAAAGGCCGGAACAACCTCCCCTTCCAGTATAGCGCTCCCTACGGCCCCGATCAGCCCGGGTGGCATCAAAAAACCCCGCCTAAGCGGGGTGTTTGCGTCCTTCCTGCTCACATCCTGCATGATGTCTACATGGATTGCTCATTTCCCGTCCGACCACTGTAGGTATGCCGGTGTGGAGTCCTGCCGTTCACGGTCGTTACACCCTGTAAGATATGGTAATGACCACCTCCTGGAATTGAAATAGCTGGACCCGTTCGACCGCTGATGTAATGCTCATGCCCATCATCAAACGACGTCACCGTCGAGTAGGCATGTGTATGCGGAACTCCGCTAGGGGCTGGTTGCGTGATACCCGCGTAGTGGTGTCGATGTCCGACATTAAATGAAGTCACACCTGCAAATCCATGAGCATGAAGCACTCTGCCATCCCACGTGATCAGGAAAATCTCATGAGCGTGCATCTCCGGCCCTGATTCTTCTGGTTCATACACAATCCCGTAAACACCTTCCCCATGATCCATCCCTTTCACCCCGCATTTAACCTGTATGTTCAGAAAATGCATCTGCAGGCGCGGTGGTAAAGGACGTTCATCATTGGGTTTCTGCTTATTGTTGGCCAGCCGTGTGAGGCTTTCAGATGATAGACACTTGTCCGTTACATCTGACCCTCCTTTGCATACTCACTATGTCGGAGGGGAGGTGGCTGACAGTGATTACAAGGGCGCATTGTTTGCCATTTGTCGGACAACGTGTAGTAGTTCGCACCAAGGATGGCGCAACGCATCACGGAATCCTGCATTCCGTATCACACGACGGCATTTACATGAGACCGATTGGGGCAAGGGGGGCCCGGCTCGTCAGTGAGGCGGCCGCAAAGCCCTTTCTGTAATACTTCTTAACCAGCCGGAAAGAT
>JADGIC010000113.1 GCA_019683615.1 Alicyclobacillaceae bacterium | reverse complement strand
GGTTTCACGTCGGATTCCTCTCTTTAGGCGTCGTTACCGTCTATTTCGACAACAACGCCGCCCTGCCCTGGTAGACAGACTTTTTCACCGGCCTTCTAGGTACTGACCCATTGACCCAGGACACGTGGCAATTCGGTCCGCCGCGCGAGCGAAGCAGATCATTTGCCTGCGCAAGCCGCACACCGGTCGCACGCCGGGAAACCCCGGCGCACGGGCGCGGGACACGGGCGGCTGGTACGGCGAGTTGCCTACGGCCGCAGATCAGCGTGAAAGTCGGTGACGGTCCGCTGCTTCTCGGCATGGCGCTCAAGTGCCAATTCGATGAGCCGGTCCAGCAGTTTGGAGTACGGCAGGCCACTCGCTTCCCACAGTTTCGGGTACATGCTGTACCGGGTGAATCCAGGTATGGTGTTGATCTCGTTGACCAAGACGCGGCCTGTCCCAAGTTCCAGGAAAAAGTCCACGCGCGCCATGCCGGCGGCGTCAATCGCTTGGAAGGCCTGGATCGCGAGGGACCGGAACGTCTGTGCCAACGCGTCGTCGACCGGGGCCGGAATCAGCAGCCGTGATTCCCCGCTGACGTATTTGGCCTGATAGTCGTAAAATTCACCCGCCGGCACGACTTCGCCCGGCACAGACGCTTCCGGACTGTCGTTTCCCAGCACGGCAACCTCAATCTCCCGAACATTCAGGCCCTGCTCAATGATCACTTTGCGGTCAAACCGACTCGCCTCGGCGATGGCGCGCACCAGTTCCTCTCTGTTCTTCGCTTTGGAGATGCCAACGCTTGAACCGAGGTTGGCGGGTTTGACAAAGCAGGGATACCGGAGCTTCGTCTCGACGTCTCTGACCACGGCGTCCGGCGACTGTTCGAACTGTTTGCGCGTGCAGTGCGTGTATTCCACCTGAGGCAGGCCGGCTGCCGCAAACGCGCGCTTCATGAACACCTTGTCCATGCCCAAGGCTGACGCCAGGACTCCTGCACCGACGTACGGGATATTGAGGATCTCCAACAAGCCTTGGACGGTGCCATCTTCACCGAAAGACCCGTGTAAGACCGGGAAGACCACGTCCACGCCGGCAGACAACGCGCTCTGGTCGCGTATCGCCCCGCTGTGTGTCAGGGCAGACGCGGGGGATGGCAGGATGGCGGCTTCGCCGAAACCATGTTCACTCCAGTCATGTCCATTCGGAACACAGACCGGTACGTCGGGACCGAGGAGGGACACGGCGGCCTTTCCCGCCAGCCAACGACCTTCCTTGTCGATGGCGATGGGCACCGGCAGGTACTTCGTTTGGTCCAGGGCCTGCAGGATGGACTTGGCGGATTGCACCGAAACCTCGTGTTCACCAGACTTGCCGCCGAAGATGACGCCCACTCGAATTCGCTTACCCACGCCGCCAACTCCTTCGAAAACTGCTCTTGATTATAGCATACGCCCATGAAATACAAGGTGTGCCGCGACCCAGTTACGCGTCCGCTGGCTTCCGGCGGCAGGGAGTCGTATGATGAACGTGTGAGCAGAGGGGTGTGAGAGCGTGACGCCGCGGACCATCCGAGAGATTGCGCAGGTGGTGGAAGGCGACATCCTGCAAGGTGACCCGGACACCGTGGTGTCCGGGGTCGCGATTGACAGCCGCCAAGTCCTTAGCGGGGATTTGTTTGTGGCGTTCCGGGGCGAGCGGGCAGACGGACACGACTTCGTCCAGACCGCCTTTCGACAGGGTGCTGTTGCTGCCTTGGTAGGCCGCCGGCTGGATGCAGACGGTCCCCTCATCCAGGTCGCCGATCCGCTGGTCGCCGTTCAGCGACTGGCGGCGCGGGAGCGCCAGGAGTTTTCCGGACCGGTTGTGGGCGTGACCGGCAGCAACGGCAAGACATCCACGAAGGACTTGTTGGCGGCCGTGTTTTCCGTGTCCGGCCCCTGCTTGGCCACCACCTCCAACCAAAACAACGAACTCGGCCTGCCGTTGACCATTCTCGGCCGGGCCGCGACACATTGGGCCATGGTCCTGGAAATGGGCATGCGCGGCCCCGGACAGATCCGGCAGCTGTGTGACATCGCACAACCAACGGCAGGCATCATCACGAACATTGGCCACAGCCACATCGAGCTGTTGGGCAGTCAAGAAAACATCGCGCGCACCAAGGCGGAGCTGCTGGAAAGTCTCCCGGCGAACGGAGTCGCCGCCCTCTGCCGGGACGACCCGTGGCTGGTGCGAATGGCCGAGCGTTGCCGGGGACGGGTGGTGTGGTACGGACTGCATGCAGGTGACGCCTGGGCGCGCGACATCCGCACGACGCCGGCGGGAACCCGGTTCATCGCCTGCGTCCTCGGAGAACAGGCGGAGGTGGCGCTGCCCACGTACGGCCGGCACAACGTGAGAAACGCACTGGGAGCGCTGTTGCTCGGCGCGCTTCACGGCCTGCCGTTGTCCGCGGCGGCCGCACGGGTTGCACAAGCGAGGATGTCATCCGGCCGGCTCACGCTCCGCCACGGCCGGCTGGGGTGGCGCGTCATTGACGACAGCTACAACGCCAGCCCGGCATCGGTCACGGCCGGCATCGACACTTTGTTCGACTTGGCCGAAGACGGTTTCACTGCGGCGGTGCTCGGCGACATGTTGGAACTCGGTGCGTACGAACGTGAAGGGCATCAAGAGGTCGGCCGTTACTTGGCGGAACGCGGCATCGATTGTCTGGTCGCCATCGGCCCCCGTTCGCGGGAAATGGCCGATGCGGCGCGGGCGCACGGATGTCCCCAGGTACACTGGTTCGCCGACAAAGAGCAGGCGATGACCGCTTTGGACGATTTGTTGCCGCAAGGCGCGTGCGTGCTGGTGAAAGGATCGAGGGCGATGCACTTGGAAGATGTCGTCGCTCGCTTGCTGCAGGACCCGTTGTCATGACTTCGCGAGCCGCCCGGTGACAGGGTTCTTGAGGCGGCCTGCTTGCGGAGGGGCGCATTCCCGGAAGACGAGCTGGGTTTGGCCGGTTGCAGGACCCGACCGTTGTGGTAACATACCGGTAGCCAATCAGGCCATGTCTGCGACTCGACAAGAAGGCGAACAAGACGAACAGGAAACACGAATCGGAGAAAGGAAGATGCATGGTGCCGGCAGATTCAAAGCGCGACTTGCGCATACGCAGCATTGTGATCAGCGAGGGTTCCGAGCGCACCCCGAACCGCGCCTATCTGCGCTCTCTGGGTTTTCGCGACGAAGATTTTCAGAAGCCGATGATCGGGATTGCCAGCACGTGGAGTGAAGTGACCCCGTGCAATGTACATATCGACGAGCTGGCGCGGCGCGCGAAGGCCGGTGCGCGCGAGGCGGGCGGCGCTCCTATCATCTTTAACACTATCACCGTTTCGGACGGAATTGCCATGGGTACGGAGGGGATGCGCTATTCGTTGCCCAGCCGCGAGGTGATTGCCGATTCCATTGAAACGGTGATGGGCGCCGAGCGACTGGACGCGCTGGTCGCGATTGGCGGCTGTGACAAGAACATGCCGGGGTGCATGATTGCCATCTCGCGCCTGAATCTGCCGGCCGTGTTCGTGTACGGCGGCACGATCCGACCGGGCGAGTGGAAGGGCCGGAATATCGACATTGTCTCGGCATTTGAGGCGGTTGGTCAGTACAATAAGGGCGCAATCGACCGCGACGAGCTGTACGGCATCGAGTGCCACGCTTGCCCGGGTGCCGGGTCGTGCGGCGGCATGTACACCGCCAATACGATGGCGTCGGCCATCGAAGCGATGGGGATGAGCCTGCCCGGCAGCTCGTCGAATCCCGCTGAGTCGCCGCTGAAGGCGGAGGATTGCTTCAAGGCCGGACAGGCGGTTGTGTGCCTGCTGGAGCAGGGTATCAGCCCCAAGGACATCATGACCAAGAAGGCGTTTGAGAACGCCATCACCGTGGTTATGGCACTTGGCGGATCGACCAACGCCGTCCTGCACCTGCTGGCGATTGCTCACTCCATCGGAGTCGAATTGTCACTGGACGACTTTGACCGGATTCAGAAGCGGGTGCCGCACATTGGCGACCTGAAGCCGAGCGGTCGCTACGTGATGGAGGACTTGCACCGGGCAGGTGGTGTGCCGGCTGTGATGAAGTTGCTGCTCGAAAAGGGCTACCTGCACGGCGACTGCCTGACGGTGACCGGCAAGACGTTGGCAGAGAACCTGGCCGAATGGGAGCCGTTGAAGCCTGGCCAACAGGTGATTGTCCCGCTGGACAAGCCTCTGCGCGAGACGGGACCGCTGGTCATTTTGCGGGGCAACCTCGCGCCGGAAGGCGCGGTGGCAAAGGTGTCCGGCCTGAAGCAGACGCGTTTCACGGGGCCGGCCAAGGTGTTTGACGGGGAACAGGCGGCCACGGAGGCCATTCTCAACGATCGCGTACAGCCTGGCGATGTCGTCGTCATCCGCTACGAAGGCCCGAAGGGCGGCCCGGGCATGCCGGAAATGTTGTCCGTGACGGCCATCCTGGTCGGCAAAGGGCTTGGCGAATCGGTCGGCCTGATTACAGACGGGCGGTTTTCGGGCGGCACCCACGGAATGGTTGTGGGGCATGTGTGTCCGGAAGCGCAGGTAGGGGGACCCATCGCACTGTTGCAGGACGGTGATCTGATCACTATCGACGCGGATCGACAGGAGCTTTCGGTCGCCGTGTCCGACGAAGAACTGGCGCGGCGGCGGCAAGCGTGGCAGGAACCGCCGCTGCGCTACCAGCGGGGCGTGCTGGCGAAATACGCTCGCCTGGTGTCGTCGGCGTCACGCGGCGCCGTGACCGACTGACGGGAGATGAGTTGACCGGTCTGTTGGCGTGCGCATCATGTCCGATGCCTTCCGCATCGGACATGATTTTTTTATAATGGAACCGGGGCAGGTTGCACCGGTTGCGCACGGGTTACTCCGGCGTGAAGCGGTGAGATTGCGCGATCGTCATACGAATCGGTGTCGGAGAAGGTGCTTGCGCGCCGGAACAGTGGGGCTCAGGTATCCTTCTCTCATTTTTGGATGACCTGTTGGATATGATCTACATTTGGGAACAGGCCAGGTGTTGTCGATGCCATCCTGAATCGCTCGGAGGAGGTGCTTCACAGGTGACACAAGTCGCCTATGTCAGCACGTACGTCCCACGGAAATGTGGATTGGCAACTTACACCCATCACTTGCGCGACAGCGTTCTGGCCGCCAACGGGCGACGGACACTGGATCCGGTGATTGTGATGGCGGACGCCGAGGACGAGATGAACTCTCATCACCCGGTGTTCTGGCCGCTCGTGCGCGACAACCGCGACGCTTACGCGCAAATGGCTCGGAAAGTCAACCACAGTGGCGTATCCCTCGTCTCCTTGCAACACGAGTTCGGGATCTTTGGCGGAGACGCCGGGGCCTACATCCTGGATTTTATCCGCAATCTGCGCAAGCCCCTGGTGACCACATTCCATACGGTCTTTGAGCGGCCCGAGGAGCCGTACGCTTCCATTCAGCGAGAAATCGCCATGCGCAGCGACCGCATCATCGTGATGAACCGCCGTGCGGTGCAGCACCTGCGCGACATTTTCGGGATCGCAGAGGACAAGGTCGTCTTCGTGCCGCACGGCACGCCGCGGCCGGACCGCAGCCGGCGGCCCCTGTTCCGCAGCCAGTTGGGTTGGGCTCAGCGGAAAGTGGTGATGACGTTCGGCCTGCTCAGCCGCGGCAAGGGGATTGAACTGATCCTGCGCGCATTGTCGCACGTGGTGAAGGTCGTACCGGACGCGCTGTACGTGATTGCCGGGCAGACGCATCCTGAGGTCAAGAAGGTCGAAGGCGAATCGTACCGCGAGCAATTGAAAGCTCTTATCCGGGAGCGCGGACTTGAACAGCACGTGCAGATGATCGACCGGTACATGGATGAGCCGGACTTGGTGCGCCACCTGACGGCCTGTGACTTGTATGTGACGCCGTACCCGGGCATGCAGCAGGTGACCAGCGGCACGTTGGCGTACGCGGTGGGGCTGGGGCGCCCGGTGCTCAGCACGCCGTACAGCTACGCGCAGGACCTGTTGAACGAGTATGACGAACTCTTGCTCCCGTACGGAGATGAGCAACTGTGGGCGCGCAAACTGATTGAGCTGTTGTCCGATCTCGACATTTTGCGACTCTGGGAACGCCGCATGGAGCGCATCGGGCGCACCATGTATTGGCCGGTGGTCGGTCAGGCGCACGCCCTGCTGTTTGCGGAAGTCGCTGCTGCCAAGGGGACAACTGCACCGGGCGCTGGCGAGGTGAGTCAGGTTGTCACCGTCACCCGTTAGTTTTCAGCACCTCGAACGCATGACGGATGACACGGGACTGTTGGAACACAGTTTTCGGCGAATTCCCCGGCGCACCGAAGGTTACACGACAGATGACAACGCGCGCGCACTGTGGGCGTGCGTCGAGTGGATGGACCGGGAGCCGGCAGCGGATCGCGGCGAGCAGCTGGCCCGGGTCCAGCGCTTGGCAGACGTGTACTTGTCGTTTCTGTTGTGGGCACAGCGGAAGGACGGGCACTTTCACAACAACTTTGCCTACGACCGCCGCCCGGAACCGGAAGAGCCTTCCGACGACTGCATGGGGCGGGCGCTGTGGGCGTTGGCGTTGGCGAGTGTGCGCTTGCCCGACTCCGAGCGGCGGCTGGTGGCGGGCGACATGTTTGTCCGCAGCGTCACCCGCGCCAAAGCGTTGTCGCACCCGCGCGGGTGGGCGTATTCGCTGGCTGCGTGCAGTTTTCTCGTGCGCGCCGCCGACACGGGTGCGATAGAGAGCGAACCGATCTACCGGTTTGTCCGGTCGGCATTGCCGCCGTTGATCACGCTGCTGGAGACGAAACTGTTGCACCTCTACCACCAGCACAGCCAACGCGACTGGCGGTGGTTTGAACCGGTCATGACGTACGGTAACGGACTGCTGCCGTGGTCGTTGTTGTGTTCCGGGTCCGTTACCGGCAACGCCGAGGCGGTGGAGGTGGGGCGGGCGAGTCTGGATTTCCTCATCTCGAAGATGACTGGGGAGCGCGGGTTCATCCGCCCTGTCGGCAACCAGGGTTGGTGCACGCGCCAGTCCTGCAGCCAATGGGATCAGCAACCGTTGGAGGTCATGAAACTGGCGTTGGCAGCGGCGGAGGCATACGTGTCGTTGGGCAAGCCGTGGTACTTGGCAGTGGTCGAGAAGTGTCGCAACTGGTTCTACGGTGAAAACGACCTGGGCGTGCCTGTCGCCAACGCGGATGAGGGCAGTTGTTGCGACGGATTGACGCCTGACGGCGTCAATTTCAACCGCGGTGCCGAGTCGACGCTGTCGTACCTGCTGACGGAGATCATCCACGACAAGGCGAAGGCGGGGATGGCTGCGATGCCGTTGTCCCAGGATCCGGGCGGCGAGCGGCGCCTGCCCGCCGCTTCCCGTTGAGCAGGCTCGCGCCCCCCAACCCCCGCGCCGCCCCGGGGTTGCAAGGGGGCCGGGTGGGGGGGGGTATTTAA
>JADGIC010000112.1 GCA_019683615.1 Alicyclobacillaceae bacterium | reverse complement strand
GATGGACAAAGCGTACTTCGAACAACTGGGACTGCGCAGCCTTCAGGAGAGATACCTTACACTTCGTGGAGTTTCATGAACCGCCGTATGCGGACCCGCGTGTACGGTGGTGCGAGAGGACGGGGGCTAGGCGCCCCCTCCTACTCGATTTGGGGCAGGTTCACCGGTTTTTGTTCGTGCTTGTGGCCGTGTTCGTACTCGCGCGTTTGCTCGGGTTACATGTCCATGCCGCCCGCGCCGCCGCCGGCCGGCGCCTTCTCCTTCTCCGGCTTGTCGGCGACAACCGCCTCGGTGGTCAGGAACATGGCGGCCACGCTGGCCGCGTTCTGCAGCGCGGAGCGCGTCACCTTCGCCGGGTCGACAATGCCGGCCTGGATCATGTCGACCCACTCGCCGGTCGCGGCGTTGTAGCCGACGCCGACTTTCTCCTTCTTCAGCCGCTCGACAATCACCGAGCCTTCGACGCCCGCGTTGTCGGCAATCTGCCGCACCGGTGCTTCCAACGCCGTGCGCACCAGGTTCACGCCGGTCAACTCGTCGCCGGTCGCCTGGATCTTGTCGAGCGCCGGGATCACGTTCACCAGCGCCGTGCCGCCGCCGGCGACGATGCCTTCCTCAACCGCCGCGCGGGTCGCGTTCAGCGCGTCCTCGATGCGCAGCTTCTTCTCCTTCAGCTCCGTCTCCGTCGCCGCGCCGACCTTAATCACCGCGACGCCGCCCGACAGCTTCGCCAGCCGCTCCTGCAGCTTCTCGCGGTCGAAGTCGGACGTGGTCTCCTCAATCTGGTGCTTGATCTGCGTGATGCGCGCTTCAATGTCCTTCTTGTTGCCAGCACCGTCGACGATGATGGTGTTCTCCTTCTGCACGCGGACTTGGCGCGCCCGGCCCAGTTGCGCAAGCGTCGTGTTCTTCAGCTCCAGGCCCAGCTCCTCGCTGATCACCTGGCCGCCCGTCAGAATCGCGATATCCTGCAGCATCGCTTTGCGGCGGTCACCGAAGCCCGGCGCCTTCACCGCCACCGCCGTGAACGTGCCGCGCAGCTTGTTGACCACCAGCGTCGCCAGCGCCTCGCCCTCCACGTCCTCGGCGATGAGCAACAGCGGCCGCCCGGACTGCACGACCCGCTCCAGCACCGGCAGGATCTCCTGGATGTTGCTGACCTTCTTGTCGGTGACGAGGATGTACGGCTCCTCAAGCACGGCTTCCATCTTGTCCGCGTCGGTAATCATGTACGGCGAGATGTAGCCGCGGTCAAACTGCATGCCTTCGACGACTTCCAACTCCGTCGTGAAGCCTTTCGACTCCTCGACGGTGATGACGCCGTCCTTGCCGACCTTCTCCATGGCGTCGGCAATCATCACGCCGACCTCCGGGTCGCCCGCGGAGATGGCCGCCACCTGCGCGATGTTCTCGCGGCCCTCAACCGGCTTCGCGATCCGCTTGATCTCCTCGACGGCGGCGTTGACCGCCTTCTCGATGCCCTTGCGCAGGATCATCGGGTTCGCGCCGGCCGCCACGTTCTTGAGGCCCTCGCGGATCATCGCCTGCGCCAACACCGTCGCGGTGGTGGTGCCGTCACCGGCGACGTCATTGGTCTTGGTGGCCACCTCTTTGACCAGCTGGGCACCCATGTTCTCAAACGTGTCCTCGAGTTCAATCTCCTTCGCGATGGTCACACCGTCGTTGGTGATCAGCGGCGAGCCGAACTTTTTCTCCAGGACGACGTTGCGGCCCTTCGGACCGAGCGTCACCTTCACGGCGTCCGCCAGCGCGTCCACGCCGCGCAGCATCGCCCGGCGGGCTTCCTCGCTGAATTTGATCTGTTTGGCCATGGGGTCGACCTCCTCCCGTCTGCAGTCCGCCATTCGTCGGTTGTGAAAGAGGGGACGCGGACTACGTTGCCATCACGATGCCACGCAATCACGATTCGACAATCGCAAGGATGTCGCTCTCGCGGAGAATCAACAGCTCCTCGCCGTTCACCTTCACCTCGGTGCCGGCGTACTTGGAGTAGATCACCCGGTCGCCGACTTTCACCTCGGGTTCAATCCGCTTCCCGTCTTCGTAGCGGCCCGGACCCACAGCCAGGACTTCGCCCTCCTGCGGCTTCTCCTTGGCCGTGTCGGGCAGCACGATACCGCTGGCCGTCTTCTCCTCTCGCTGCAGTGCTCGCACGACAACCCGGTCCGCCAGCGGTTTCAGCGCTTTGCTGGTAGCTGTCGCCGCCATAGACCTGACCTCCTTCACCAGTTTGTTAGCACTCGATGCGGCCGAGTGCTAACACCGATTCTTATCTTATCCACGCACGCCCCGGCACGCAAGATCCGGCTGCCGAAACTACGCCGGGAAAGCACGTGAAAATGCCGCGGATCCGCATAAAATAAGACAATAAGGTATTGTGGCGGCCGACCCGTGTGCTACGATGGGTGGGAGGAGACAGACCATGCGGAACACGGCATACGTCCTGGCCTGTGACGCAGATCGGACTTTCACAGCCCTTAACCGGTTTGATCCGAAGACTAGCACGTTTGAGGGTGAGTATTCGCTGTTACACAACACGTATTCGAATGACGGCTTTTTCCTGTACCGTTTCCTGATCGCGCACCGCGACCACCCGTTGGTGTTCTTGGACAGCGGGAGTGAACGGTACTACCACGTCATTCACACCTACCACCACTTCCAGGAGGACGATATACCCAAGTATATCGAAGAGAAGGTGCAGCAGCAGCAGGAACAGCAACACGACTTGATGGCGAAGCGCTCCGTCGGTCAAATACAACTGCTGATCGCGAAGAAAATGATTGAAAAGGAGTGGGAAAGCGTCAAGAACGAAGTGTCGCGCTCGGAGCGGGACACGTACATTCTGCTTGGCAAGGACTGGGCGTTTGGGTGGTCGGTCCGGACCATCAACGAAATTGTCGAGCGTGGCAACCATTGACGTGACGGCCCCAGCGTGAGAAATCCCGAGACTTGAAGATACTCAGAGAGTGAGAACCAGAACCAGACAGAGAAGCAGAAACACAGAGAAGCAGAAAGAGAGATGGAGTGGGTGAAATCTGTGAGCCATGATCAACCCCTTCGCCGCGACGTGCGCATCCTCGGCAGTTTGCTGGGCAAGGTCATCCTCGCCCAGTGCGGCCGCGAGGTGTTCGACTCGGTGGAGCGCGTCCGCCGGGCGGCCAAGCGGCTGCGCGTCGAGGCCACGGCGGACAGTCGCGACCGATTTGCCGCAGAGATCAGCCGGATTCCGCCAGAACACCGGGCGCACGTGATTCACGCGTTCTCCTTGTACTTCCAGCTTGTCAACATCGCTGAGCAAAACCACCGTGTCCGGCGCCGCCGCGAGTACGAGCGCTCTTCCGGCAGCCGGCCGCAACGCGGCTCGCTCCGGCAAGCCTTCCTGCGCCTCAAGGAGGCCGGGCTGACGGCGGACGAACTGGACAAGCTGATTCACCAGTTGGGCGTGGAATTGGTGTTGACCGCACACCCCACGGAGGCAATGCGGCGCACGATACTCGACAAACACCAACACATCGCCGCCCTCATTGAGCGCTTCGACGACCCGCTGTTGTCCGCTCGCGAACTGAAGGACGTCGAAAAGCAGCTGCGCGCCGAGATCACCGCGTTGTGGCAAACCCGCCCTGTCCGCAAGGAACGCATCACCGTGCTCGACGAGGTGCGCAACGGCCTGTATTTCCTCGACGAGATTCTGTTCGACGTGCTTCCGGCCATCCACCTGGAGATGGAGCAGCAGCTGTCGCAAGTGTATCCCGACAGGACCTGGCAGGTGCCGAGTTTCATCCGCTTCGGCAGCTGGATGGGCGGAGACCGCGACGGCAACCCGAACGTCACGGCCGACATTACCGAGCAGACGCTGATGCTGCACTTCGATCTGGCGATCCGCAAGTACGACGAGCGCTTGGCCGCCCTCGGCCGGGACCTCAGTCAATCGTTGGAGATGGTCGCCGCCAGTCCGGCTCTCCTGGCGTCGCTCGCGTCCCCGGCTGACGAGCCCTACCGGGCAAAGGTGGACCAGATTCGGGATCGCCTGCAGGGGACTTACCGGCGCTACCACGGCGACCCGCATCCGGGAGCGTTCTACCACGGTCCCGAGGAACTGCTCGCCGACTTGCGGTTGATGGAGCAATCGCTGCTCGAAAACAAGGGCGCGGACATTGCGGACGTGAAGCTGCGCCCGCTGATCCGCCAGGTGGAGCTGTTTGGTTTCCACATGGCGACACTCGACATCCGCCAGCACAGTGAAGTGCACGAAAACGCCATCGACGACCTGTTCCGATTGGCGGGCATGGGTCCGTACCGACACCTGCCGGAGGACGACAAAGTGGCGGTGCTGACCGCGCTGTTGGACGACCCTCGCCCGCTGGCCAACCCGTTCGCGGAGTTGACGCCGTCCACGCGCGAGACGCTGGCGGTGTTCCACACCGTGCGCGAGGGACAGCGGCGGTTTGGGGAGGCGTGCATTCAAAACTACCTCATCTCCATGACGCAAGGCGTCAGCGACCTGCTCGAGGTGCTTGTGCTGTGCAAGGAGGCCGGCTTGTACGGCAAGCGGCCCGACGGCCAAGTGTTCAGCCGGCTGAACGTGGTGCCGCTGTTTGAAACGATTGGGGACCTGCGGGCGGCGCCGGTCATCGTCGACGGCCTGTTCGCCAACCCCGCGTACCGGCGGCACCTGCGCGCGCGCGGCGACCTGCAGGAGATCATGCTCGGGTACTCCGACAGCAACAAGGACGGCGGTTACCTCGCCGCCAACTGGGAACTGTACCGGGCGCAAAAGCGGATTTACGAGGTGGCCCGGCGGCACGGCGTCAAGCTGAAGTTTTTCCACGGCCGCGGCGGCGCGCTCGGCCGCGGCGGCGGCCCGGTGGAGCGCAGCATTCTGGCGCAGCCGCCGGAAGCCCTGCAGGGCAAGGTGAAGATCACGGAGCAAGGTGAGGTCATCGCCCAGCGCTACGGTCACCCAGGGATTGCCATGCGCTCTCTGGAGTCGGCGGTTGCAGCCGTTCTGGTCGCCTCGACCGATGTGCAGAGTCCGGAGATGTGCGAGGCGGAACGCCGCTGGTCGGAGATCCTGGAGCGCATCGCGGACGACTCGTTCCGCGCCTACCAGTCGTTCGTGTTCGGGAATCCGGACTTTTTGCCGTACTTTCACGCAGCGACTCCGATTGAGGAGATTGGCTTGCTCAACATCGGCTCGCGCCCGTCACGCCGCAAAGATTCGCCGCGCATTGAGGAACTGCGCGCTATCCCCTGGACGTTCTCGTGGACGCAAAACCGCCACCTTCTGCCGGCTTGGTTCGGCTTTGGGGAGGCCGTCGAGCGGGCCGTGCAGCAGGATCCCGAGGTGTTGACGGAGCTTCGCCAGATGTACCGGGAGTGGCCGTTTTTCCGGGTCCTCATCGACAACCTGCAAATGGCTCTGGCAAAGGCGGACATGCTGATTGCGTACGAGTACACCCAACTGGTTTCCGATGCCGACCTCGCGCGGCGGACGTTCCGACGCATCGAGGAAGAGTACGACCGCACCCGGCGCATCGTACTGGCCGTGACCGGGCACGCGGACATCCTCGCGAACCAGCCGGTGATTCAGCAGTCCATCCGGCTGCGCAACCCGTACGTCGATCCGTTGTCGTTCTTCCAAGTGCGTCTGCTCAAGGAACTGCGCCGGCGCAAGCAGGCAGGCGAAGCGTACGAAGAGTGCCTGCAGCAGGTGCTGCACACCATCAACGGCATCGCGGCGGGACTGCGCAACACCGGCTGATACCCAGTCCGGCTGCGCGTCACTGGGAGGCCCGTTTGTCTTCTTGGCGGCGCCCGGCCCGCGCCGGGGCACCGGGGTACCGCCACTCTGCCCAGCGGAATTCCCCTTCCCAGCACAACACCCAAAGGGCGGCCGCCGCCGCTGACATCCCCCACAACCAGCGGTGCTCGTCAAGGCGCAGCCCGGCGAGCGGCGGCGGCAGTTGGGCGGCTGCGGCGAGCAAGCCGGTCGCCACGATGCCCGCTTCCAGTCCGGCCCACAGGGTGCGCCAGGGGACAGGAGCGGGCATCTTGCGCTGTGCAGCCCACGCGAGGACACCGGTCTCCACCACCGTGGAGGCGCCGAACGCAAGGGGCAATGCCAGTCCCCCGGCATGGCCCGGTCCGGCGAACAGCCAGAGTGCGGCGAGCCCGGTCAGCCCGTCGCACAAAGCGGCCGCCAACAGCACGCGGCTGTACCCGCGCGCTTGCAGCAGGGCACTCAGCGGGGACTGCAGGAACAACAGGGGCGCCAATGGAGCCATCAACCGCAGCGCGGCCGCCGCCGAGGGTGCCCCGTACCAGCGGCTGACGGCAGGAGCCATCACGAGTGCGGCAACGCTCCACGGTACAGCCACCATCCACACCGCCCGCACGGTTGCGCGCCACGTGCGCGGGAACGGGTCCGGCCCGGCCCGGCGCTGTTGCACCCCCGGCGCCAGTGCCGGCAGGATGGCGGTCGCCATTCCGTCCGTCACCACCATCGGGGTGCACAGTATCGGCAACGCCGCTGCAGCGAACGCACCGACCGCCAGTTCGGCGCCGTCAGCGCCCAAGGCGGGGGTCAACCAGCGAATCGCCAGCGGCAGCTGCAGCGCGTATGCCAAGCCTCCCACCAATGCCTGGCCGGTGGGACCGGCCGCAAGGCGGAACAACGTGCCCACTTGAGCACGCGCCGGCGTACCAGAGGCGGAGGGGACACGGACGCCACGGAGGGCGGACAAGCGGCGGATCGCCAAGCTGCACAGGAACAGAGCGCTCGCGCATTCGCCCAACGTGAGCACCGTCATGCCGGCGGCATCGCCGGGATCGGCCGCCGGAAAGCGCGACGACATCCAGCGGAGCACTGGCCAGGCTGACAAGGGTGGTGGGTGATCCGTCAAGGCGTAAAGCAGCCACAAGCGGACGGCCGCTTCAAACACCCTCACCGCCGCCGGTTCCCAGGTGGCCCCAAGGCCTATCAGGATGCCGCGGGCGGCCGCGGACGCAGGCGTCACGGCGACCCATAGTTCGGCCAAGCGCAGGGCGTCAGCGACGGCGGGCGACAACAGGCCGGTTTCCCGGCCGAGGCGGACGACGGCCTCCCATGCCAACAGGGAGATGACGACGGCGGCCGCGGTCGTCAGCAGGGCCGCGGAAAGGCGGGCGCGCAGCGGCTCTGCCGCGCTGTTCCCGGCCGCAAACAGGCGCGTCAACGCCTGCGGCAGCCCGACGGCTCCGAAGCAGGAGATGACCCCGACCAGCGGGAGGGCGGTGCGGAACAAGGCGCCCGACTCCATGCCGAAGGTGCGGACGTAATGGGACAAAAACATCAGCCCCAACGCGTACGCGATGACCTCGGACGCGGCAAACGCGGCCGATTGCCGGACGGGAAACGAGTCTGGCTGAGGCACCGGTTTGACCACCTCCGCAGTGTCCAATCCACCGTATGACAAGCACGGGGGGAATATACGCGGAGCACGGAACACATGCGGTATCGGTTTCCGGG
>JADGIC010000011.1 GCA_019683615.1 Alicyclobacillaceae bacterium | reverse complement strand
CCGTCGCCATTTCCAGGGCGAATGGTTCAATCGCTTGCTACAGGCATCCATTTCTGCCAGTCCAATCACCGTTGCTGAACTGACGGGATAGCCATGATACACATTATAATACATACATCGGTCATATCGGTGCAGATTGGGTACCATGAAACCGTCTGAATCGTACGGAATGCTTGGAAAGAGATTCCGTATGATACCCGTGCGATTAGAAACTTTCACCGCGTGTTTCGCGCCGATCTTACTTGACGATTTCGATTTTATATTTTATATTCCAATTGAACGCACAATTTGATATAGCCTTTCTGAGATTCGCAAAGGGGGTCGAGAGCTGCACGCAACGGCAAGGTGCTGACCTGCGGGTGTTGAATGGTTTCTTGTCTTGTTGCTGTAAAGAAAGCGGTAACATTTTGGTGAAGGGAGAACGAGAAACATGGCGGCACCGTACTACATTTCCGGTATCCACCACGTCACTTCCGGTGTTGCGGGTGCGCAGGAGGACGTCGATTTCTTTTGTCATGTTGTTGGACAGCGCTTCATCAAGCAGACAATCCTGTTCGACGGCAGGGCTAACATCTACCATCTGTACTATGCAAACCGGAATGCCGAAATCGGCACTGTCATGACCACGTTCCCGTTTAAGCAGGTCGGATACACTGGCCGCAAGGGCTCTGGCCAGGTGAAGATCACATCCTACACCGCTCCCGAGTCTTCGCTGCAGTTCTGGTTGAAGCATTTCGACAAGCACGGCGTGGAGCACTCCGGCATCTACGAGCGGTTTGAGAAGAAGCGTATTCATTTCTACCATCCGTCCGGCCTCGAGTTTGAGATTGTCGGCGACGACAGCGACAAGCGCGAGGGTTATGTGACCGAGGAGATTTCGGACTCCGAGGCTGTGCGCGGTTTCCACAGCGTAACCATGTCCGTGCGCGACGTCGTGGAGCAGGAGCGTTTCCTGACGGAAGGTTTGGGCTTCCGCAAGACGGGTCAAGAGGGTCAGTATCACCGTTTCGAAATCGCCGAAGGCGGCGCCGGCAAGACGGTCTATCTCGTGCACGAGCCGGATGTTCCGCAGGGCAGCTGGACGTTCGGTCAGGGCCTGGTGCACCACGTGGCGTTTGCCGTGAAAAACGACCAAGAGCAGAAGGAAATTAAAGATTACCTCGAAGGCCTTGGCTACACCGATGTTTCGGATCAGAAGGACCGCAACTACTTCCACTCCATCTATGTCCGTTCTCCCGGCGGAATCCTGTGCGAGATTGCCACGAGTGACATTGGCTTCGCCGTTGACGAGCCCATGGACAAACTGGGCCACAAGCTCCTGTTGCCGCCTTGGTTCGAGCATCGCCGGGAGGAAGTGCTGGCGACCCTCGAGCCTATCAAGAACCCGCAGATCCGCGACTGACCTTTGGGTGTTCGGCGATGAATCCTCATCTTCAAAAACCCGTTGTCAGGTTCGGCACTCCGCTATCGGAGTGCCGAGCTGTCGCGGTGCTCGTTCACGGTCGAAACCAGACGGCAGACTACATGTTGGACATTGCACGGCGCCTCGATTTGCCGGATGTACACTACGTGGCGCTGCAGGCACATGAAAACACGTGGTATCCCAAAGGATTTATGGCGCCGTTCGAGGAGAACGAACCTTGGCTGACATACGCTCTCGAGTCTCTGGACGCCCGGATTCGGGAATTGGCGGACAGCGGCGTTGACCGTTCCCGCATCGCGATCATCGGATTTTCTCAAGGCGCCTGCTTGACGGCGGAATACGCGGCACGGCACGCCGGTCGGTACGGCGCTATCGTGGCTTATACGGGCGGGCTCATCGGCCCTCCGGGAACGACGTGGAATTATCAGGGGTCATTTGACGGAACGCCTGTCTATTTCGGGACCAGCGACGTGGACGACTGGGTTCCTGTGGAGCGGGTGCGTGAGTCGGAAGCTGTGTTTCGGCGCATGGGCGCCCACACGATTTTGTGTATATACGAAGGCATGGATCACCTTGTGAACGACGAGGAGATTGCGGAAGTCCGCGAATTAATCCTCCGGATACAGTTCGCAACATGAGACCGGGTTGAAGCTAAGGGGTGAAACTTCGTCCTGGTGGCATCCGGTGCGGGAGGCATGACAAGTGGACACCTTCAAGCTTGAAATCCTTCCAGCTAGAGTTGTCTTCGGCGCCGGTGTGCTGCAACGGGCTGGTGAGGAACTCGACGCCTTGGGTGGCAGACGGGCGATGGTCATCACAACGCCTCGTCAGGTTCAGCTTGCCAATACGGTGGCGGGTTTCCTGGGAGATCGAACAGCATGCATTCATTCGCGAGCCGTGCAGCACGTGCCGGTTGAAACGATTCATGAAGGGGTCGCGCGCGCACGTGAGGCGGGCGTCGACAGCCTGGTTCCGGTCGGCGGGGGATCGGCCATCGGACTGGCCAAGATGATTGCGTTGGAGACTGGTCTGCCGATATTGGCCATTCCGACGACCTATTCGGGCTCTGAGATGACGCCGGTATGGGGCAAAACGGAGAATGGCGTGAAAACAACCGGCCGGGACCCGGTCGTTAAACCAAAAGCGGTTGTGTACGACGTCAACCTGACACTCGCTTTGCCTGCGGGAACCTCCATGGTGAGTGGTTTGAACGCCATGGCTCATTTGGTGGAAGGCCTTTACACAGAAAACGTGAACCGCTTCATCTTTCAAATGGCTGAGGACGGCATTCGCGCTCTCGCCACGAGTCTGCCGCGGATAGCGAAGAACCCCGCCGACCTGGAGGCGCGGTCGGAGGCCTTGTACGGCGCCTGGATTGGCGGCATGATTCTGGGAACGGTCGGAATGGCTCTGCACCACAAACTGTGCCACGTACTGGGAGGAACCTGCAATTTGCCGCACGCGGAGACTCACGCAGTCGTGTTGCCGTATGCCGTCGCGTACAATGCGCCCAAGGCGGAGGCGGCGATGCGGGCGATTGGACGGGCATTGGGACATCCGGACGCGAGTCCCGCGGACGTGCCGAGTCTATTATACGACTTTGAGCGGGCCTTGAACATTCCTGCTTCGTTGAAAGAATTGGGTATGCAGGAATCGGACATCGACACTGTGGCCGAACTCGCAACCAAAAATCCCTACTACAACCCGCGCGTCCCGGAGCGGGCGGAGATCCGGGAACTGTTGCGGCTGGCGTACCACGGCGAGCGACCCGGTGTGATGTAACCGAACGGCCGGGACGGGGAGCCGGGCCATCGGGCGCGGTTCCCCGGACGGCTGGATAGCGAGGAGAGTTTGCCGAGATGAAGCAGAAGATCACCACCAAGGAGTCGGCGATTGCACAAGTTCAGTCCGGCATGGTGCTCATGGTGGGCGGGTTTGGCTTGGTCGGTTGCCCTCTGAGCCTGGTGGACGAGTTGTACCGCCAAGGCCAGCGGGATTTGACCATCATCAGCAACAACGTCGGGGAGCCTGGACGCGGCCTTAGCAAGCTGTTGGAAGCCGGTCGCATTCGCAAGGTCATTGGCTCCTACTTCACCAGCAACCCGAAGGTCGGCGAGCGGTACTTGGCCGGTGAGTTGGAAGTTCAACTCATGCCGCAAGGAACGTTTGCGGAGGCGATTCGGGCTGGTGGGGCCGGGATTGGGGGGTTCTACACGCGTGCCTCAGCCGGCACGCTGCTCGAAGAGGGCAAGGAAACCCGCGTCATCGACGGTGAACTGTACGTCTTCGAACGCCCCTTGGTAGCCGATGTAGCGCTGATCCGGGCGCACCGAGCGGATCGGTTGGGCAATCTGGTGTACCGGAAGACGGCTCGCAATTTCAACCCTGTGATGGCGACGGCAGCCCGCTTGGTCATTGCCGAGGTGGACGAGATTGTCGAGCCGGGCGCGTTGGACCCGGAGGCGGTGGTCACACCACACCTGTACGTGGACTACATCGTGCAAACGGGGTGAATTGACGGTGGACGTGAAGCATCTCATCGCGCGCCGTGCGGCACAAGAGTTGCGGGACGGCGACGTCGTGAACCTGGGCATTGGCATTCCCACCCTGGTGGCGGATTACGTTCCCCCAGGGATTGACGTGTTTTTGCATACTGAAAACGGGCTTCTCGGGGTTGGACCGGCGCCGGCGGAAGGTGAAGCCGACCCGGATCTTGTGAATGCAGGCAAACTCCCGATTACGGAGACGATAGGCAGCGCCTACTTTTCGAGCGCGGAGTCTTTTGCGATGATCCGCGGCAAGCACATCGACGTGGCATTCCTCGGGGCGCTGCAGGTCGACGGACGCGGACGCATTGCCAACTGGTCGGTGCCAGGTCAGACCATCCTCGGGGTTGGCGGTGCGATGGATTTGCTGGTCGGTGCGCGGCGGATCATTGTTACCATGATCCACACCGCCCGGGACGGCTCGACGAAGATCGTGCCGGAGCTGACGCTGCCCATCACCGCGGACCGCAGTGCCGACATGATCATCACGGACCTTGCGACATTTGCCGTGGAGCCGGAAGGCTTGAGATTGGTGGACGTGGCGGCGGGGGTGTCGGTGGACGAGGTCCGCGCCAAGACCGGTGTGCCATTCATCGTGGACGGGGGGTTGAAGATACGCGATGCCTGAAAACGTCTGGATTGTCGAATACGTTCGAACACCCATCGGCCGCCACGGTGGCGCGTTGAAGAAGGTCCGTCCGGACGATCTCGCCGCGCATGTGATTCGTGAAGTGGTGCATCGCGCCGGAATTGAGCCGAGCCAGGTGGACGAAGTCGTGATGGGCTGCGCCAATCAGGCGGGCGAAGACAACCGCAACGTCGCCCGCATGGGCTTGCTGTTGGCAGGCTTTCCTGACAGCGTACCGGGTGTGACCGTGAACCGGCTGTGCGCCTCCGGGTTGGAAGCGGTGAATGCCGCTGCCCGCGCCATCGCGTTGGGCGAGCTGGAGGTCGCCGTGGCCGGGGGCGTCGAGAGCATGACGAGGGCGCCGTTGGTCCTGCTGAAGCCAGAAGTGGAGTTCGTTCGCGGAAACCAGACCCTCTGGGACACGACGCTCGGCTGGCGGATGGGCAATCCGAACTTTCCGTATCCGCTGGAAAGCATGGGTGAGACGGCAGAGAACGTGGCCGAGCAATTCGCGATCACGCGGGAAGAACAAGACCAGTTCGCGCTCGAGAGTCAACAGAAGGCGGCTCGCGCGAAGGCCGAAGGCTTCTTCAAGGGCGAAATTGTGCCGGTGGTCGTGCGGGACCGGTCTGGCGAGACGGTGGTCGAAGAGGACGAGCAGCCGCGACCGGATACAACCCTGGAGGGCCTGGCCAAGCTGCGGCCGGCCTTCCGGGCTGGAGGTACGGTGACTGCCGGCAACTCTTCAAGCTTGAACGACGGCGCCGCTGCGTTGTTGTTGGTCTCGGAGCGCAAGGGGCGCGAGTTGGGACTGCGGCCTCTGGCCCGCTACGTCGCCTCCGCCGCGTCGGGCGTCAGTCCGCGCATCATGGGTATCGGCCCGATTGGCGCAACCCAAAAGGTGTTGAAACTGGCCGGACTCTCGGTGTCGGATTTGGACTGGATTGAGCTGAACGAAGCGTTTGCGTCCCAGTCTCTGGCCTGCATCCGGGAACTCGGCCTGCCACGCGAGCGTGTGAACCCGAACGGCGGAGCCATCGCGCTGGGCCATCCGCTCGGTTGTTCCGGCGCTCGCTTGGTTGGCACGTTGGTGCGTCAGCTGCGCCGGGCTGGTGGGCGGTACGGTTTGGCGACACTGTGCGTAGGGGTCGGTCAAGGCTTGGCGACGATCGTGGAAGCGGTCGATGCCTGAGGCATGCACTGCGAAGGCCCTTGTGGAGAAGCGTCTGCATCCGGTATAGTGAGGAGGGGCATGCTTACATGCTCCTTCCCCGTGTCCGGCCGGGATGGCGGAATTGGCAGACGCTCTGGACTTAAAATCCAGTGGGCGCAAGCCCGTGCGGGTTCGAGTCCCGCTCTCGGCACCAATGCGGCCAAACCGTGGCCAGTCCGTTCTCGCAAACGCGTATGCCGCGCGTTTGTTTTTCTTTGTTGGTTCCGTATTCGCGCTATCGTTTGGCGGGGAGAGGAGGGGCCGCGGTGCCTGCGGTGGTTCGCACAGAGCTGGAAGTACGTTGGGGTGAATGCGATCCGGCGGGAATTGTCTACCATCCTGCCTACTTGGACTGGTTTTCCGTCGCCCGCATGCGCTTCCTGAGAGCGAACGGGATTTCGTACATGACGTCCTTCCACGACGAAGGTATTGTCGTCGTGGTGGTAGGGGCGTCATGCCGTTACCGGAAGCCGTTGCGCGCAGAAGACCTAGCGGTGGTCGAAACGTGGTGGCGCTATGTCACGCGTACGCGGTTCGGCTTTTCCTACCGGGTGTACAACGGCGACGGCGATTTGTGCGCAGAAGGGGAAACGGAACACGCGTTTGTCGACGAACGTGGCAAGCCTATCAATCTGGCACGACGGGCACCCGGCTTGTGGGAGAAACTGCGGGCCATCCCCGTGCACGGCGAGCAGTCGTCCGAGCGTCCGTCGTGAATGCTTGATCGGGCTGGGGCACGGATCGCCCGAATCCTCAGCGGGCGGCGCATCGGCCTACACAGCGTGACCGGCGCCTCATATTGTAAGTGGCAGGCGGAGGTCACGAGGTGAACGGGTTGGATGGCAGGCGCCCGGCGGCGGGTGATTGACTTGGTCCGTCTGTCGTGATAACATAGGTTGCGTTCGCTCCTCTGCGGCTGTAGCTCAGAGGGAGAGCACCACCTTGACACGGTGGGGGCCACAGGTTCGATTCCTGTCAGCCGCACCACGTGAAACCGCCGACGCATAGGGCGTCGGCGGTTTCCATTTTTGGCGGTTCGATTTGGGCTGACCGCTCGGGGATCCTGGTACAGCAACAGCGCTGTGCTCCCTGCCCTGACGGCCCGCGGCTCGGCTGTCGCCAGTCCGCGCGTCGACCGACTGTCTGCCGAACTCCGGGCGCGCTGCGTATAGTTGCCGGATTTCCCGCCCCATACTGTCTTGATGAAACAGCGGTTCCGCCGAGATGCCAGCGCGGCGGCAGGCACGAGGCGGCTTGTAAGGGAAGGACGGGATGGCGGTGCGCCAATTGGAAGTCCGCACGGTGTTTGCACCGGATCAGTTGCGGCGGCGCCTCGAGGAAGCCGGCGCGCAAATCGTGGACGATGGCGGCGCTATGCACACCGTCCGCTTGGTTGCGGCGGACGGCGACTGGACAGCCGTGGTGGAAACGCTGGCCCGCTTCGTCGTGCACGAATGGTCGGCGGCGTACATCGCCCACCGGTTGGCAGTGCGCCACCGTTACCTGGACGCGGACGAACAGGCGCACGTGGCCGCGCTGGTTCGAAAGGCGCTGGAGCAGGTGTGGGCGGAGACCACAGACACCACAGTGTGGGCAGAGACGGCGAAGGCGGTCATCGGTCAGGCAGCGTTGCGCGGGACCCGGGTCGAGCTGGACGGCGTGGCACGGTTTCAGATGCGCGACTTCGTCCGCCAGGTGGAGGCGGCCGTGGAGGAGTGTGTCGGCCATTACCTCGCGGATCGCGAGTTCGAACAGTTTGTTCTGATGTTGCGCCTGATGATGGAAGCCCAGCCGGCCAGTGGCGGTGAACTGCACCTGTTTTGTGCGGACGGGAAGGCGTGGGTGTGTACGCCGTCCGGTGAACCTGTCTGTGATCCGGACGTCTTGGCCGCCGCTGCCGAAGTCAGTGAGGATGGGGAAGTGAACTGCGAAGATTTGGCGATGAGCATCCTCATCACGAAGGCACCGGCACACGTCGTGATCCACGACGTCGCGGGCGCGCAGCCGTGGCCGAGCTTCACGGAGACTGTCGAGCGGGTGTTCATCGGGCGAGCGTCCCGCTGCACGGGCTGTTCCGCATGCACTCAGTTGTCGGCCGCGCGGCCGGGCGAGGCGAGCTTGTCCTGACCTGTGCCTCGGGCGTAGGGCGGGTTGACAGCCTCTCGCCGTTCGGCGTATAGTAACGGCGTCAACGTTCGGAATCGCCAGTCCATCCACAGGAAACGGCAATGCGGAAAGACGCGCCGCCGGTTGGGCCGTGCACAGAGAGCGTGTGCCATTGGCTGCAAGCGCACGCCACTGGCCGCCAGGCGGACACCACTTTCCAAGCCGTTGCCGGGGAGGACGCAGCGAGCGACGCTGAGTGTCCGAAACGGCAACCGGGGCGCACGTTACGCGCAAACGAGGGCGAGGCCACCCCAGCGGGGCGACGCGGTGCGGGCTGCAGTGCCAGGACTTGATCCGGGGATGCAGGGTACCCGCCGGCGATGTGCAACCTGTCCGGGTGGGGCCGAGCCGAACGAGGGTGGAACCACGAGAACGGCGTTCTCGTCCCTTGCAGGGGCGAGGCGCCTTTTCTTATGGGGCCTTATGGGGCGGCAGTCAAACGGAGGGGTGACACGATGAGCAGGGAATGTGCAGTGACCTTGAAAGACGGATCGACCCGGGTGTATCCGCAAGGGACCACGTTCGCCGAGATTGCGGCGTCCATCAGCCCGGGGCTGGCGCGCGAGGCGGTGGCGGCCAAGGTGAACGGGAAGGTGCTGGACCTGCAGCGGGAGCTGGAGGGGGACGCCGAGGTGGAGCTGTTGACGCTGCGAGACCCGGAAGGGGTCGAGGTGATGCGCCACACCTGTGCCCACGTGATGGCGCAGGCGGTCGCCCGCGTGTTCCCCGGGACGAAGTTCGCCATCGGGCCGGTCATCGAGAACGGCTTCTACTACGATTTTGCCGATCACGACTTCACCCCGCAGGATTTGCCCAAAATTGAGGCGGAGATGCGCAAGATCATTGAGGCGGACTACCAGGTCGTGCGCGAGGTGATCAGCCGCGAGGACGCGCTGCGGCTGTTTCGCGAGCGGGAGGACCGGTTCAAGGTGGAGATCATCGAGGATCTGCCGGAGGCGGAAACGCTGACGATCTACCGCCAGGGCGAGTTTGTCGACCTCTGTCGCGGTCCGCACCTGCCGTCCACCGGCCGCATCAAGGCGTTCAAGCTGATGTCCATCGCCGGTGCCTACTGGCGGGGCGACAGCCGCCGGGAGATGCTGACGCGCATCTATGCGGTCGCCTTCGCCAAAAAGTCGGAGCTGGATGAACACCTGCGGCTGCTGGAGGAGGCGAAGCAGCGGGATCACCGCAAGCTCGGGCGGGAGTTGGAGCTATTCCTGTTTTCCGACGAGGCGCCGGGAATGCCGTTCTACCTCCCGAAGGGGTTGCAGATCCGGCTGCAACTGGAGAACTACGAACGAGGCCTGCAGACGGCGGCCGGGTACCAGGAAGTGCGCACTCCCATCATCCTCAATCAGCGCCTGTGGCATCAATCGGGCCATTGGGACCACTACAAAGACAACATGTACTTCACGCAGGTGGACGACGACATTTTCGCGCTCAAGCCGATGAACTGCCCTGGCCACATGCTGATCTTCAAGAGCAAGCTGCGCTCGTACCGGGACCTGCCCGTCCGCATTGCGGAGTACGGCCAGGTTCACCGGCATGAACTGAGCGGCACCTTGGGCGGGATGATGCGGGTGCGGACGTTCACCCAGGACGACGCGCACATCTTCTGTCGGCCCGATCAGATTGAGTCGGAGATCCGGGGTGTGTTGGCGCTGGTCCGCCAGATTTACGGGGTGTTTGGGTTTTCCTACCATGTGGAGCTGTCCACCCGTCCCGAGCAGTCGATGGGGTCGGACGAGCTGTGGGAGCGGGCCGAGGGCGCGCTGCAGGCCGTGCTGGACGCGGCGGGTGTGTCGTACGTCATCAACCCCGGTGACGGCGCATTTTACGGTCCGAAGATTGACTTCCACATCCAGGACGCACTCGGCCGCAAGTGGCAGTGTGCCACGGTGCAGTTGGACTTCCAGATGCCCGAGCGGTTCGACTTGGAGTACGTCGGCGAGGACAACCAGCGCCACCGTCCGGTCGTCATCCACCGCGCCATTTTCGGCTCCATCGACCGGTTTATCGGCATCCTGACGGAGCACTTCGCGGGGGCCTTCCCGGTTTGGCTGGCGCCGGTGCAGGTGCGCGTCGCCAGTGTGGCGTCTGATTATGCAGCGTACGCGCGGGAGGTGGCGGATCGGCTGAAGCAAGAAGGGTTTCGCGTTGAGGTTGACGACCGGGCAGAGAAGATTGGGTACAAGATCCGCGAGTCGCAGGTGCAGAAGATCCCGTACACCCTGGTCGTGGGCGAGAAGGAACAGGCCGCGGGCGCGGTCAGCGTCCGCCGGTATGGCGAAGGAGACCTGGGGATGATGGCCATCTCCCTGTTCATCCAACGCCTGCAAGGCGAAGTTGAAGCGAAGGCGCTGTTGGTGTCGCCGTGACGGAGTGGACCCGGAACATCGGCTTCGGTAATGACACTGTTTATTGACGATCACCCATCGGCTCATGTATAATATTGACGCCATATAACCAATTTCATGACGACGCATCGTGGAAAAGCAGAAGCATCCGCTTCTCACCTGGTGGGCGTGGGCCGACGGGTTGTGCAGTGACCAATGCGTGGATTTCGTAACGACGTGCGTCAGCAGACGGCACGCGGCGAAGCGACGTTTGGGAGGCGCGGATGTCATCCGCGCCTTTTTTTCAGGCCCGCCTGCGGGAGGCAGCGGGACCCGGATGAGAAAGCCACGAGGATATGTGGAGGTGGAGCCGTATTAGCAAAGAGGATTTTCAAGTCAACGACGGGATTCGCGCTCGTGAGGTTCGCGTCATTGACGTCGACGGGACACAGTTGGGGATCATGCCGTTGCGCGACGCCCGGCGGATCGCCGAAGAGAAAAACCTGGATCTGGTCAATGTGGCACCGACGGCCAAACCGCCGGTCTGCCGAATCATGGATTACGGCAAATTCAAGTATGAGCAAAGCAAAAAAGAAAAAGAGGCCCGGCGAAACCAGAAGGTCGTGCTGCTGAAGGAAGTCCGGATGACGCCCAACATCGAGGAGCACGACTTCCAGGTGAAGTTGAAGAACATTCACAAGTTCCTCGGCGAAGGTGACAAGGTGAAAGTATCCGTCCGCTTTCGCGGACGTGAAATCACCCACTCCACGCTCGGGCAGCAGTTATTAATGAAACTGGCCGAGGCAAGCAAGGACAAGGCGGTCATTGAGCGCTTTCCGAAACTGGAAGGGCGCAACATGATCATGATCCTGGCGCCGAAGCAGTCGAACAACGCTTGACAGAGGCAGAACCGGGTGGCCGGCGGCCGACAGGGAGTTCACGTTCACGAAGCAATCCGGGGGCAAGGGCGGACAGCCAGTCCGGGCCAACGCGAAACCACATCACAGGACGGAGGATGACACAGCATGTTGAAGATGAAGACGCACAGCGGGTTGGCAAAGCGTTTAAAGCGGACGGCGTCTGGCAAGTTGAAGCGGCCCCAGGCGTTTGCGTACCATAAGGCGGTGAAGAAGGCGGCCAAGCGCAAGCGGCGGCTGCGCGGTACAACGCTGGTGTCAAACAGCGATGTGCGCCGAATCAAACACTTGGTGTCATACCTGAAATAGGGCGCAAAGGCCGGTCGTGTACCGAGGCGGCCGGGTGCGTCCTGGCCGCAGCGACGGGTCCGCCCTGCTTGCGCATCCAGAACCACATCCGGGCAGACAGGAGGACGTTTTCATGGCACGAGTCAAAGGCGGATTCACCACACGCCGTCGTCATAAGAAAGTCTTGAAGCTCGCTCGCGGGTATTTCGGCTCAAAGCACCGACTGTACCGTACCGCCAAGCAGCAGGTGATGAAGTCGTTGGTGTACGCGTACCGCGACCGGCGAGCGCGCAAGCGCGACTTCCGGCGCCTGTGGATCCAGCGGATCAACGCGGCTGCCCGCGTGAACGGGCTGTCGTACAGCAGGTTGGTGCACGGGCTGAAGCTGGCCGGGGTCGAGGTCAATCGGAAGATGCTCGCTGAACTGGCCGTCGCCGATGCCAAGGCGTTCGCAGAGCTGGTCAACGTCGCCAAGGAAAAGCTGCACGCGTGAAGCGCGTCTGAACCTGTTGACTCTGAATCCCGGTCGATATTCGACCGGGATTTTCATCCGAGGTGACCGTTTTGTACATTGCGTCGCCGCACAACCCCCGCGTCCGCGCCTGGGCTCGCCTGAAGACCAAGCGCGGCCGGGACGAGCGGGGCCTGTTCTTGGCTGAAGGACTGCGTTTGGTGCGGGAACTGTTGCGATCCAGTTTGGCTGTGGACGCCGTGCTGTGGAACGTCGCCAACGACCGTCTCCCCGACGACGTCGCCGATGCGGCGTCAGAACGGGGGGTGCCTGTGTGTGAACTGTCGCCGGCGGCGTTTGATGCGGTGAGTGACACCGCCACCCCGCAAGGAGTGATCGCCGTCGGGGTGATTCCCGATGGGGCGGATACAAGCGCTGTTTCGCCAGGGGCGAGCCGGGCGCTGCTGCTCGACGGCATCCAAGACCCTGGGAATGTGGGGACGTTGTTGCGAACGGCGCACGCTTTTGGCGTGGGCGAGGTGTGTTGTGCGTCCGGCACGGCAGACCCGTATGCTCCGAAGGTGGTGCGTGCCTCCATGGGTGGTCTGTTTCACGTCTCTGTGCGGACGGGAGATGGCCCCGACTACGTACACGCTTGGCGATCCCGCTGGCCGCAAGGCAATGTCGTGCTGGCAGCGGCAGATGCCCCGGAAGACGTCCATGGAGCGGACTTGTCGGTCCCCGTGTTGATTGTGGTCGGCAGTGAAGCAGCGGGGGTTTCGTCGGCGGTCGCTGCGCTCGCGACCACACGCGTCCGCATTCCGATGGCGGAGCATGTTGACAGTCTGAATGCGGCTGTCGCGGGTTCCATTGTGATGTACGAGTCGTACACGCGGTGGCGGGGCGGAAAGGAGAGGCAGAGGCTGTGACGGACGGCGTCTATATGTGGGTTGCCCCGTTGGTGGCCATGGTGGTGGCGCAGGTTCTCAAACCGTTCATCGTCATGATCCGGCTGCGGCGATGGGATTGGCAACGGATGAAGCAGTCCGGAGGCATGCCGAGCGCCCATTCCGCCTTAGTCACCGCGTTGGTCACGGAACTGTGGCTGCGCGAGGGCGGAGGGAATGCGGCCCTCGCCGTTGCGGTGTTCATGGCACTGGTGGTGATGTACGACGCTGCTGGCGTGCGCTGGCAAACCGGCCGGCAAGCCGCAGTACTGAACCGGCTGCTGCACGACCTGCAGGGCCGCGGACATCTGCTGCTTCGACAGCCTACACCGTCCGCACCTGCATCCGGTGATTCCCTGCTGACAGCTTCAGGGGCCTCGCCATCTTCGCCGACAGCTTCGCTATCCTCTCCGGTTGCCGCGCCGACAGCAGCGCGGCCGTCGTCACCAGGAAAGCCGTCGTTGCACTCTGCGCAGATGCTGCCCTTCAACGTGGCGAAGGCCCCCTGGTGGCTGATGGACTGGCCTGTGCTGAACGAACACGTGGGCCACAAGCCGACGGAGGTGATGGGCGGCGTCATCGTCGGCGTGTTGGTCGCCCTGTCCCTCCATTAGCTCGAAAACTCGAACCGTCTCGTTTCACAGAATGAGGCCACATACGAAAGTCACACCGTCAAAGGCACACCCTCATGTCCATCCATTCAACGTACAAACTGTATCCTTCTACCTGGCTATCGCTGCGCATATGATGGGTGGCGATAAGAGTGCGGGCGGGGCGTGATTGTGCACGCCCGGCCCGTCGGCCCGGAAGGAGGAAGTTCCGTGGATTCCGAGTGGCGCGTGCACGAACCTTGCCGCAGTCCGTTCGACCCTTGTCCCCCTCGGGTATATGCCTACGTCGTACCCCCGAACCAGTACATCACTGTGCAGCCGCCGGGTCTGAAGCAGTTTTCGCCGCGGGAAGCGCTTCGCCGAGGGACGTTGTGGCCTGACCTGTACAGCCCGTACGAACGGCCGGTCCGGGGAGGGTACGCCACATGAGTCGTACCATACCCAAGGAGTACTACCAGTATCTCACAGAGTTACAGTCAGTGGATTTCGTCTTGGTGGAGTTGACGTTGTACCTCGATACCCATCCCGACGATGCTCAAGCCCTTCACCAGTTTACCCAATTCCAACGCCGCAAGCAGGTGCTAACCCAACAGTTTGAAACCTTGTTTGGCCCACTGCACGAGTTTGGCAACAGTCCCGCTGGCCGTGGTTGGTCGTGGGCGGAGGGCCCGTGGCCTTGGCAGGTGTAACGCGTTTCTTGCGTTGTTGTCCGACCGCGTAGATGGCGTGAGAAGCGCCGGTGCGGACGGCGAGTTGGTGATGATCGGTCGCTTTGTGACCACACCTGCCTGGAGGTGGTAACGTCGTGTGGATTTACGAAAAGAAGCTGCAGTATCCTGTACGTGTCAGCAAGTGTGATCCGCGCTTGGCCAAGTACCTGATTGAACAGTACGGCGGCGCGGATGGAGAACTGGCCGCCGCGCTGAGGTACCTGAACCAACGGTACACGATACCTGACAAGGTGATTGGCTTGCTGACCGACATCGGGACGGAGGAGTTCGCCCACTTGGAAATGATTGCAACAATGGTCTACAAGCTGACCAAGGACGCGACACCCGAACAGCTGCGAGAAGCGGGTTTAGGGGACCATTACGCAGACCACAGCTACGCGCTATACTACCACAACGCGGCAGGGAACCCGTTTACGGTCACCTACATCCAGGCCAAGGGGGACCCGATTGCCGACCTCTACGAAGACATCGCGGCGGAGGAAAAAGCTCGTGCCACCTACCAATGGTTGATAGACATGACGGATGACGCGGACCTGCAAGACAGCCTGAAATTCCTGCGTGAGCGGGAAATCGTGCATTCCCTTCGGTTTCGCGAGGCGGTGGAAATGTTGAAGGAGTATCAAGAGGAGAAGAAAGTGTTTTAACGCCTGTGGACGGCCTTTCTGCGCCAGCTTGGACTGTCTGTTAACCAGCCTGTTCACGAGCGCGGCCGTCTGTTTCGGCCGCGCTCTGCAAACGGCGGGATCCCGCCGCAGACTTGTGCCATTTCCTTGCTCCTCCGTCAACCGCATTCCCTTCCCGTGATTTTCTCCGCTCCGTCTTGGCACATCCCGGACCGCGAGCGCATGATACAATATTCCCGCCCCATATTCCCGACGGTCGTCCGGGTGGCTGGCGGACGCGGTGGCCAGTCGCATGCTGCTTTGTCGTCGATGGGCACCTGTGGGTGGATGTGCGTGCCACAGGCTGTTGTACTTGGTGAACAGGCGGGAGAGGAGAGCGGATGGCACTGGAGAACACAGTGCAGCGGTTGTCTGGCGTCGGCGTCGTCGCTATCTTGCGCCGGCTGCCCGCCGACAAACTGTTGCGGATTGCAGAGGCGTTGCTCGCGGGTGGCATGGAGGCTATCGAGATTACAGTGGACTCGCCGGGCGCTCTGGACGCCATCGCGATGTTGTGCGAACGGTATGGAGATCGGTTGCTGGTTGGGGCAGGCACGCTGATGACCACATCCCAAGTCGAGGACGCTGTCACGGCTGGTGCGGAGTTTCTGCTGTCGCCGCACTTCGATGCGGAGCTGGTGAGAGCAGCGCACAAGCGGGATCGGGTCATGGTGCCGGGGGTGCTGACGCCGACGGAAATTGCCCAGGCATTGCGTGCGGGCGCGCAGATTCTGAAGGTGTTCCCGATCGGGCCGCTCGGGCCCAGCTACATCAAGGACTTGCTCGGCCCGTTCCGCGGCACCAAGTTCCTGCCCACGGGTGGAATCCGCCCGGAGGCAGTGGCAGATTACGTCCGCGCGGGCGCCGTCGGCGTCGGTTTGGGCAGTGCGCTGTTGCCACCGGGCGCCGTGGAACGAGGCGACTGGGCGGCCATCGCCGCGGCGGCGGCCCGGTTGTTGGCTGCGGTTCGCAGTGCCAAGGCGTAGGTGATGCGCCGTGTCGGGGGAGCGGGGCAGCCTGTCATTCGCCTGGTTGCGGCCGCAGGCCGGATTCGTTATACTTTCAGGCGAAGTTTCAATGATTCGGACGCCAACGGCGATGACGGGGAGAGTAGCGGCGGCAGGAGCCGTCCAGGGAGGCTCTGCCGCGGACTGAAAGCGGGCCCGGCGCCACCGCCGTGAAGTTCACCCCTGAGCTGCAGGCTGAACACCCGTCCACATCCCAGACGGGTCTGTAGGCTGCGCCGTGCGGCACGTTACGCCGTCGAGTGGATGAACAGCGACACGCTGGTTCGGCGCGCCCTTCCGCAGGCTTGGTCCCTCCTGGCATGGATTGAGCGGGCGTCGTGTTTGTCGCTGTCGGCGCCATGGAGGAAGTCGCAAAGACATGGCCATGGGGTGGCTGCGCGACCGTTGCGGCTGTCCAGCGCAAACCAGGTGGCGTTCATCAAGAAGGGTGGTACCGCGAGCAATTCGTCCCTTGAGGACGGGTTGCTCGTTTGTTTTGCAGCACAAGAGAGGTGGATGGCATGACGGATACCGGTTGGCAGCAACAATTGCGGCAGATTCGGACCGAGGCGCTGGCGGCGTTGGACGCCATCCGGCAACGGGCGGGCATGGCCGTCACGTCCGCGCCGGAGCGTGAGACGCCGACCCCGCCTGGGCAGCAGGTGCCGGGACACGCGCCGGCGGCGGACGGTGACCGGGCGCTGGACGAGTGGCGGGTGGCGTACCTCGGGAAGAAGAGCGCGCTCAGCCAGGTGCTGCGGCAGATGGGCGGCTTGCCACCGGAGGAGCGGCCGCGGGTGGGGGCGCTTGTCAACGAGGTGCGGGCGGAATTGGAGCAGGCGTACGAGACGGTGCGCCGGGAACTGCACGAGCAGGCCCTGGCAAGGCGACTCGCCGAGGAGACCATCGACGTCACCCTCCCCGGCCGGTCCCATGCGCGCGGCGCCATCCACCCGCTGCTGCGCGTGATCGCGGAAGTCGAGGAGATTTTCCTCGGCATGGGGTACGAAATCGCCGAAGGCAACGAGGTGGAGACGGACGAGTACAACTTCGAGATGTTGAACATCCCGAAGGATCATCCGGCGCGCGACATGCAGGACACGTTCTACCTGTCGGAGGAACTGCTGTTGCGGACGCACACGTCCGCCATGCAGATCCGGACGATGGAGCGCATGCGCCCGCACGCGCCGGTCAAGGTCATCGCGCCAGGCCGGGTGTACCGGCGCGATGAGGATGACGCCACGCACTCCCACGCGTTCATGCAAATTGAGGGGCTGTACGTGGACGAAGGCGTGCGCATGAGCGACCTGAAAGGTACCCTGGAGGCGTTCGCCCGGGCCCTGTTTGGCCCGGACCAGACGGTGCGGTTGCGGCCGAGCTTTTTCCCGTTCACCGAGCCGTCGGCGGAGGTGGACGTGCGCTGCATCCACTGCGGCGGATCGGGCTGCCGCGTGTGCAAGGAGACCGGTTGGATTGAGATCCTCGGCGCCGGCATGGTCCACCCGAAGGTGCTGGACGGCGTGGGCTACGACAGCCGCCGGTTCAGCGGATTTGCGTTCGGTGTCGGGGTGGAGCGGATCGCCATGTTGAAGTACGGGATTGACGACATCCGCGCGTTTTACCAGAATGACCTGCGCCTGCTGCGGCAGTTTGCGCGGGCGCTGTGAGGGTGATGGGCATGAGGCTTTCGTACCAGTGGCTGGCGGAGTTGGTGGACCTGGACGGGATCACGCCCGCGGACCTCGCCGAGGGCTTGACGAAGGCGGGCATCGAGGTGGAAGCCGTCGCCCCCCGCAGCCCCCGCTTGAGCGGCGTGGTGGTGGGCCTGGTGAAGGCCGTGGAGCCGCATCCGAATGCGGACCGGTTGCGGGTGTGCCAAGTCGATGCCGGCGGCGGCGAGCTGCTCACCATCGTCTGCGGAGCGCCCAACGTGGCGCCGGGGCAAAAGGTCCCGACAGCGCTGGTTGGCGCCGAACTTCCGGGCGGGGCCATCGGCAAGGCGCGCCTGCGCGGCGTGGAGTCTCACGGGATGTTGTGTTCGGCGAAGGAGATTGGCTTGGAGACCCGGCTTCTGCCGAAGGAGCAGACGGAGGGGCTGTACGTGCTGCCGGCTGACGCCCCCGTCGGCGCGGATGTGGCGCGCCTGTTGGCGTTGGACGACGTGGTGTTGGAGCTGTCGCTGACGCCCAACCGCAGCGACTGCCTGTCCATGCGCGGGCTGGCGTACGAGGTGGGCGCCATCTTTGGTCGGCCGGTGCGCTTTCCGGAGTGCGCCGACGGGAGCGGTGCGTCGGGCGTCTTAGGGACAGGCGGGCCGGCGGCGGCCGCCGGGGCGGCCGAGGTTCGTCCGGGTGTCGCTGCCGGAGCCGTACCGGCCCGCTCCCCGGTCACGGTCCGCATCGAGACGCCCAACTGCAGCCGCTACGAGGCGCAGGTGGTGGGCGGTCTCGTGCCGGGGCCGTCGCCGCTGTGGCTGCAAATGCGGCTGTTGGCGATGGGCGTGAGGCCCATCAACAACATCGTTGATGTGACCAACTACGTGATGTTGGAGTGGGGCCAGCCGCTGCACGCCTTTGACTTCGACCAGGTGCGTCAGGGCACCATCGTCGTGCGCCAGGCGGCCGAAGGCGAGGTGCTGGTGACGCTGGACGGTGAGCGGCGCGAGCTGACCGCCGACATGATGGTCATCGCCGACCCCGAGCGGGCGATTGGCCTCGCAGGCGTGATGGGCGGGGAGAATTCCGAGGTCACCGGGCGGACGCGGCGCATCGTCATCGAGTCGGCGTCATTCGACGCCGGCAACATCCGCCGCACCGGCCAGCGCTTGGGGCTGCGCTCGGAGGCGCAACAGCGGTTTGAGAAGGGCATCGACCCGGTGGCTGTGCATGGTGCGCTGGTGCGTGCGGTGGCGTTGTTGCGCGAGATCGCGGGGGCGGTGCCGGAGGGCGGCATCGTCAGCGTGGGCGATCCGCTGCCCGCCCCCCGCCTGGTGGCCTTTTCGCCGGCGCGTTGCAACCGGGCGCTGGGAACGGCGATTGCCGAGAGCGAGATGAGAGCGGTGTTTGAGCGGCTGGGGTTTGAGGTGATTGGTACTGCGGACGGCGGCCGGGTGGCGGCCGTGAGTTCCGATGGCTCCCCTGCGCCCACTGCCGCTGTGGAGGGATCGGGCGGCGAGTGGACGGTGCGGGTGCCGTCCCGGCGGATGGATGTGGCCATCGAGGCGGACCTGGTGGAGGAGGTCGCCCGCTTGGCTGGGTATGAACACATCCCGTCCACGCTGCCGGTAGGGCCGTCGGCACCCGGACTGCGCAGTCCGCGCCAGCGGCTGCACCGGCGAACCCGCGAGGTGTTGTCGGGCGCCGGCATGAGCGAGGTGGTGACGTACACCTTCCGCAGGGCAGAGGAACTGGACGCTCTCCGGCTGCCCGCCGATTCGCCGCTGCGCCGGGCCATTCCGCTGCTGCGGCCGATGTCGGAAGACCGGGCGGTGATTCGCACCCACCTGTTGCCCGGGCTGGCGGAGGTGGCGCGCTACAACCTGGCGCACGAGGTGGCGGGCGGGCAGGTGTTTGAGTTGGGCCGGGTGTTCCTCGCGGACCCGGCGCGGCCCGCGGCGCCGCCGCGCGAGGTGACCCGCTGGGCCGGCCTGTGGTTCGGGCACACGGAGCCGTCGCTGGGCGAGCGCCCGCGCCGCTACGACTTTTACGACGCGAAGGGTGTCATCGAGGTGTGGCTGGAGGCGCTGGGGAGCCCGGAGGCGGCGTTTGTCCGCACCAGTGAACCGTGGTTCCATCCGGGCCGCTCCGCACAGGTTCAGGTCGGCGGGCGCGTCATTGGCAGTCTGGGCGAACTTCACCCGGAGACGGCGTCGGCGCTCGACCTGTTGGGCGCCGTCTACGCCGACTTCGACTTGGACGCCGTGGCCGAGCTTGTGGCGGACGGCCTGTGGACTGAAGAGCTGCGGGTACGCCGGCTGCCGCGGCACCCGTCATCCCGGCGCGATCTCGCCGCCATCGTGCCGCGGGACGTACCCGCCGCCGCTCTTATCCAGGAGGCGCAGGCGGCCGTCCGCGCGGCGAAGCCGGAATGGACCGTCGAGTGCCGCGTGTTCGACGTGTACCAGGGCGCGGGCATCCCGGCTGGCCACGTCAGCGTGGCCATCTCGTTCGTCTACCGCGGACCCGACCGGACCTTGACGGACGAGGAGGTGTCGGATGCCGAGCAGGCGGTCATCCGCCGCTGGCAAGAACGCTTGGGGGTGCGACTGCGGGCAGGATTTTGACGGGGCGAAGCCGAATAACCCCTTCAATGGATTACGGACACGGCAGCCAACAACGCACTGCGGCCGGGCTGCCGCGCTGGCGGCGAGAAGCTGGCGCAGGCGGTCAGCGAGGAGGGGGAGCTGTGGCAGCCGACAACAAGACGCGCGTGCGGGTCGAGATTCTCGGTACGGAGTACACGCTGCGCGGTGACGCGTCGGCGGAATACCTGCGGCACGTGGCCCGTGTGGTGGATGAAGTGATGCGCCGCATCGCCGAGGCGAACCCGCAACTGGACGGCCGGAAGGTCGCCGTGCTGGCTGCGGTCAACCTCGCCGATGAACTGTGCCGGCTGCGCGAGCAGTACCAGGAGCTGATGGACCTGTTGGATGAACAGACGCGCGTGCAGGAGCCGCCGACGGACCGGCTGGTGGCACCCCGCCAGAAACGCCGGGGGTGAGGGCGCTGGACCTGCTCGACCTCATCATCGTGGCTGTGGTGGCGCTGGGCGGCTGGAACGGCTACCGAACCGGTTTGATTCGGCAGGTGACGCGGTTGTGCGGTACCATTATCGCGTACCTGCTGTCGATGTGGTTACGTCCCTACGTCGCACCCGTCGTGCGGGATCTGCACCTATTTCCCGCGCCTCAGGCGGGTGGTCCGTTTGACAGCATGCTCGGCGACCTGTCCGATGCGGTCGCCTTCGCGGGTGTGTTTATCGTCACGTTTGTACTGCTGCGGTATGCGGCTGGGCTGGTCGACGCCCTGTTCAGCCTGCCGGTGTTGTCGTCACTCAACCGCCTTGCGGGGCTGGTTGCCGGTTTGGCGCTGACGGGGGTGTTTGTGTACGTGGTAACGCTGGTCCTGCAGTACGTCAACAACCCCCGGCTGCAGCAAGCTCTTGAGCAGTCTGCCATCGTGCAGTGGCTGGACGCCAACCGGTCCCATTGGAACGTGGCGTTGCCGGGGTCCAAATCCCCAGAGGGCCCTGACAATCGATCACGCTCCGTGGACAATGCCAGCCCCAAGACGAAACCGATTCTGTAAAGCGGCTGAAGACGGCGAGAGACGACCCGACGTTGGGTTCGTCTCTCGCCGTTCAGGTTCGGTCGCGACTGCGCAGTTCGGTCGGAACAAACAGGTCGATGATGCCGATGACGAGCGACGCGAGCAAAGCGCCGAGCACGGTCACTCGCATCCCCGGTACGAACATGCCCGCGACGTAAATCACCACGGCGCCCGAGATGAATCCCACCACACCGCGTCCATACGGCGACATGCGCCGACCAAACACGGCCTCGATGGCCCACCCCAAGAGCGCAATGACGGCGGCCGCGATGAGGGCGGTCCAGAAGTTGACGACGCTGAACCCCGGCACCAAAAACCCGACGAACATCAGGACCAGGGCGGAGACCACAAACCGCACAGCAGTTCCGAGTACGTGCATGCCGTACCTCCTCTCGGTGGTGGTGAAGTTATGATGCCCGAATCAAACCGCCTCATGTGGTACAATGGGTGGGATTTTTGAGCAGATGCCGCGGAACGCTGATACAGGAAAGCTGGGATGAGAACACGGTGGACGAACGGAGCCTGCACACGCTCGAACTCGACAAGTTGAAACAGCAGATGCAAGCGTACGCGGCGTGCGCTCTCGGCCGCGATGCCCTGGAGCAGTTGGCGCCCTTGCCTTCGCCGGAAGCGGCAGAGGCGGAGCTGCAGGCGGTCGATGAGTGTGTCCGCCTCTTGGTGCGCGTGGGCCCGCCTCCGTTTGGCGGGGTCACGGACGTACGGGCCGATGTCCGGCGTGCGGCCATCGGCGGGGTTTTGGACGGCGTCCGGTTGGCAGGGGTGGCCCGTTTCATTGCCGGCGGGCGGCGGGTCCGAGGGTGGCTGGAGGGCGCCGAAGGCGTGCCGCTGCAACGCGTGGCCGAGACCGCGTCGCGGATCTTCGATGCACGCCAGACGGAACTGGAAATCCGGCGCGTGGTGGACGACGACGGTCATGTGTTGGACAACGCCAGCGATTTGTTGCGCAGGTTGCGGGCAGAGCGCCGGGCGGTTGAAGGCGAGGCCCGTCAGATTTTGGAGCGGATGATCCGTACGCACGCCCGCTATCTGCAGGATCCGGTCGTCGTGTTGCGCGGGGACAGCCTGTGTCTGCCGGTGAAAGTGGAGTACCGGCATGTCATCCGCGGGGTGGTCCACGACGTGTCGTCCTCCGGCGCGACGGTGTTCATCGAGCCGGAGGAGGTCGTGCGGCTCGGCCGGCGTGCGCAGGAGCTGAAGGTGCAGGAGGAGCGCGAGATCGAGCGCATCTTGACAGAGGTGTCGGCCGTCGTCGGCGGGGTGGCGGAACAGCTGCTGGAAAATGCGCGCGCGTTGGCGGACCTCGACCGCTGGTTCGCCAAGGCGGGCTGGGCGAAGGCCCAAGGGTGTGAGCGGCCGGAGCTGCGGCGGGACGGCGTCTGGCGGCTGGTGCGGGCGCGCCACCCGCTGCTTGCCCGGGAGACGGCGGTACCGATGGACGTCACCCTCGGCGAGACGTACCGGATGATCATCATCACCGGGCCGAACACGGGGGGGAAGACCGTCGCGCTAAAGACCATTGGCTTGCTCACGGTGCTCGCGATGTGCGGGTGCTTCATCCCGGCGCGGGCCGGCAGCGCCGTCGCCTGGTGTGACGACGTCTTCGTCGACATCGGCGATGAACAAAGCATTGAGCAGAGCCTGTCGACCTTCTCCTCGCACATGCGGAACATCGTCCGCATGTTGCACCGGGTGACCCCGGACAGCCTGGTGTTGCTGGACGAGCTGGGCGCCGGTACGGATCCCACCGAGGGGGCAGCCCTGGCGGTGGCCATTCTCGACTACCTGAAAGAACGGGGTTGCCGGGTGGTGGCGACCACCCACTATGCGGAGTTGAAGGCCTACGCATTCCGGGAGCCGCTGGCCATCAACGCCAGCGTGGAGTTTGACGTCGAGACGCTGCGCCCGACCTACCGCCTGCAGGTGGGCATTCCCGGGCGGTCGAACGCGCTCGCCATCGCCGAGCGCCTGGGGGTGCCTGCGTCCGTCGTCGAGCGGGCCCGCTCCGCTTTGCACACCAACGAGGTTCGCGTCGAGGACATCCTCACCGAACTGGAGAAGGTGCGGCGCGAGGCGGAGCAAGCACGGGCGGCGGCGACGGCCGAGCGCGAGCATGCGGAGGTTGTGCGCCGACATTGGGAGGCGGAGCGGGAGCGGCTGGAGGCGGAAGCCGGACGCATCCGCGAGCAGGCCGAACGCCAGGCGCGGGAGCTGGTGGAGCGGGTGTGCCAAGAGGCGGATCGCATCATCCGCGAGTTGCGTGCCAAGCGGCGCGAGGGCAGCGCGAAAGACCATGAACTGGTCGCGCTGAGGCAGTCACTGGAGGCCCTGGCGCCGGAACAGCGGCTGGCTGCGCGAGCCGCGGCCGCAGGCGTGCGCCGGCGGACTCCGGATCCGGCCCAGGTGGAGAAGGGTGCGCTGGTGCGAGTGCTGTCGCTGGGGCAGAAGGGCGAGGTCATCGAACGCACGGCGGATGGCGAGTTGACGGTGCAATTCGGGTCACTGCGGATGAAGGTCGGCCTCGCCGATGTGGAAGTGCTGCAACCGGCGCCGTCCGCGTCCGCACCGGCCACGGCCGCCGGGCGCGGGGTGAGTGCGGCGAAGGACGTGCGGTTGGAGTTTGACGTGCGGGGGGAGACGGTAGACGAGGCCATCGCCCGCATCGACAAGTACTTGGACGACGCCGTTGTGGCCGGCTTGCGGCGGGTGGTGATTATCCACGGCAAAGGGACGGGTGCGCTGCGCGACGGCGTCCGCCGCTACCTGTCCGGCCATCCGCAGGTGAAATCATACGCCCCTGCCGGCCCGGGCGAGGGCGGGGACGGCGCCACCGTCGTGACGTTGAACGCGTAACCGGCTGGCCGGCCGTGAGGCCGAACGGCTGGCCGTCAATGTGGCCTGGCACCAAAGCGGAAGCCCGGCAGCGGCTGGTTCCGCACCTCGCCGTTGCCACCCGCCGGCAAACCGCCATCGCCCGTCCCCCCGCCAACCTCGCTGCCAGTGCCGGGTTTTCCGGCGGCGCTGCCCTTCTCCGGGTTGCCATTCGGGGGCGGCGCGATGTTGCCGCCGGTCCCGTTGCCGCTGGTCCCGCTGCCACCAGCAGCGCCTTCACCCGCGCTGTCGGGTACGGAGTTGCCGGTGGTGTTGCCCATGCCGCTGCCGCCCACACTCCCGAGCGCAACGCCGACCGGCGGCGACGGGTCGGAAATCCCTTGGCTGGTCTGCGCCCGCACTTCGTAGTACAGGGTGGTTGCGCCAAACGGCAGGGCGGTGTCGACCACGGACGTGTTGCTGACGGGCCCGGCGATTGCCACGTACGGGCCGTCGGGGCTGGTGGCACGCCACACCGTGTAGCCTTCGGCGCCCACGACCGGATCCCACGTGACGGTCACTCCGGCGGGCGTGACGGCGGCCTTCACGTTTTGCGGTACCGGGATGGCAGCAGCGCCATTCGCGCTGTCCGGCGCGTCAAGCAGCACCTGTCCGCCGCGCGGGTCCGGCTCAGTCGGGGCGTACAGGCTGCTGTCCGCAGTGACCGTGCCGCTGGGGACAGACCAGGGTGGCTTCAAAAAGACACCTTGCCGAATCTCAGTGAGTGGCGTCCGGGTGGTGGCGAGGTATTTCTTTCCATCCACCACGGTGTACAGCACCCGCACGTGCACCGAGCAGTTGGCGGTCGGCTCGGTGCCTGCAATGAACAGTTCGTTGTACACGTCGTGGTCGGCCACGCACAGGTCCGTGGGGAGCTGCCCCGACTTCTTGCACACGGCTGCCGTGGTCACTCCGGGCGGCTGCGGGTACGGCTTGACGGGCGGATCGGACTTGAGGATGTCCGCCATGATGTCGCTCCAGAGGGTGAACTTCAACCCGTAAATGGAACCCGGAATCGGCTGGTTATGGTTGTACCCCATCCAGATACCCATCGTGTACTGCGGCGTGAAGCCGACGAACCAACCGTTCCGCTGGTCGTCGGTGGTGCCCGTCTTGCCTGCGATGTTGTAGCCCGGGAAGCGCTCGCCGACGACGTGGGCGGTGCCGTTTGGATCGTAAACGACGTCATGCAGGATGCTCGTCATGATGTAGGCCGTCTGCGGCGAGAACACCCGGGTCAGGCTCGGACGCGCCCGGTACACCACGTCGCCGTAGCGGTCCGTGACCTGGGTGATGAGGAACGGCTCCCGCCAGACGCCTTGGTTCGGGAACACCGTGTAGGCGCTGGTCAGCTGCTGCACCGTCAGGCCATACTCGAGGCCGCCGATGGCGGTGCCGAGGTGTTCTGTGTCCGCCTGCACCAGGGTCGGCTTGCCGGCGATCGTGAGCGAACCGGGGTGAATCCCCATCTTCGCGAGGTAACTGGTGCCCAACTGGACGCCGATGTGGTTCAGGACCTCGACTGCGGGAACGTTGAGCGACTCCACCAAGGCTTGGCGCACTGTGACGATGCCGTGCCACCAGCTCTCGTCGTCGTGGGGCGCGTACGCCCACGGCGTGCCGGCGTTAAAGACTGTCGGCTGATCCGGGAGGACGCTGGCAGCCGTCAACTGGCCCGTGTCGATGGCGGGGCCGTAATCGACCAACGGTTTGATGGCCGATCCCGGTTGGCGCGCGATGTCCGAGTGGTCAATCTGGTCCTCGGCGTAATGGGGCGGCCGGCCGCCGCCGATGGCGAGGATGCCGCCGGTCTGATTGTCGATCAGAGTGACACCGGCCTGGTACAGGTCTTGCTTGCCCGGTTCGCCCGGTACCGGCAGGTCTGTCCCCTGGAAGAGCCGGGCGTCGGAGAGGACGCGGTCGACGTCCTGCTGCATGTCGAGGTCAATGGTCGTGTGGATGTGGTAGCCGGCGGTGGCGAGCGCCGCGTCCGCCTCTTGCGGCGTGTTGTACAGGCCGGCCCGGACGAGCGCCTCGTCGATGAGCGGTTCCACGTTGTCCATGATGTACGGATACCGGCTGCTGCTCGACGGCGGGCGCCGGATTTCCTTGCGGACGTCGTATTGGAGCGCTTGGTCGTATTGGCGTTGGTCAATCATGTGGTTCAGCAGCATTTGCTTGAGGACGTAGTGTTGCCGTGCCACGACGTGGTCCGGATATTGGTACGGTGAAAACCACGCGGGGTTGTTCGGGATGGAGGCGAGGAACGCCGCTTCCGGCAGGTTGAGGTTGCGCGGATCCTTGTGGAACAGGATTTCCGAGGCGGTCTTGACGCCGTACACGTTCAAGGAGCCCATGCGGCCCATGTACACCCAGTTCATGTAATCCGTCAGAATCTCCTGCTTTGACAGGAGGTGGTTCAGTTCCAGTGCAAGCGCAATCTCTTGCACCTTGCGCCGCATTGTCCGCTGTTGTTCGGGGAACACGGCGAGCTTGACCGTTTGCTGGGTGATGGTACTGGCGCCGCTCTCGATCCGGCGGCCCGCCACGTCCTGCACGAAGGCGCGGAGCATCGCCAGCGGGTCGATGCCCGGGTTGCTGTAGAACGTTTTGTCCTCCGCCGCGATGAAGGCGTTGGCGAGATACGGAGAAACTTGGTTGACCGATCCGATGAGCTGGCGATCCCCGTCCCGCGCGAAGCGGCCGATGACGCGCCCTTTGCGGTCGTACACGACCGATGCCGTGGCGATGTTGGTAAACGTGGCCGCGCTGATCTTCGGCAGGCCCTTCAGGAGGGCCGCGATGTACCCTGCGGCGGCGCCGACGCCGACAATCACGAGAGCGCCAAAGCTGACGAGCCCGGCGCGCGTCACGCGCCACCACGCGGGAGCCTGTTCGCGCCGGCCGTCCGCCCGCCGGGCAGCGGCCTGGGCATTGTCGCGGGACCGCTGTCGAGACGGCTTGGATTGGTGGGTCGTTCGCTGGTCCACCGGCCTGTTCGCCTCCTCGTTGCACAGAATTATATCACGAACGCCGTTGCGCCACGCGTTGACACCGTCCGACCGCATTTGGTACACTGAGCCAAACCTGTGCATCACGGCTCGTCCTCCGTGGAGGATGAGTTTTTTTGTGCAAGAGGAGAGAACGGGTATGGAGAGCAAGTGGCAGCTGACTCCCCAGCAGGAGGCGGAGGTGCAGCGGCAGTTGGCGGTGATCCGCCGCGGTACGGCGGAGATTGTGCCGGAGCATGAACTGGTCGAGAAAGTGCGGCGGTCGGTGGCGACCGGCCAACCGCTGCGCGTGAAGCTCGGCATGGATCCGTCGGCACCGGACATACACCTGGGTCATACGGTGGTGCTGCAAAAGATTCGCCAAATGCAGGACCTCGGCCACGTGGCAGACTTGGTCATCGGCGATTTCACCGGCCGCATCGGAGATCCCACCGGGAAATCGGAGACGCGGCGGCAGTTGAGTGCCGAAGAGGTGGAGGCCAACGCCCGCACATACGTCGAACAGGTGCTCAAGGTGCTCGATCCCGCCCGCACTCGCATTGTCCGCAACTCCGAGTGGCTGGCTCCGCTACGCTTCGAGGATGTGCTGCGGTTGGCGGCCACTTTGACCGTCGCGCGGATGCTGGAGCGGGAAGATTTCACAAAGCGGTTTCAGGACAATCGCCCGATTCACATCCACGAGTTTTTCTACCCCCTGATGCAAGGCTACGACTCGGTCCACCTGCGCACCGACATTGAACTCGGCGGTACGGATCAGAAGTTCAACCTGTTGATGGGCCGGTCCCTTCAGAAAGAATTCGGCCAGGACGAACAGGTGGCTGTGATGATGCCTCTGTTGGAAGGGCTCGACGGCGTCCATAAGATGAGCAAGAGCCTCGGCAACTACATCGGCATTGACGAGCCGCCGAACGAGATGTACGGCAAGGTGATGTCGATCCCCGACGCGTTGATGCCCAAGTACTATGAATTGGTCTCCTGCGTGTCTGAGGACGAATTGGCGGCCATCAGGCAGGGGCTCGCGGACGGTTCGCTGCACCCCCGTGACGCCAAGATGCGGCTTGCCCGCGAGCTGGTCTCGCGCTTTCTCGGCGAAGCAGCCGCCGACGAGGCGGAACGGCGCTGGAAGACGGTGTTTCAGCAAGGTGCACTGCCCGACGATATTCCGGCGGTGCCGGTGGAGCCTGGCCGGTACTGGATTGTCAAAGCGCTCGTCCAACTTGGCCTGGCGCCCAGCAACAGCGAGGCGCGCCGAGCTGTCGAACAGGGCGCTGTGCGCGTCGACGGGCAGCGCGTCGACAGCGTCGAGGCCGAGGTGGATTTGCGCGAGGGCGTCGTCGTGCAGGTGGGCAAGCGGCGCTTTGTGCGCTGTCAAGCGCCCTGAGTGGCCTGCTGGACAGGTTTCGCCACGCCCGTGGTCCAGCCCCGCGTCCCGCCTCCCCTGTGCGTGTTAACGGCTGTCGTCACCGCGTATACATGTGGCGGAGGGATGTGAGGTGGCCACCACCCGCTTTCGCCCGTTGGCTGCACAGCCGATCCGCCTGCGCCGCCGCTGGCTGGCCGGCGCCGCCGCCATCGCCGCCGGCGGCCTGTTGGTTCACTGGGGAGAGGCCCGCTTGCAGCCTCAGCTGGCGGCGAGCGCCCAGGCGCTGGCGGTGCGCGCGGCCACAGAGGCCCTCAACGGGGCGGTCACAGAGGTGGTGGCCGCCAATGTCGACAGCCATCGCATCATCCACGTGGAGCGGACGGATAACGGCGACTTCGAGGTCGCGCACGTGGACTTTGTGGCGGTCACCCGGCTGCAGTCAGCCGCCACGCGCCGCGCGGACGAGGCGTTGCACAGCCTGGCAGATGAGACCCAGCGCCTGCCGCTCGGACAGGCGCTGGGCGGGTCGCTGTTTGCCGGGTTGGGCCCCGCGCTGCCGGTGCGAATGTCGCTGGTCGGTTCGGCCCATTCGTCCGTGACGGCAGACGTCCGCTCGGCGGGCATCAACCAGACCGTCCATATCGTGTACCTGCACTTGACCGCGCAGGTCAACGTGATTGCCCCGTTGATTCGCCGGCCGGTGGTCGTCGAGTCGACCACCCCCATCGCGTATGTCGTACTGGCCGGGGAAGTCCCCCAGTTGTATCCTCCGCTGTCTGGCCACACTCGCACCTCCTCCTGACGTGCTGGCGTGCACGCCCGCTCACCCCCTGCCGGCGAAGGCCCATTTTTCCAGGCCCAAAGGCAGCGGGTGGGCGGGCGCATATACTGTTGGAGGCAGACGGAGGAGGTCACCTCATGAAGAAGTACATCGTTCGCGAAGGAGACACACTCTGGAGCATCAGCAAAGCGACAGGCGTGCGGCTGAAGGACCTGATGGCGGCCAATCCGCAGATCCGGGACCCCAACCGGCTCCATCCCGGGGACGTGGTGTACATCCCGGAGGCAGGGTGGCAGCCGCCCGCGGCCTCAGCAGCACCCGCACCGACACCCGGGCAGACCGGGAAGCCTCAGCCGGGCGTCGCCCCGTCTGAATCGGCGGCGCCTGCTGCGGCAGATCCGGTCCCCGGCTATTTCGGGCTGGTCTGGCCGCATGTCGTCCGGGCTGGTGAGACGTGGGAGAGCATCAGCCAGGCGTACCAAGTCGACCTGGCGCAACTGAAGCAGATGAACCCGGCGCTCAGCGAGCGGCCGTTGCAGGAAGGGCACATCGTGTACGTGCCGAGCGCGCCTGCGCACGTGCCGGTGCAGCCGCCCGCCCCGGCTCCGCCGGGCTCCGCTTGGCAGGGGGAGGCTGCTGCGTACCCGCCCTATCCGCAGGGTCACCCGTACGGCCTGCCTCCGGGTGGATACCCCGCGACAGTGTACGGTCCTGGATACCAACCCGTTCCCGGGACACTCGTCCCCGGCGAACAGCTCCCCGGTTTTGAGCCGCCTGCCGTCACGCCGCCAGGGGCGGCGGGTCTGCAGGAGGGCCCGCATACGCACCACCCCTACCGGTGGATGGGTCCGGCCGCGTGGTACCCGCGGGCATTGCCGGTACCGCCGGCCTGGCCGGGCGCTTGGCCGGGCATCGGGTATGCGGCTGGCGCCGGATGGGGCTGGGGCGGGTGCGCCGCACCCTTGTACCCGCCGCGTCCGTTCGCGGCCGCTCCCTGGCCCGCTGCTCCCTGGCCGGGCGGGATCTGGCAAGGGGCAGGCTGGGGTGCGTGGTCGCGGTCCGCCTGGGATGAATGGGAGGACAGCTCATCCTGGGAATCGAGCTGGGAGGCGGACGGCGCCGACCGACCGGTCCGATATCGCGCCGACCACCCTTCCTTCGGCGGTGGTGAGGGGCCGGCTGCGGAGAACGGCGGCGGCACCGCGGCCGCCAACCCGGATGCTTGACGGGGAACTGATCCGCGAGGCCTTGACGGCCTCCTACGGTCTGCGGGTGACCGCTGTCGTCCAGATGAAGTC
>JADGIC010000111.1 GCA_019683615.1 Alicyclobacillaceae bacterium | reverse complement strand
TACACCGTCTAATTCGTCGGCAGCTTCAGTTGTTTATACGAGACAGGGCTTCCGCTGGTACGGGCGGGTATACCCGGCCGCCGCCCTCGGAGCAGCGGGTGATGTTGCGATGTGTTTGCTGCCAGGGCGCGGCCAAGCGGCCGGCCCAAGGCGTCTGTGAACGGTTTTGAACAGCTGGGCAGGCTCCGTCGATGTGGCGTAACAACGCAGGAACATCCGAACCATACGCGATGGTGGATCCTGCAGGACATTGCGCTGATATGGATACGAGGGACTACCGTCATCTTATCACAAATCCGATTTAAATTCTATGGTTTTGGGGAAACCCGCGGTATGCCCGTTCGCTGTGTACGTCGACGGCAGACCCGGCGGGAAGGGTGAAACCTCGAGGAGCAAGGCGGCGCCTGTCCGGCGCGACGGCGGACAGGCGCCTGACCATTGGCGGGCTGTCGGAAGTTCGTCCCTGCAGCCTTCAGACGCCGACTCGCGGGAGGCTGGCAAGGCCTTGGGTCAGTGCCTCGTCCGACAGCGGGACGTCGTGCAGGCTGCCGGAAAGGTATGATTCGTAGGCGGCGAGATCGAAATGGCCGTGGCCGCTCAGGCCAAACAGGATCGTCTTTGCCTCGCCGGACTCCTTGCAGCGCAGAGCTTCGTCGATGGCGGCGCGCACGGCGTGGGACGACTCGGGCGCCGGCACGATGCCTTCCGCGCGGGCGAACTGAATGGCCGCTTCAAACACGGCCGTCTGGTTGTAAGCGACGGCCTCGACGATGCTGTCGTGGTAGAGCTGGCTGACGAGCGGCGAGTCGCCGTGGTAGCGCAGGCCGCCAGCGTGGATGCCGGCGGGCACAAAGGTGTGGCCGAGCGTGTACATCTGCATCATCGGCGTGAGCTTCGCCGTGTCGCCGAAGTCATACGCAAATGCGCCGCGCGTGAGCGTCGGGCAGGCCTCCGGTTCGACCGCGACGGCGCGGACGTTCGTGCCCTTGGTGAGGCGGTCGTGCAGGAACGGGAACGCCAAGCCGCCAAAGTTGCTGCCGCCGCCGCAACAGCCGATGACGACGTCCGGGTAGTGGCCGGCTTTCTCCATCTGGAGCTTTGCTTCCAGGCCGATGACTGTTTGGTGCAGCAGGACGTGGTTGAGTACACTGCCCAGCGCGTAGTTGGTGTCCGCACGGGTCGCCGCGTCCTCGACCGCCTCGGAGATGGCGATACCCAGGCTCCCCAGGGAATTCGGATCCTCTGCCAGAATAGCGCGACCTGCCTGCGTACGGTCGCTGGGACTTGCCAGCACCTCGGCGCCGAACGTCTGCATCAGGATGCGCCGGTACGGTTTCTGCTGGTAACTGACCTTGACCATGTAGACGGTGCACTCCAGGCCGAAGAACTGGCAGGCCATGCTGAGCGCGGAGCCCCACTGGCCGGCGCCTGTCTCCGTCGCGATGCGGCGAATGCCGGCGGCCTTGTTGTAGTACACCTGAGGAATGGCCGTGTTCAGCTTGTGGCTGCCGGCCGGGCTAACGCCTTCGTATTTGTAGTAAATGCGGGCAGGGGTGTCGAGCGCCTTCTCCAGCCGGTGCGCGCGAAACAGCGGCGAGGGGCGCCACATTCGGTACAACTCGCGAACCTCCTCGGGGATGTCAATCCACCGCTCGCGGCTGACCTCCTGCTCGATGAGCGCCATCGGGAAGATGGCCGCCAACGCCTCCGGCCCAATCGGTTCGCCGGTGGCGGGGTTGAGGGGCGGCCCGGGCAGATTGGGCATGTCCGCTGCGATGTTGTACCAGCGTGCCGGAATTTCTGACTCCGACAAAAGGATTTTGGTTTCGGCCATGGATCTCACTCCTTTGGACGGGTCGCGGCGGCCGCGGGATGCGGGCGTCAATCCGCGCGCCCCGCTTTGGTCAGGACGCGCTCCTTGGGCCTCGTCCGATCCCGCTTGTCCAGCCGCGTTCATCGTATCACAATTCACCGGCAGCTACAGCCCGTCAGAGGACGGCGGTCCGGCGCAGGGGCGTCCGCTTCACTTGGGACGCAGAAGGGAAGCTGATCGTAAACGTGGTACCTTCCCCTTCGCGGCTCTCGATCTGCACCGTCCCCCCCGACTCGCGCACGACTTTGTAGACCAGGGCCAGTTCGAGGCCGGTGTCCGGCGTCTGGGTGGCATAGTGCGGCTGGCCGACGTGCGGCAGGCGCGCTGCAGGAATGCCGCGGCCGCGGTCCGAGACGGTGAGCACGACGGCGCGCCGCGTGCGGCGCAGGCGGACGTCCACGCGCCCGGGGCTGTCATGGGCGTCGATGCCGTTTTTCACCAAGGTCATCACGACATGGCTGATGTCCGCCGGGTTGGCCACCAGGTACACCCCAGGCTGGACGTCGGCGACCAGTTGCACCCCGCAGCAGCGGGCGTACGGCCCGAGCAGTTCGCGGGCGGCGTCGACCACCCGGGACAGTTCAACCTGGGTAGGTTCCCTGCCCTCCTGGCGGGAGGCCAGTTGGATGTAGGTCGCGATGACCGCTTCCGCCCGGTCCAGTTCGTCCATCATACTGTGCAGAAACTCCGCCTGTTGTGCGCGGTTGTAATCGTGCTGGAGCAGCAGTTGTGCGAAACCGCGGACGACGGTGAGGGGATTGCGAATCTCGTGGGCGACCGACGCAGCGAACTGGCTGATCAACTCCAACCGCTCCATTCTCTCCTCGCTCTGGCGCCGCAACAGGGCGTTGCGCCCGGCGGTGACGAAGCGGACGGAAAGCAGGAAGGCGATCGTATAAATGAAGATGCACCACAGCACAGGCGCGAGTTCCAAGCCGGGGGCTGGGCGGGGGCGGATGACGTACAGGTCGTCGATCGCGGTGTACAGCCACAGGGTGATGATGAACGCGGTCGCGCGCCAACCAAACCGCCAGTGGCGGGTCAGTTGTGCGCAGGCTGTCATCATCGCCGCGTACACAGCCACCACTAGCAGGGCAGACGGAAACATGCTCCAGACAGTCGCCCCCACCCGGGTCATCCCCGGAGTGTGCTGCAACACCCAGACGGACAGTCCCAGTTGGAACATCACCGCCGTGGCAAGGACACACAGTGCGTTCATCCAGTTTAATGTGAAGAAGGCCAAGGTCAGCGGTACGCAGCTCACATCCACTTGCACACCGCCGGACAGCGGGAAGCGGAAGACAATCGCCAAGCAAGCGGACGCCGCCAGAGCGGCGACGAGCACCGCCCGGGCGGCCTTGCCTGGGTGGGGCGGCTGGCGGTGGGACTGCCATACCTCCAGCCCCAAAATGGGGACAAACACACACAGGAGAGCCGCCAACAAGTACCGTATCTCCACGACCCGCTTCACCCCGGTGACGATCCTGTCGGGCGATGCATCCCCGTTTCGCATCCCTGTTTGATGTCGGCGGCGATCGCCGACACCGGTTGCCGTCTGCCCGAGTGACGTTGGTGCGGCAGGAACCAATACTCTATTAAACACGAATGCGCAAATTCCTTCAGGTTGGCGCAAACGCTGGTGAGGCGACGGCGAGCGGTGCCGTGGCGGGCCGGCGGCGTCGGCGCCCGGCAGCGGCGGGTTGTCACTTCGACACCGGCGACGGGACGGAACGGGTTCTCGATTTCAGGAGGGCGGCAAATTCTTGAGCCAGCCGGGACAGTGGCTGATGTTCGCTGCGGATCAGCTGAAGTTGCAGGTACGGCGGGTCGCAGGCCAAGTCGACGGCCCGGATGGACCCGGCGCGCAAGTCGGCTTCGACGCAGTACAGTGGCAAGGCGGCCACCTCTTCGCCGCGTTTGACAATCTCGATCGCGGTCAAGCCGTCTTCCACTTGCACCGTCACACAGTAGTCGCACAGGCCAAGTTGTGCCAACAGGGTCCGGATCATCTTCGCATACATAGAAGTCTGGATGCCGCAGACGAACTTGTACTTCTGCAGGTCCGCCGGGGAAACGCGGGTGCGGCGGGCCAACTCGTGGTCGTGGCCGACGATGAACACGAGCGGTTCACGGGACAGCACCTGCGTGTGCAGGCCGTGGATGTGTTGGGCAGACAGGATCAGCCCGAGGTGGACTCGGGCGTGGCGCACGTCGTCGATAACCTGATCTTGGATGTGCGCGCGTATCACCAGCTCCACATCGCGATAAATGGATTTAAAATTCTGAACATAAGCAGGCAACAACGTGTTGGCGATGTCCTTCTGGGTCGAGATGGTCAGTCTCTGCGGGTGGCTGTCCAAGTCCGCGATGAGCATCTCCAGCTGTTCCGTCCGGCGCAACACGTCCTGCGCATACGCGTATACGAGCGACCCGGTCTCGGTCAGTGTCGGTGCCTTGCCGGCACAGCGGATGAACAACGGGCGCCGGATTTCCTGTTCGAGTGCCTGGATGTGTGCACTCACGGCCGGCTGCGTAATGCCAAGGTGCAGCGAAGCCAGCTTGAAGCTTCCGAGTTCCACGACAGCTTTGAACACCCTCAACCGGTGCAGGGTGGTCTCGAATGTCACGGCTGTCCCTCCCCCGAGCAATCGCCCGCTGCGGGCTCAACCTCATTATGCTTGAACCATCCGGCGTTGTCACGACACAGGGGCATCCAGCTGTTCTAGGCAATCCCCCGCCTGGAACCGGCCATTCGGCCAGGCCCGATAACCGCGCGGTTATCACTGTATATTCAAAAAGTATCTTCCCGGCGCTGGCCCGCGACCCGTACTATCACGCCAAAGCGTGTGCTCACGCGGGTTGACACAGAAAGGCAGGCGTGTTACATGGCGATCCACATCGGCATCGACATTGGCGGCACGTTCACAGATTTGATAGCGCTGGATGACGCGACGGGCAGCTTGGTGCAGGCGAAGCGGCCCAGTACACCCAAAGACTTGGTGGAGGGCATCATGGATTGCATCCGCAGGAGCGGCCTGGACGTGTCGCGGGTGGTCAACATGGTGCACGGTTCCACCATCGCCATCAACACGGTGATTGAGCAAACGGGGGCCCGCACGGCGCTGGTGACCACGTGCGGGATGCGGGACGTCTACATGATTGGCCGCGGCAACCGCCCGGAGGCGTACAATTTGTATTTTCACCGACCGCGCCCGCTCGTCTTGCGGGACTTGACGTTCGAGGTCACGGAACGGCTGTTGCCGTCCGGCGAAGAATGGATTCCGCTCGACGAAGGCGAGGTCGCCGCGCTCGTGGCCGAGCTGGGGCGCCGCCGCGTGGAAGCGGTCGCGATTTGCCTGCTTCACGCGTACGCCAACCCGGAGCACGAGCGCCGGCTGGCACTGGCGCTCAGGGACGGATTGCCAGGTTGCTACGTGACCGCGTCCAGTGAAGTGCTCCGCGAGTTCCGGGAGTACGAGCGGACGTCCACCACGGTTTTAAACGCCTATGTGGGGCCCAAGGTGAGCCGTTACCTGCGGAATCTGCAAAGTGGCCTGCGTGCCAGAGGGTTTCGCGGGACCTTGTCCATCATGCAGTCCAACGGCGGGATCATGTCTTGCGATCGCGCCTGTTCCCAACCTGTGAACATGATGGAGTCCGGACCGGTGGGCGGGATCATCGCGTCGGTGGAGGTCGGCGCCTCCCTCGGTTACCGCAATGTCATCGCATTCGACATGGGCGGTACCACGGCCAAGGCAAGCCTCATCAAAGACGGCCAGCCGACGATGGCGGACATGTACTACATCGGGGGGTATGCCAGCGGCCACCCGGTGATGATCCCGGTCGTTGACGTCGTCGAAGTCGGCACCGGCGGCGGCAGCATTGCCTGGATTGACGGGGTGGGCGCGCTGAAGGTGGGTCCCCGCAGCGCTGGCGCGGATCCTGCGCCGATATGTTACGGCCGCGGCGGTACAGAACCGACGATCACTGATGCCAACGTCGTCCTGGGCCGGATTGGGACGGAAGACTTTCTCGGCGGTGAGATGCGCTTGGACGCACAGGGCGCGGTCCGCGGGATCACGGAGCGCATCGCCGCCCCGCTGGGCATGAACGCGTACGAAGCGGCTCAAGCCATCATCCAGATTGCGGTGTTCAACATGTCGTTGGCGGTGCGCCAGGTGTCTGTCGAGAAAGGCTACGACCCGCGCGACTTTGCCATGTTGGCGTGCGGGGGCGCCGGCCCTCTGCACGCGGTCGAGATCGCCCGGGAGTTGCACATTCCCACTGTCATCGTGCCGCTGTTTCCCGCCCATTTTTCGGCCATTGGGATGCTTCTGACCGACCAGAAGTTCGACTTGGTGCGGACATACGTGCGGCCGCTGGCGGACATTGACTTCGCCGAGTTCGGCCGGGTTCACCGCGACATGGTGTCGCAGGCGAGGCGGGTGATGGCAGACGAGTACATGAATACGACCGATGTCGCCCTCCACACCACCCTGGACGTCCGCTACGCCGGTCAAGAGTTCACATTGCCCGTTCCCGTCACCGACGAACAGATTGCCCTTGGCCGGGTGCACGAGATCCGGGCGGCTTTCGACGCGGTCCACCGCCATCGGTTCGGCCACCATTCACCTGAGGAGAGCGTGGAGGTCGTCAATCTCCGTGTCACGGCGGTCGGACGCCGTCCGAAACCGTCGTTCGCCAAGCTCAACGCCAGCCGCTTCACGAGCCCGAAAGTGGTGTCGAGGCCGGTCTACCTGGAGGACGCGCGGACCCCGGTCGAATGCCCGGTCTACTACCGGGAGACCCTGCCGCCCGGTTTTGAAATCCATGGGCCGGCGCTGATCCAGGAGTACGCTTCGACGACTGTGTTATTCGGGCAGGACCGCTGCAGGGTGGCGGAGACCGGGGAACTCATCATCTCGGTGGGAGGAAACTGACATGTCGAAACCGTTGGATCCTGTCACGCTCGAAGTGATCCGTAACGCGCTGCCAGCCATATCGAACGAAATGTCGGCAGACCTGCAGCGCTCGTCGTACAACATGATGGTTTACGAAGTGCGCGACTACTGTTGTGCCCTCGTGGACAAACGGGGACGGCTGTGGTCCCAAAACGTGGGGGGCGTGTCGCACTTTGTGGCGGACCTGGGGGTGGTCGTGCAAGATGCCATGCAGCGCTACGGTGAACGCGGGTTTAGGGAAGGGGACGTCCTGATTACCAACCACCAGGCGGTTGCCGGCCAGCATCTGAACAACGTTGTCATCTACAGCCCGTTCTTCTTCGACAGCGAGCTGATTTGTTTTGCGATGGTACGGGCGCACTGGATGGACGTGGGCGGGCTCAGCACAGGCTTCGGGGGCGGCACCAAGGTGGCCGATCCCTGGATGGAAGGCCTGCAACTGAACCAGCTCAAAATCTATGAGGCCGGTCGCCTGAACGACGTGTTGTACCAGGTCATCCGCGACAACATTCGCTTTCCGGAGTCGTCCCTCGGCGACATGCGAGCGCAGATTGCGGCCTGTACGCTTGCCTGCAACCGGCTGGACGAACTGTTCCGCAAGTACGGGCCGGACCGGGTGCTGCAGGCGGTCGAACAGATTTTTGACGACACCGAGGCGATGTGCAGGCAGGTTGTCCGGAAGATACCGAATGGCGTGTACGCCGCGGAGTCCTGGATCGACAACGACGGGTACGAGCTGTCGCAGCCGGTCAAGATTCACGCGGTTGTCACGGTCCGCGACGGGGAGATGACGATTGACTTTTCCGGCGGGTCCGCGCAGGTGAAGGGTCCTATCAACTCCAGAACCCTGGCCGGCGCGATGATTGCCTACAAGGCGCTGACCGCTCCGCTGGACCCGGTGAACGAGGGGTCGTTTCGCGCGCTGAACGTCGTAATCCCAGAAGGGAACCTGATGATGGCGAGGTACCCGGCGCCCATGTCCGCGTGGAGCATGGTGCTCCCCACCGTCGTCGACACGGTGTTGACAGCACTCAGTCCGGCGA
>JADGIC010000110.1 GCA_019683615.1 Alicyclobacillaceae bacterium | reverse complement strand
AATCGTTTTTGGCTCAACTTCCGCTGTCGGCTTCGCGGATACCTTCAGAGGCTCAAGTGTCCCATGCTGTTCAACGCAGTTTTTTCACCGGCCTTTTAATCCTTTACGCGTTTGCTCACCACTCTTCTTGTAAGGATGACCACTATACAGAGGTTTCTCGTATGACAGGAAGTAGATGTACTCTCGAATAATCGCAGGGGTGACTTGATCGACAAACTGGATATCAGGATGTTTGAAACCGAGCCAATCCTGAAAGTACCCAAAGTGTTTTTTGTAGTCGCGAAGCGTCAAGGCACGGAGACGTTCGCCACTCTTCGATTGGTAAAACATCTCGAAGGCCTGGATCAGGGTGTACCGATTCGTCTCCACCCGCACAGGCCCGCGACGAAAGACCGGCTTCTTACCAACTCTCTTGTCCGCCCGCTTACCGTCAACTGACATCAACCATCGACCTCCATAGCGAAAATTACCTGCCACTGCGGTCGACGAATCCCTGTAAAAGACAAGCAGAGGTATCGTCATTTTCAAGACGAAACCTCTGCTGTATCCCGGATCTGGACTTCCTCAAGAAAGCCCGCCATTCCAAGACATTTGGCATTTGGAGGCGCCACCCAGATTCGAACTGGGGAATCGAGGTTTTGCAGACCTCTGCCTTACCACTTGGCTATGGCGCCAAAAGCGCCACCGACCCTTCTCCGGGCTTGCCCGGATACAGGCCAATGACGTATGCCCTGGAGCGGAAGACGGGATTCGAACCCGCGACCCTCGCCTTGGCAAGGCGATGCTCTACCCCTGAGCCACTTCCGCACATGTAGTAATCGACAGACTTTCGAAAGACACTCGGACGAACTTCCCCACTAGGCCTTGGCCGACCTAACACTCAGTCAGGGCCGATGGCTGATCTTCAGCCTGTCGCCCGAAAAGCCTTTGCAGAACCCCTGTGATACAGCCCTGCGTAATTGGTACCTGAAACGTGGTGGCTCGGGACGGAATCGAACCGCCGACACGAGGATTTTCAGTCCTCTGCTCTACCGACTGAGCTACCGAGCCGCATTGCGCCATCTAACTCGGTGCGAAACACTCAAACATGCCATCGAGTGTTCCGAACCCACGCCCGCAGCCGACGGGCGCACCCTCACACCGCAGGCCCGTCGGATGGTCTTAAAATCACTGGTGGAACCGATGGGATTCGAACCCACAGCCCCTGCGCTGCCAGCGCAGTGCTCTCCCATTGAGCTACGGTCCCTCGCTGTGGCGCCTGCCCGAGCACCGGGCGACTCGACCCCATCGCCGGCGTCAACGACCCCTATTATACGCGGATGAATGGGTAACGGTCAAGAGCCGGCGAAGTCCATTTGCAGCGATGGTCCGCACGGATGCTTTCCACATGGGTGTGGGGCAGAAACAGGTCGACGGCACGGGACCATCGGAGGCTGCCACCAGCCGCACCCCCACCGCCCTGGCAGGTTGCCTTCCTGGGTCCCGTCTGTGCATAACCGCTTCAAAATGAGGCATTATAATCCAGAAGCTGCTTCCACATGAGTTGCACGCCATCAGGCCCTGCGCCGTTTGCAGTATATGGCCCAGTCCGCAGTGCGGTGCACAGTGGGAGACGGACGTCATCGCGAAGGAGGATTGTCCATGAAGGTTTACCGACGACACGGCGCGCCGAGGAACTACCGTACTGCCGTGGCCACCCTGCAGGTCGCCGTGGCTGTGCTGGCGACGGCGTGGTTGAGACTGGTGCAGCCTGCCGCAGCCGCCGAGGCGCCAGACTACCGCGTCCCCCCCAGCCACCACTGGGACATCCGTTCCAGCGTCCAGGTCAGCCGAGATGCACTGCGTGAGGCCTACCTCGCCAGCCGCGAGGCGTATACGCAGAAACTGCAAAAGTATGCCAAGTGCAGTCCGCAAGACGCCCAAAAGGCGGTGAGCGCCGCCCACCCCGGGATGAAAATTGAAAACCTGCAGTTGCGAAACATCCGCACCAACTTGGTGTACATGGCCGTCGTGGAAGATGACGAGGACAAGTTTCTCGTGATTGTGGACGCCGGCAATTGTAAGGTGCTGTTGGACAGACCCATTCCGACCCACCACGAGCGGGTGTTTGCAGAACCGTATTGACCGGCGGCGCCGGCATCGGGGACGAGGCGCACTGGCCGGGCACGCGCCACATTAAAAGCGAGAGCGCTTCGCTCTCGCTACTGCATGCCCATTTCACATGATTCACGTTTCACAGGGGCCAAACCCATTGTGAAGTGAATCCGTTGAGCACCTGCCGCCACGGTCCCCATCGCGCCGCAACCGGCTCCGGTGAGCCTCCGTCCGCCCCGGCTGATGCTCAAACATTGGACGATAGGGCCCGCATCTTCACGTCTTCCAATTGGATTGGCCCGACGCCGCGCGGTACCTCGATGGCTTCAAGGCGAGTGGCACCCAACGCCCGGGTGATGTAGTCACAGGCGATGTTCGGGTCAATCCGCTCACCGCAGGTATACACGTCGATACTCGCGTACCCGTGCTCCGGAAAACTGTGAATGGTGAGGTGAGACTCCGAGATGATCACCACACCGCTGACGCCCTGCGGCGCAAATTTGTGAAACGCGACCTCCCGAACCTCTGCGCCCGCCTCCAGTGCCGCGTTGACGAGGATGCGCTCGATGCTGTGAAGATCGTTCAACTTCTCGGCAGAACATCCCCACAATTCTGCGATCACGTGACGCCCCATCGTGTCCATGACAAAAATTCCCCCTAACTCAAAAAATGCCATGCCGTTACGGCATGCGGAACCAGACCCTGTCACCACGGGGGAAAGTTAGTCCTGCGAGGTCCTAACCCTTTAAGTGAAGGCGGTATTCCGTTTCCGTCCCGGTTACCCGGGGCCAAACATTACGACGAATAGTATAAGACCATACCCCGCAATTTGCAACCACAATCTTCGACAGACTGCGTTGAGCTGCGCGTCCGACCGCGGCGCTTGCGGAGACGGTGCCGCGCTCTGTCCCGCATCTTCCCACCCGATCCTCGTACGGCGCGCCCTCCGTCAATCGGGCGCCCTCGCCTACACCAACGCCTTCGCTAAAGACAGCGCTGTCAGCCCGGTGCACACGGCGGCGACCCAACGCAGGTAGCGGCGAGATTGCCACGGGCGGGACAGCCAACGCGTGAGCAGGCGCGTAATCAGCATACCCGTAACCAACCCTCCGATGTGCGCAGCGTTGCCGATGTGCGGGCTCGAGAACCCGTACGCCAGGTTGATGGCAAGCCAAATCAGCAGTTGGTTCCGTGTAGCCCGGCTCAATACGCCTTGGAACGACAACATGAGAGCAGCGCCGAAGACGCCGAAGATGGCAGCGGACGCACCCAGCATCACGGTGTCCGGGTTGAGCGCCAGCGCCAGCGCTCCGCCCACCACACCTGTCAGGAAGTAGATGAAAATAAAGGCGGGGGTGCCCACCAACAGTTCCACCACGTACAAGGACGCCAGAGAAACCATGTTCAGCCCGATGTGTACCGCGCTCGCGTGTACGAACATCGACGAAACCAGGCGGTACCACTGGCCTGCCAAGACGTCAGGCTGGTCGACTGCACCCGCGGCTAACAACCCTTGGATGGAAAATCCTTTAACCTGCTGGACGATAAGAAACCACAGGGCGTTCAACACGATGATGACGACCGTCGCATGAGCCTGGCGCCAGGCGGGGCGCCCGAGGTACGTCACCCGTCGGCGAAACCGCACGGAGCAACACTCCTTTGGCTGCGGATGCCAGCACATGGTGCCCGGTCCTCCCGACAACGTCGGCGGTACACAACTTGGCTGGCCACGGTGGTGTAAACTAGTAAGCAAACACGGACACAGACAGCGGATGACGTGTCCACCGGTGCACTGACTGCAGAGAGGTGCGATCGGCGCGACCGACCGAAGGAGGACCGCCCTTGCGCAGGACCGCCATCACCCGACAGCTCATCGCCTTCGTGGCCGCAGGCGTGATTGTGTTCACCGGCATCGACGTCTTCATCCTGTGGCGGAACCAGTCCGCCGAGCGCGTCATGAACCTGGGAGCGGGCCACGTCGTCTACCAGACAGCCGATCTCGCCATCGGCGAGGACCCCGCCAACGGCCGCGTCACCGTCCTGCGCTTCACCCCCGACGGCGGCTGGGTCATCGCCGGCAGCGGCCGTTGGCTGCCCGACCCCGCTGTCCGCCGCCACGCCCTTGTCGCCGTCATCCCCAGCAACGCCATCGGCGGTGGTTGGCTGTGTGCCGTGCAGAAGGATACACGCGTCACGTCGATTCAGATTATCGACACCGAACACCCGCAGCGCTCCCAGACGTTCGACTTTCACCGCGGCGGCATCGCGGAGCCGCTGGCGGTCGACAGTCCGTTGCTGATCCGCGGCGAGGCGGGCGGTCACACCGCGTTCTCTGTGAAGTGGACACCCAGCAGCTGACGGTACCCCTCCACGTACGCGCGTAACATCTGCTCCGGCGCGAAGCGGGGCAACACCTCGCGCGCAAACCGCTCCGCCAACAACCGCCGCCGGACGGGGTCCTTAAGGAGCTGGTCCAACGTGGCGGCCAACGTCACCGGGTCCCCGACGGGCACAATCATGCCCGTCTGGCCGTGGCTGACCAGGTGGGTGATGCCCGGGATGTCGGTGCCGACGTTCGGCACCCCGGCCGCCCCGGCCTCCAACAGCGACGACGGCGTGCCTTCGCTGAGCGAGGACAGCACGTGCACGTCGAGACCCGCGTAAAAGGCCTGCACGTTGTCGACAAAGCCGAGAAAGTGGACGCGATCCCGCACGCCCAATGCCGCCGCCAGCGCCTCCAGCCGTTGCCGCTCCGGGCCGTCTCCGGCGATGGCCAAGTGTACGCCGGCGTGATCGAGCGCGGCCAACGCACGCACTGTCGTACCGATGTCCTTGACCGGATCCAGCCGCGCGGCCACGCCCACCACGGCGCTGTCGGCCGGTATGCCCAGCCGTTCACGCAGCCGGCGACGATAGTATGTATGATCATCAGGCAGGGGTTCCAGGGGTACGGCGTTGGGCACGAACCAAGTGCGTTTCCCGGGAAAGCACTCCGCCAGCTTTGGGTGCACGACGAACAGCCCGGCTGCCCGCTGCAAACAGAAGCGGTTCACCTTCGGCAAGACCGCGGATTTCCAACGGCTCGCCAGGAAATCCTGATCCGGGTGGCTGTGAACCGTGGACGTCCACAGGCGGCGGCTCGCACCCGCCCCGAGGCACGCCAACAGGTTGGCCCGCGGCCCGTGAGCGTGGAGCAGGCAGGGCTGGGAGGACTGGCGTAGCAGCGCGGCCAACGCCGACACCGCCCGGGCGGGGTGCGCCGGAAGGAAGTGAGCGCCAACGCAACTCTCCCTCAGGTGATCCGCCAGGTGCCCGCCGCCCAGCATAACAAATTCGATGGCCCGGCTGTATCCCGAGCGATGCAGGACGCGAGCGTACGTGACCAAGTGGGTCGCCGCGCCCCCTCGCTCGTTGCCCGGCGCCAGAACGTACACGCGCGCCATCTCGACACCTCAGTTTTGAAACTGACTTCAGTATATCGGAACTGTCTATCGCGTGTCGAAGGGCCGAACAATTTGTGGCGACCGCCGGCGGCGCCGGCCGCGCCCGGCGGCGCACATGGACACTGAAACGGGCGATTCAGTACAATACGGTTATCAGTACAATACTGTTAACTGGCAGGTACATCTCGACCCAGGGGAGGGATTCGTCCCGTGAACTCGTTGAAGACCTGGATCCTGATGGCGCTTCTAACCGTGCTCTTGGTACTGATTGGACGGTTCATCGGCGGAACCCACGGGATGCTGGTGTTCCTGGTGATATCCATCATCATGAACTTCATCGGCTACTGGACGAGCGGCAGCGTGGCCATCGCCATGACGCGCTCGTACCCGGTGTCTGAGGAGGAGCTACCCGAGGTCTACGACATCGTGCGCCGGCTGTCGCGGCGTGCGGGGCTGCCCATGCCACAGATCTATGTGACGCCGTCGCCGCAGCCGAACGCGTTCGCCACCGGCCGCAACCCGCACAACGCCAAGGTGGCGGTGACAGAAGGCATCCTGCGGGCGCTGTCAGTGCGGGAACTGGAGGGCGTTTTGGCGCATGAGCTGGCCCACATCCGCAACCGCGACATCCTCATCAGCTCGATGGCCGCGATGTTGGCAGGCGTCATCACGTCCATCGCCAACATCCTGCAGTGGGGAATGTGGTTGGGCTTCGGAAACCGGGACGATAGGGACGGCGGCAATGCCCTCGCGGAGTTAGCCATGGTGATCCTTGCGCCAATTGCGGCGACCATCATCCAGTTGGCCATCTCCCGATCCCGCGAGTTCAAGGCGGACGCCACCGGCGCCCGCTTGGTCGGCGACCCGAACCCGCTCGCCGACGCTCTGGAGCGGTTGGAGGCGTACGCCCACCAGATCCCGGGCGGGTTCAACCCGGCGACGTCTCACCTGTTCATCGTCAACCCGTTCCGCGGGGAATCGTTGATGCAGCTGTTCATGACGCACCCGCCCACGGCCGAGCGCGTCCGCCGGCTGCGGCTGATGCGGATCTGACGACGGAGCCGTTGAAAACTGCATCACTCGTAGCGCAGCGCGTCGATGGGATTCAGACGCGCTGCTTTGTTGGCCGGGTACAGGCCGCACACCACCCCGATGAACGCGGAGAACACGACGCTCCCGGCGATGACCGGCCACGACACCATGGTCGGGAAGTGGGTGACGAGGCGCACTGCCCACGCCGCCAAAAGTCCCAGGATGACCCCCAAACTCCCGCCAATCAGCGTGATCGTCGCCGACTCCATCAGGAACTGCAAGAGAATCGCCCGGCGCGTAGCGCCGAGCGACATGCGGATGCCGATTTCCTGCGTGCGCTCCGTCACCGACACGAGCATGATGTTCATCACCCCGACACCGCCCACCACCAGCGCGATACCCGCGACGGAACCGATGACCAACGTCAGGATGGAAGTGACGCGGCCCACCAACTGCTCGAGGCCCAACAGCAAGCCGGAGCTGTCGACAAACGCCTGGGCGTTGTGGGCGTGGATGTTGAGCGCCATGATCAGCCGCCGGGACAGCTCCGCCTTGTCCACTCCGGGCTTGACCTCAACGTCCATCTCGCTGATGGTCCACCAGGGGAACAGGTCCAGGCAGGTGGTCGACGGCATGTACAGGTAGTCGGCGCCGAACAGTCCCGCCAACAGGTTAGCCTGCGTCGAAGCGGTGACGCCGATGACCTGAACCGGCGTGTGGCCAACGTTAATCACCCGCCCAATCGGGTTAAGGTTGCCAAACAGCTTGCCGGCGAGCGTCTGGCTGAGCAATGCGACGCGGCGGTGCGCCAACAGGTCGGCCTGGCTGAACATACGGCCGCGGACGACGACGAAGTGGCCAATCTCGTCCAGGAAGGCAGGCCCGGCCTCGACCGACACGTTGAGCGAAGTGTCCCGCGCGGCCACGGTCGCCTCACCGTACAAGGTGTAGTAGACGCTCTCGACCCCGTCAAACTGGCGCGCCACCTCGAAGTCGGAACTGCTGAACGACAGCACGTCTCCAGGCTGCGGGAGCCCGGGCTCCGTGATTTCCCGCGGGATGACCTGGATGGTCCGCTGCATGCGGCTGCTCTCAATGGCCGACACGATGGCCGCCTGGCCTCCGCTGCCGAGCGCCATGATGGTGATGATGCTGGCGACGCCGATGAGGATGCCCAGCATCGTCAGAAACGACCGCAGCTTGTTGGCGCTAAGCGACGTCAACGCCGCCACCAACATCTCCGCCGCGTTCACGCCTCCCCGCCTCCTTCCCCCACCAAGCGCCCGTCCCGCAAGCGGACGATGCGGCGGGCATACGCAGCCACCTCCGCGTCGTGAGTGA
>JADGIC010000109.1 GCA_019683615.1 Alicyclobacillaceae bacterium | reverse complement strand
TCCGCCAGCAAACCATGGTACACTACATGACGTCAATACCGTTGCGGGCGGAGGTGAGGGCAGGGATGTTGCCCGCGTACCGATTGACCATCGACGAACGCTTGCACGGGCGGATGGTCCGCAGCCTGCTGTTGTCCGAACTGAAGTTCTCCCGCCGCTCACTGAGCCGGTTGGCGCGGGCCGGCAGCGTCCGGCGCAACGGGAAAGCGGTGTACTTTTCCGCCCGGGTGGAGGCGGGGGACGTAATCACCGTGACCTTGCCGCCCGAGTCGCCGTCCATCCCGCCTGAACCGATGGCGCTGGACATCCGCTACGAGGACGCGGAAGTGATTGTCGTCAACAAGCCACCCGGCGTCCTCACGCACCCGTCTGGCTGCGAACGGCGCGGCACGCTGTTGGCCGGCGTGCAGGCGTACCTGGGGCCGGACGGCGGCGTGCCGCACTGCGTGCACCGGCTGGATCGCGACACTTCCGGCCTCGTGATGTTCGCGAAACACGCCCACATTCACCACTTGTACGACATGGTCCTGCGAGCCGGCGGTCTGCACCGGACGTACTGCGCCATCGCCCACCTGCCCCCGCCAGCGCACAACGAGGCCGCCACCGATGGGCAGATGTCCGAGTGGTGCACGATTGACCTGCCCATCGGGCAGGACCCCGTCCATTTGTCGAAACGGACGATTGCCCGCGAGAGCGAGGGGAAGCGGGCGGTCACCCATTACCGCCAGGTGGCCCGCTGTCCCAGGGCGGTCTTGCTCGAGGTGGTGCTGGAGACCGGCCGGACTCATCAGATCCGCCTGCACATGGCCGCCTGCCAAATGCCGCTGTACGGGGACCCGCACTACCGCGGAATGCGCGAAGCGCAGGGTGATTCGTTTGTCCGGCAGGCGTTGCACGCCCACCGGTTGACGTGGCGCCACCCGGTGACGGGAGTTGTTCACCAAGCGGATGCGCCGCCGCCCGCCGACATGGTTGCGCTGTGGTCGTCGCTGGGTGGCGATGCGTCTGCTTGGTCCCGGTTGGCACCGCATCGTTCGGACGAGGAGGAGGGAGAACGTTGGCCGACCGTTCTGGTGCCCGGTTTCTCACGGAGTTGATGTCCCTGCACGGCGGTCCCGGGTTCGAGCACCGCGTGGCCGAGTACGTGAAAGGTGCGCTGGCACCGTTGTGCACTGACGTCTGCTACGACCGGATGGGCAACCTGGTGGCGCGCATCGCCGGCGATGCCGGTGATGCAGACGCCCCTGCGGACCCGCATGCGGATGCCAGACCTGCCGCCGCCAGTGCCGCCCGCCCCAAGCAGCGCCCGCCGCGCCTGATGCTGGCAGCGCACGTGGACGAGATCGCCCTCATTGTCACCCGCATCGAGGAGGGCGGCTTCTTGCGCGTGGCCCAGACCGGTGGGTTTGACCCGCGCACGCTCGTCGGCCAGGAGGTTGTGGTGCACGCTTCCCGGCCGTTGCGCGGTGTGGTCGGGTCGAAGCCGCCGCACTTGACCACGCCGGAGGAGCGCAAGAAGGCGCCGTCCCTGGAGGACCTGTTCATCGACTTGGCGATGCCGGAGGTTCGGGTGCGGGAGCAGGTGCGGGTCGGGGACCGCGTGACCATCCACCGCGATCCGCTCGAGCTGATGAACGGCCGCATCGCCGGCAAGGCACTTGACAACCGCGCCAGCGCGGCGGTGCTCCTGGAGTGCGCGCGCACGCTGCGGTCGCTGCGGCACGAAGCCGACGTTTACCTGGTGTGCACGGTGCAGGAGGAGGTCGGGATGCGGGGGGCGGCGGCCGTCGTCGAGACTGTCCGCCCCGACATCGCCATCGCCGTGGACGTCACCTTCGGCGACTTCCCCGGCCAGGCTCCGGACGAAAGCTTCAAGCTCGGCAAAGGTCCGGCCATCACCTTCGGGCCGAACATCCACCCGCAGGTGTTCGGGGGGTTGCGGGACACCGCCGTCCGCCACCACATCCCGTACCAGATTGAGCTGTCCCAGGAGCCGACAGGCACGGACGCCAACGCCTTTCAGACAGCCGGCGACGGCGTGGCCACCGGCTTGGTCGGCGTTGCCATCCGCTACGTGCACACGTCCGTCGAGTGCGTCGCGTACGCCGACATCGAGGACTGCGGCCGCCTGTTGGCCTTTTACGCCACCACCGTCGACCGCAGCGTGGTGGAGGGGTTGTCATGTTATTGAAACGCTTGACGGAGGCGATGGGCCCGCCGGGCTTTGAGGACGACATCCGAGAGGTGATCCGGGCCGAGGCGAAGCCTTTCGCGGACCGCTGTGACACCGACGTCCTCGGCAACCTGATCTGCGAAAAAGGGGCCGGCAATCCGGGCGTGCGGGTGATGGTGGACGCGCACATGGACGAGGTCGGACTGATGATTGTCCACGTCGAGGATAACGGCCTGCTGCGCTTTCGGGCCCTGGGCGGCATTGACCCGCGGGTACTCGTGTCGAAACCGGTGCGCATCGGCCGCGACGGCCGCCCCGGCGTCATCGGCGCCAAGCCGGTTCACCTGCAGTCGCAGGAAGAGCGCGGGAAACCGCTGAAGATGGAACAGTTGTACATTGACATCGGCGCCCGCGACAAGGACGACGCCTTGGCAGTGGTGCAGCCGGGAGACGTCGCTGTGTTTGCGACGGAGTGTGAAACCATCGGGGACGGCTGCGTCAAAGCGAAGTCGCTCGACGACCGCATCGGCTGCGCGGTGTTGCTGGAGATTCTGAAGCGGACGTACCGGTTACCGCTGTTTGCGGTGTTCACCGTGCAGGAGGAGATTGGCCTGCGCGGCGCGGGGCCGGCCGCCCACCGCATCCGCCCGGACGTCGCCATCTCCGTGGAAGGCACCGTCTGTTTCGACGTCGTCGACGCACCAGGCCACGGCCAGGCGACGGTGCTCGGCCGGGGGCCCGCGTTCACCGTGCAGGACGGGCGCACTTTGGCGGATCGGCGATTCCTCGAGTTTCTCATCGCCGTCGCAGAGAAGTACAACATCCCCTACCAGCTGCGGCGCGTCAAGGGCGGCAGCAACAACTTCGCCGCCATCCAGCGGACGCGGGAAGGCGTGGCAGGGGGCGCCATCTCGGTGCCGGTGCGGTACATCCATGCACCGGCGCAAATCGCGTCCCTGGACGATTACGAGCACACCATCCGGTTGCTGGACGCGGTGCTGCGGGAGATTGAGGCCGGAGCTTGGACCGGTTAACCGGCAGTAGCGTCAGCCCGGCCGCATGACACCGAAGGGGGACCAAATGTGAACGAACAGGAGTTAAGAGATCTGATCACCGATCTCGCCCGTCCCGTGGGCCCGTCCGGCACGGAGCCGCAGATGCAGGCGGCATTGCTTGACCGGGTGCGCGACGTGGCGGACGAGGTGTTCGTCGACGTGCTCGGCAACGGAGTGGCGGTCAAGCGCGGCGACGGGCCGCACGTGCTGCTGGCGGCCCACGCCGACGAGTTGGGCGTGATGGTGATCCACATCGAGGACAATGGGTTTCTCCGCCTCATCTCGGTGGGAGATGTCGACCCGCACTGCCTGCCGGGGCGAATCGTCCGGTTCACCAACGGCACCGTCGGCGTCGTCGGCGCCGAGGCGCAAGTGAAACGGGAGGAGCTGGGCTTCGAGCACCTGTACGTCGACATCGGCGCGGAGTCGGGGGTCGAGGCGCGGGAGCGGGCGTTTGTCGGGCTGGAGGGAGTCGTGGACGAACCTGTCCGCGAAGTGGCGCCGCACCGGCTGGCCGGGCGCGCGCTGGACAACCGGGCCGGCTGCGCCATTGCCATTGCCGCGTTCCGCAGCGCGGCGGCCGCAGGGCGGCGCGTGTCGCTGGTGTTCACAGCTCAGCAGGAGCTGGGCGCGCGCGGTGCACGCACGGCCGCCTACCGCTTGCGGCCCGACCTGGCGCTCGTCATCGACGCGGCGCCGTGCGGTGACACGCCGGGGGCCGAGCGCATGGAGTTGAAGCTGGGCGCCGGTCCGGCGGTGAAAATTGTCGACGCGACTGCGGTCGTGCCGGCCCGGGTCAAGGACCACCTGCTCGATGCGGGGAAGCGGCTGGGTCTGGCCATCCAGTACGAGGTGTGGCCGCGCGGCCGCAGCGACGCGGGCGCCTTGCAGGCGGCCGCGGGCGGCGTGGCGGTGGGAGGGATCTCCTACCCGGCCCGCTACATGGGCACCCCTGCGGTAATGATTGACCTGCGCGACGTGGCGGCCTGCGCCCGGCTCGCGGCGGAGGCGGTGACTTCCTACCCGGGTTGACGGCCGCTGCCGCCGGCCGCAGGTGAGGGCTGAGCTGGCGGCCGGTGTGCCGGCGGCGCATCGGCTTGGGCGGTTTGGCGGGGGCCGCCGCGCGGCGCCAAAGCCGCCCGAATCCCGCGCGAACAATGCCTGAATGCCGCCGCACCTGTCGGCCGTTCGTGCTATAATACAACAGGTATTCGCGGAAACAGGTGTATGCTGTCGAAATTTTGCCAATGTCAACGGGCGTTTGGCGGTGTGGAGAGCAGAGAGAGGGTAGGAGAGCGTTGATTCGGTATTTGACCGCAGGGGAGTCGCACGGGCCGGAGCTGACGGTGATTGTCGAAGGGTTTCCCAGCAACCTCGAGGTGTCGCTGGACGCCATCAACGAGCAGTTGCGCCGGCGCCAGCAGGGGTACGGCCGCGGGCGGCGCATGCAGATTGAGTCCGACCAGGTGGAGATCACCAGCGGCATCCGCTTCGGGCGCACCTTGGGATCGCCCATCACGATGCACATCCAGAACCGGGACTTCAAGAATTGGACGGACCGCATGGCCGTGTTTGGCGATCCGCCCGACAGCCTGAAACGGGTGACCCGCCCGCGGCCGGGTCACGCCGATTTGGCCGGCGCCATCAAGTACGACCACGAAGACATCCGCAACGTGCTCGAGCGGGCGAGCGCCCGCAACACGGCGACGATGGTGGCGGCCGGCGCGCTGGCGCGGCAGTTGCTGGAACACTTTGGCATTCACATTACCGCCCACGTCGTCGAGATTGGCGGCGAGCGGGCGGAGTCCGTTCCCGCCGACTGGGACGAGCTGGTGGCGCGGGCGGACGCCTCAGCCGTCCGCACCGCCGACTTGGACGCGGAGCGCCGGATGGTGGCGAAAATCGACGAGGCCAAGGAACGCGGCGATACCGTCGGCGGTGTCTTTGAGGTGATTGTCCGCGGCTGCCCCGTCGGCCTGGGCAGCCACGTCCATCCCGACCGCCGCCTTGACGGCCGGCTGGCAGGGGCCGTCATGAGCATCCAGGCCGTCAAGGGCGTGGAAATCGGGCTTGGCTTCGATGCGGCGCACCGGTTTGGCTCCCAGGTCCACGACGCCATCCTCCACGACGGCAGCCGCTACCTGCGGCCGACCAACGGGGCAGGCGGTCTGGAAGGCGGCATGACGAACGGCGAAGACATAGTCCTGAGGGCGGTGATGAAGCCCATTTCCACCCTGTACACCCCGTTGATGAGCGTCGACATGGCCACCAAGGCGCCGGAGCCGGCTGCCGTCGAGCGCTCCGACTACTGCGCGGTGCCGGCGGCGTCCGTCGTCGGCGAGAACGTCGTCGCCTGGGTCATCGCCGAGGCGTTCGTGGAGAAGTTCAGCGGCGACTCGGTGGAACAGATAGCGGAGCAGGTGGCTCTGTACCGCGAGCGGGTGAGCCGGCGGTGAGCGCGGGAACCGTGTTGAACGTGCGGGCGTCGTCTGGCAGCTACCCGGTCGAGGTGGCGCCGGGCCTGCTGGATGCGGTGGGCGAGCGGCTGCGGGCCCTGGGCGCCGAGCCGGGCACGGGCGCCATGGTGGTCACGGATGAATCGGTCGACCGGCTCGGTTACGCCCGCCGGGTCGCGGAGTCCTGCCAGGCGGCCGGGTTTGCCGTCACCGTCGCCGCCGTCCCGCCGGGAGACGCCAGCAAGTCGCTGGCGATGGCCGAATTGCTCTACAACCGCCTGCTCGACGCAGGCGTGCGCCGCAACGGCACCGTGCTGGCCGTCGGCGGCGGTGTTGTGGGTGATCTCGCCGGGTTCGTCGCTGCCACCTACCAGCGCGGGGTCCGCTTCGCCCAGGTGCCGACCACCCTGCTCGCGCACGACAGCAGCATCGGCGGCAAGGTTGGCGTCAACCTGCCGCGCGCCAAAAACCTTGTCGGCGCGTTCTACCCGCCGGCGGCCGTGCTGTACGACGTGGAGGTGCTCCGAAGCCTGCCTGCCCGCGAGTGGCGGTCGGGGATGGCGGAGGTCATCAAACACGCCGTCATCGGCGATCCGGAGCTGTTTGCGGAGCTGGCCGACCACCCGGTGTTGGAGTGCCCTCCCCCCGAACGCGCGGTGCACCTCGTCAGCCGCGCCGCCGCTGTGAAGGTGAAGGTGGTGGAGCAGGACGAACGGGAGTCCGGGCTGCGGATGGTGCTCAACCTCGGGCACACGGTGGGTCACGCGGTGGAGCAGGTGTCCCGCTACGAACTCGCCCACGGCGAAGCGGTCAGCATCGGTATCGCCGTCGAGGCGTTCATCGCCGTGGCGAGGGGCTGGCTGGACGAGCGGGATCGGCTGCGCATCAAGGACGTGCTTACGCGCCACGGCCTGCCGACGACACCGCCCGATTACCCGCTGGCGGAAGTGCTGGAGGCGCTCGGCTACGACAAGAAGCACGGTGCCGGCGGCGGGTGGACGTTCGTGCTGCCGAGGGCGGTCGGCGACGTCGCGGTGGCCCGGGACGTGCGGCGGGATGAAGTGGAGGCGGCGTGGGAGAACGCGCGCAAAGAGGGTGCCTAAGTTGAAAGTACGGGGAATTCGCGGTGCCGTCACGGCCAAGGACAATACGCCCGAGGCCATCTTTGAAGCCACGCGCACGCTGATGGAGCGGCTGGTGGCGGAGAACCAGCTGGACATCGACGACGTGGCGAGCGTGCTGTTGACGATGACGCCGGATCTGAACGCGGACTTCCCGGCGCGGGCCGTGCGCAGCCTGCCCGGGTGGCAGTGGGTGCCGCTGATGTGCGCGCCCGAGCTGAGCGTGCCCGGGTCGCTGGGCCGCTGCATACGCGTGTTGGTGCACGTCAACACCGACCGGGCGCAAAACGAACTGGTGCACGTCTACCTCGGCGACGCGGTGCAGCTGCGGCCGGACATCGCCAACGGGTCAGGCGCGCCTAGCGGTTCGTGAAGGCCGCCGTTCTTCGGGGACAGCCATTGATCAGGGCTGAATCGCTGGTTGACGGCGACGGCGGTACAACGTATGATTGGGGCAAAGGTGCGGCGCCCGCGCCGTGCCGGAGCCGAGTTGAGCCGAGCCGAGCAGAGCACAGTCGAGTGGAGGCGTGACAATTCGCGGGGACCACTGGACCATCCACCGCGTTTGACATGCGCGGCATTGGCGATCCGCAGGTTAGGCGTGCCCCTGTTCCTGGTTCTGGCGATGCCGGGGCGGCTCCTAGCGTGTGGATATTTTTATATTTAGGCAAGGTATTTTGGTGCCGGCCTTTGGTTGAGACGCCCCCTCGCCAGATGCGCCGGCGATGAGGCGAGGGGCCCGGCAGGCGTTCCGCTCGCCCGGGCCTGAGTGCAGGCAGAGATGAGAGGAGCTGAGCGAGTTGAGCGCGACCCAGTTGGACACCTCCTTGATTCCAGAGGCGTTGCGCAGCGTGGCGCGCGGGGAAGCGCTGACGGCGGACAGTGCCGAAGCGTTCATGCACCTGTTGATGGCCGGCGAGGTGACGCCGATACAGACGGCCGGGTTGTTGGCGGCAATGGCTGTGCGTGGGGAGACGGTGGACGAGATTGTCGGCTTCGCCCGGGCGATGCGCGCACACGCGGTGCCTTTTCAGGCGTTGCCGCAGGTGGTGGATACGTGCGGCACGGGCGGGGACGGCCGGGACACGTTCAACATCTCGACGGCGGCTGCCCTCGTGGCCGCCGCGGCCGGCGCGCTCGTCGCCGAGCCCGGAAACCGGGCGGG
>JADGIC010000108.1 GCA_019683615.1 Alicyclobacillaceae bacterium | reverse complement strand
GGACAGCACCACCCGGCCCGCCACGCCCACCCGATGGCCGCCCGGCATCGTCACAAACCCCCGCCGAATGTCTTCCTCCACCGCGTAGAGGGACGACTGCGTGACGATTTGCATCACGCGCGACAACTGTTCCGCGGTCACAATCCAGGCCTCGCGCGGGTCATCGGTCACGCCTTCGCGCGCGTGCAAGAAATGATCAAAGGAATCCCCTGCCAACTGCAGCGGCTGGTCCAAGCGGAAGCGCAGTTCCTCGAGGCGTTCGAGCAGTTGCGAGGGCAGCCGCTCGATGCGGGTCTGTACCTCCGGCGGGCATACGCGTATCGCTTGTTGCCAGCCGCCACGCGACATGCGGTACGGCTGAGCCGGACGAGACACGCCGTTGTCCACCTCCCTGGTTAGTCCATGTATATGGGACAGGGAAAATGGATATGACGCAGGCCCGGACAACACGCCGGAACGATTCCGGTCAGGTGTGCATGAAATGGAGAGAACACGGAGGGGGGAGAAGCGGTGGATGTCTCAGTCCTCGTACGGTGGATCGTCGCGTTCCTGATTGTGTTTGTGCTGTTGATGGCACTCGTGTTCAGCTTTGTCCGCCGGCAACAGCGCGCGTGAATGCGGTTGCCCGCGCGCTCAGCCGCGGGCGCCGAACAAAATGCAACCGACGCCGAGCAAAATCCAGGCGATGCGGGACCATTCGAGATCGTCCGCGACACCCCACAGCCCGAGCGCCGTCACAGAAACCAGCACCAGCGGACCGACCAGCGCCAGCAAACCGTTCACCTGCAGGGCGCGGGCTGCCGTGCCAAAATACAACATCAACAGCGCCCCCGCCAGTTCAAACATGCTCGACGTCAGGCGCAAACCGGCCATTGCCCAGACCACTTTGTCGACCACGTGACACACAAAGGACACCCCCGCTTCATGCGTATGCGGGGCGTGTCCAGTGTAGACGTTACGGTTCAAACACGGCAACTGCCAACTCGACAAGCTGCGTGTTCACGCGCGCGAAACGTATTCGCCGCTGCGCGTGTCGATGATCAACCGGTCTCCTTCGTTGATGAACAACGGAACTTGCAGCGTGTAACCCGTCTCGACGGTGGCCGGCTTGCTGCCACCCGTCGCGGTGTCGCCGCGGATGCCCGGCTCTGTGCTAACCACGGTCAGTTCCACCGTGTTCGGCAGTTCCACGCCGATGGCCGAGCCTTCGTACATCACCACGTAGCAGTTCATGTTCTCCTTCAAAAAATTCAACTCATACTCCAACTGCGCTTTCGGGATCTGGATTTGTTCGAACGTCTCCGTGTCCATGAACGTGTACAACTCGCCGTCGTTGTACAAGTACTGCATCTCCCGGGTCTCGACGCGGGCCCTCGGAACCTTTTCACCGGCCCGGAACGTCTGCTCTTTGACCGCACCCGTCTTCACGTTCTTCAGCTTCGTCCGCACGAACGCAGCACCCTTGCCCGGTTTGACGTGAAGAAATTCAATCACTCGGTAGATCTCCCCGTCGTACTCAATCGTGGTACCGGGGCGAAAGTCGTTGCTCGAAATCACTGTACCTTCCTCCTCGTTGAGGCTTCCTCTAATGGGGAGACTTGAACGCGTCAGCGGATTGAAATCAGCTGCTTTGGCGCTTTCGTCAACACCCGGCTGCCATCGGACGTCAGCACGATGTCATCTTCAATCCGTACGCCGCCCCATCCGGATATGTAGATGCCGGGCTCGATGGTCACGACCATGCCCTCCTCAAGCACCATCTCCCCGGATTTGCTGACGCGCGGATCTTCGTGAATCGCCAGGCCGATCCCGTGACCCAAGCCGTGGCCGAACGCTTCGCCGTAACCCTGCTCTTCGATGAACCGGCGCGCAACGGCGTCGAGTTCCACCCCTGTCAATCCCGGCCGCGCGGCTTCGAGTGCGAGCCGTTGCGCTTCGAGTACCACCTCGTACACCCTCCGCTGCTCGTCCGTCGGCTCCCCTAACACGACCGTCCGCGTGATGTCCGACACATACCCTTCAAACACGCAACCGAAGTCAAGGGTGACCAAGTCGCCTTGCTCCAACCGCTTGTCGGATGCGACTCCGTGCGGAAGAGCGGAACGCCAGCCGGAGGCCACGATGAAGTCGAACGAGGGACCCGTCGCGCCCTGGCGGCGCATGAACACCTCCAGCTCCAAGGCGACGTCCCGTTCTGTCAACCCGGGCCGCAGAAAACCGAGGATGTGTTCGAACGCCGCATCCGCGATGGCAGCGGCGCGTTCAATGCAGCGCAGTTCATCGTCGTCCTTGCGGATCCGCAGGCTTTCGCAGACACCGGACGTAGCGACCAGCCGCAGGCCGGGCACTTGGCCTTCCAGCTCGCGAAGCCGCTCGACCTCTCCGTACGTCAAATAGTCTTGCTCAAACCCCAGCGCCTTCACGCCATGGACCGCCAACTGTTCCGCCAGCGCCTGCGGCCAGCGATTACCGTGGTTTACCACCTCAAACCCTTCGCACTGTTGGGCAGCCTGGTCCACATACCGAAAATCGGTCAGAAACACGGCGGCCGACGCCGTGATCAGAGCGGACCCGGAGGTGCCTGTGAACCCGCTGACATAGCGCCGATTCTCTGGTTGCGCCACCAGCAGCGCATCCACGCCATGCGCATCCAGCAAGGACCGCAGCCGCTCAACTCTGTCCCGCAACTGACATCCTCCCCTCGACCGCCCGGGCCAACCCACCGCTCAGCGCTGCTGTCCGTCCCGCTCGCGCGTCAAATACTCTGCGGCCAGCTCGTACCCGGCTGTTCCCAGGCCGACAATTTGACCCGTTACCACCGCCGACAGCACCAAGTGATGGCGGAAAGGCTCCCGCTTGTGCACGTTGGAGATGTGGACTTCGACGACGGGGCGCCCAATGTCCTCCAGGCAGTCGCGTAATGCCAGCCCGTAGTGCGCCAAAGCCCCCGGGTTGAGGATGATGCCCAGGCTGCCGGGCCCGTGCTGTTGGAGGAAATCAATCAACGCGCCCTCGGAATTCGACTGAAACGAGCGCACCTCCACGCCGCGCGGCGCGGTGACGGCGCGCACGCGCCGCTCGACGTCTGCGAGTGTCTCGGTCCCGTAAATCTGCGGATCGCGCACGCCCAACCGGTTCAGGTTCGGTCCGTTGACCAACAGCACGTACGGACGCGCAACGCCTTCGGACACACGGTCGCCCATCCAATCCAACCTCCGTTTTACAGGACAAAGCCGGTGTCATTGTATCACAAGCGTTGATATACTGAAAACGTTGATCAGGAGAGGAGGCCGGTGCGTGATTTCCCTGTGGATGGTTCGGCACGGCGAGACGGAATGGAACCGCCAAGCCCAGGTCCAAGGTTGGACGAACGTTCCCTTGAGCAGCGCGGGCGTTGAACAGGCACACGCCTTGGGACGGATGCTGGAAGGCGTGCCGTTTTCCGCCCTGTTGTCGAGTGACTTGTGCCGCGCTGCGCACACCGCGGACATTCTCCGCCAGTATGTGGGGGGGCGTGTGACCCTCGTTCCCGAAGCCCGGGAGCGGCGGTTTGGCGCCGCCGAAGGCTTGAACCGCGCCGAGATGCTGCAGCGCTTCCCGGACGGCCCGCCTGGTGCTGAACCGGACGCCGAATTCTTGGGCCGCGCCGCACGATTCCTTGACCAGATCGTCACGGCGTATGGCACGGGACGCATCCTGTGCGTCAGCCACGGCGGCTTCATCCGCGTCTTGCTGCGCACCCTCGGGTGCGACGAGCCGCCGCTTATCCCCAACACGTCCGTCACCCGCCTGAGGTGGGACAAGCGTTGGCAGGTGGAGGTCATCGGCTGGGCTGGCCACCTGTCACCGGACACTGACGGCAAACCGGCCGGTACGGTCGGGGCAGAGGCTGAGCAGGGTCTGGCCGGCAGCTCCTCCGCGATCACTGTCGGTGACCGCGGCTAGGCAGCCCGAAGGCGAGACGGCCGCCGGGACGCGCTCACCCGCCGGCCCGGGCGGACCCCGTCTGGCCAACCTCGCCGGGTGCGGGCCGGTTGCCTCAGTGGGCAGGCCCGTTCTCCCACTCGTACCGCAACACCGGGTGGCGAGCCGCTGCGACCTCGTCGAGCAGGCCGACCACCGTCCGGTGCGGCGCCCGCCGCACGTGCTCCGGGTCGTCCTCGGCCTCCCTGGCCACCTGCAGCATGATGTCCACGAACTCGTCCAGCGTTTCCAGGCTCTCGCTCTCGGTTGGCTCCACCATCAGGCACTCTTCGACAATCAGCGGAAAGTACACCGTGGGCGGGTGGATGCCGAAGTCAAGCAGACGCTTCGCGATGTCCAGGGTGCGCACGCCGAATCGGTTCTGCCGGCGCCCAGACAGGACAAACTCGTGTTTGCACACACCGGGGTACGGGACGTCGTACGCCGCCGCCAGGCGGTGCAGTAGGTAGTTGGCAGAGAGCACCGCTGACTCCGAGACGAGCTTCAGGCCGTCCGGCCCCATCGTCCGAATGTACGCGTATGCGCGCACGAGAACGCCGAAGTTGCCGTAAAACCCCTTGACCTTGCCGATGGAGCGTGGCCGGTCCCAGTTCAGCCGGAACTTGCCCTCGCCGACGGCTTCCGCGACAGGCACGGGCAGGTAAGGTTCCAGATGCGCCTTCACCCCCACCGGCCCGGCGCCCGGGCCTCCGCCCCCGTGCGGCGTGGAGAAGGTCTTGTGCAGGTTCAGGTGAACGACATCGAAGCCCATGTCGCCCGGCCGCGCCTGGCCGAGAATGGCGTTCATGTTGGCGCCGTCGTAGTACAACAGGCCGCCCGCCTCGTGCACAATGGACGCAATTTCGAGGATGTCCGCCTCAAACAGTCCGAGCGTATTCGGGTTGGTCAACATCAGAGCGGCCGTGTCCGGCCCGACGGCGCGGCGCAGCGCCTGCATATCCACCCGCCCGTCGGCGCGCGACGGGATGGTCACGGCGGTCAACCCGGCCATCGTCACGCTGGCCGGGTTCGTCCCGTGGGATGAGTCAGGCACGATCACCTTGTCCCGCGCCTCACCCCGCTCCCGGTGGTACGCGGTGATCATCATCAGTCCGGTCCACTCTCCCTGCGCGCCGGCCGCGGGCTGCAGACTGACGGCGTCCATCCCCGTGATCTCCTCCAGGTCGAGCTGAAGCCGGTACATCAGGGCCAGCGCCCCTTGCACCGTGTCGTCCGGCTGGTACGGATGGATGTCTGCAAACCCCGGCAGCCGAGCGTACTTCTCGTTCCGCTTCGGGTTGTACTTCATCGTGCACGAGCCCAGCGGGTAAAACCCCGAGTCGATACCGTGATTGCGCTGCGACAGGGCGGTATAGTGGCGCACGACGTCCAGTTCGCTTAGTTCCGGCAACCGCAGCGGCTGCGGGCGCACCCAGGCGGCCGCCGCCCCCACGGGCGCCTCCGGCACGTCCAGCGCCGGCAGCGCGCTGGCCCGCCGGCCTGGCCGGCTCCGCTCGAACAGCAAAGGCATGTCGCGATCTCTTTGCACGCTCACAGACACCCCTCCAATGCCTGCGCCAAACGGTCGATCTCCACGCGCGTGCGCACCTCGGTGACAGCGACCAGGACGGCGTTGGCCAACTCCGGGCGGCCAGGGCAGAGGCGGGCGAGATTCGCCCCGAACAGAAAGCCCTGCTCCAAAAGCCGCCGCTGCACGTCGTCCGCACTGCGCGGCAGGCGAACAGCGAATTCGTTGAAAAACGGCCGCCGGAACACCAACTCCACGCCGGGCAGGGACACCAGCCGATCCGCCAGGTAATGCGCCTTGTGGAAGTTCTGCAACGCCAGCTCGCGCAGGCCGGCGGGGCCGAGACAGGCCAAGAAGACGGCGGCGGCCAGAGAGTTCAGCGCCTGGTTGGAGCAGATGCTGGACGACGCCTTCTCGCGGCGGATGTGCTGTTCCCGCGCCTGCAGGGTGAGAACGAAGCCGCGCCGGCCGAAGGCGTCGGTGGTCTGCCCCACCATGCGGCCGGGCAGCCGGCGCATGAAGTTGCGCCGCGCCGCCATGATGCCGAGATAAGGTCCGCCGTACGACAGCGAACCTCCCAGCGGTTGCCCTTCCGCCACCACGATGTCCGCCCCGCACTCGCCCGGCGAGCGCAGCCAGCCGAGCGCAATCGGGTACGCGGCCACCACCAGCAAGGCTCCCGCCTGGTGAGCGGCCTGCGCCAGCGCCTCGAGGTCTTCCAGACAACCGAAAAAGTTCGGGTACTGTACGAGTACGCCTGCCACGGTGGAGTCGCACAGCTCGCGCAGCCGATGCGGATCGAGGCCGCCGTCCGGGCAGGGAACGGTGACAACCTCGACCGACTGGCCACTCGCGTAGGTCTGCACCACCGCCCGGTACTCCGGGTGGACGGTGTCTGCCACCAACAGACGGTTGCGGCCGGTGTAGTTGCAACAGACCAAGGCCGCCTCGCCGAGGGCCGTGGGGCCGTCGTACATCGATGCGTTGGCGACGTCCATTCCGGTGAGATCGCACACCATCGTCTGGTACTCGAACGTGGCCTGCAGCATGCCCTGGCTGATCTCCGGCTGGTACGGCGTGTAGGAGGTGTAAAACTCGCTACGGCTGACGATGGCGTCGACCACGCTCGGCCGAAAGTGCTCGTAACTGCCCGCCCCGATAAACCGCACCAACCGGGAACCGTCCAGGTTCTGGCCGGCCAACGCTTCCATATGCCGGTCCAACTCCAGCTCCGACAGGGCCGGGGGCAGCCGGAGCGGGCGGTTGAGCCGGACTGGTTCCGGGATGTCCGCAAACAGCTCCGCCAGGTCCCGAATGCCCAGCGCGTCCATCATGTGCCGCCGATCCTCTGGCGTGTGCGGCACGTAACTGAACGTCCTCACCGCGTCTCCTCCTCGTCAGACTGCCTCCGTCACGATTTGCGCGCGCGCACCGTGGGCCGCCGGTAGAACGGCAGCGGCACCAGTTCCGCTGCGACCCGCCGGCCGCGGATGTCGACGGCGAGCGATCCCGCCGCTCCGCGTTCCATCATGGCCAGCGCCACCGGTTCGCGCAGGGTGGGCGACATCGTGCCTGACGTCACGATCCCCGCCGTTCGGTCTCCCGACCACACCGGATACCCCTGGCGCGGCACGCCCCCCCGCTCTGTCAGTCGAAGTCCGCAGAGCATGCGGGGCGGTCCGTCTTCCGCCTGCCGCCGCAGCACCTCCCAACCGGGAAAGGGACCTTTGGTCAGCTTCACGAACGCCGACAACCCGGCCTCGAGAGGGGTGATGTCCTCCACCAGCTCGTGGCCGTACAAAGGCAGCGCCGCCTCCAGCCGCAGGGTGTCGCGCGCACCCAACCCGCAGGGCAGTACCTGGTGTGCACGGCCCGCCTCGAGAATGGCATCCCACAACTTGATTGCGTCGGTTGCCCGGGTGTACAGCTCAAATCCGTCCTCGCCTGTGTACCCCGTTGTGGAGACGAGACAGCGCACGCCCGCTACCACATTGACAAAAAAGCGAAACCGGCGCAGCCCGGACAGATTTGCCCGGGTCAGCGGCTGCAACACCGCTTCCGCGAGCGGCCCTTGCAGGGCCAACAGGGCCACCTCGGCGGACCTGTCGGTGATGGTGACGGCGGCGGGGGGGGCGTGATCGCGAAACCAAGCCATATCCTTGGCGGTGTTGGCGGCATTCACCACCGCGAGAAACCGCTCCGGCTCCAGCCGGTAGATGACCAGGTCGTCGAGGCAACCGCCCGCGTCGTTGGTCATGGGGGTGTACAGCGCCTGACCAGGTGCGATGCGGGTGAGATCGTTCGTCACCAGGCCCTGCAAGAACTCGAAGGCACCCGGCCCGACGAATTCAATTTCGCCCATGTGAGACACATCAAACAGCCCGGCGCGCGTGCGCACCGCGGTGTGCTCTGCGACGATGCCGGTGAACTGCATCGGCATCTCCCACCCGGCGAACACGACCATGCGAGCCCCGTAAGCCCTGTAGACCGGATACAAGGGGGTTCTTGCGGGTGG
>JADGIC010000010.1 GCA_019683615.1 Alicyclobacillaceae bacterium | reverse complement strand
GCAATAACCGCGCCGGAGGATGACCGGGGCGGGGGACGCTGGCCGGGACGGACGAGGGCCGTCCGGCCGGCGGCCGCCGGGTGTCAAACTGGCAAAGCCCGCGGGAGCGTCCTGCGGGCTTTGCGGCTGTGGGCCCTGCAAAGCTCGTCCCGCTGCCGGAGCGGCAGAGGACGGCATATCCGGCCAGAAGGGCGGACACGATAGCACTGTACTCGCAAGGCTTGGCAAATCAGGACAACGGTGCAGGTGAGGGGCATGAGGCGGAGGATGTATCCGGTGTGTGTACTTGGCCTTTTGGCGGCAGGTGGCGCAGGGATGCTGGGGGGCTGTAACCAGGTGGTGAACCCGGGGCCAAACGATGCCGGAGGGGCTGCGGGGTTCGCCACACCGCGTTATGGCAACGCGGCCGGTCTCGCCCGTTCCGGGCGCGTGGAGAACGCAGCCGGGAGTGCTCAGAATGAGGTGGGTGGCAGTCGCGGGAAAGCGTGGGCGAGCGCAAGTGGCGCGTCCCCGCTGAATCCGCCGCAGACGGAGTCCATCAACATGCCGCGGCGGTTTCCGGAGACGGCGCGGATTCGGCTGCGAGCCGAAGGGTCAGACATCGGTGTATACGCCGCCAGTCCTTGGCGTGGACGGGAGATCACGGTTTACGCCATTCCCTACCACAACGTGGTGTACGACGGCTCGCGGTATTACTTGCGGAGCACAGCAAACCTCGTGCGCATCGGCCAGGTGCGGGCCGGCCAAGGCGGTCGCTGGCAGTTGATTTGGCACCGCCCGGGGCCTGGCGACGTGTTTGTGTTGGCGCGCAGTGACGAAGGCGAGTTTGCGCTCGCTCATTGGCAACGCTAGAGCGGGAACAACAGACGCGACTGGAAGACGTACAAGGGCTGTCCCTGCAAGAGGCCGCAAAGCGGCAGCGGCAGGGACAGCCCCTGACCTGGTTGTCAGGCCGTCAGACCGCTCAAGAAGCCGCGCAACACGGTCTGCAGAATACCCCCGTTCCGGTAGTACTCCACCTCGATGTGGCTGTCGAGGCGCAGCGTAACGGCAAACGTCAGGCGGCTGCCATCTTCGCGTTCAGCCACCACTTGCACGTCCTGGCCAGGCTGAATGTCGCCATCCAAGCCGGTCAACGTGAACGTCTCCCGGCCGGTGATGCCGAGTTCGCGCCAGCTGTCGCCAGGCTTGAATTGAAGCGGCAACACGCCCATGCCGACCAAGTTGCTGCGGTGGATGCGCTCGAAGCTCTCGGCAATGACCGCCGCGACGCCGAGCAGGTAGGTTCCTTTGGCGGCCCAGTCGCGCGAGCTGCCTGTCCCGTACTCCTTGCCGGCAATGACCAACAGCGGGGTGCCTGTTTCCTGGTATTTCATCGCCGCGTCGTATATCGGCATCACTTCGCCGGTGGGCAGGTAGGTTGTGACGCCGCCTTCGGTGCCCGGAGCCACCTGGTTGCGGATGCGGATATTGGCGAACGTGCCTCGCATCATCACCTCGTGATTGCCCCGGCGCGATCCGTACGAGTTAAAGTCGACCGGCTTGACGCCGTGCTCCGTCAGATACTGGCCAGCCGGGCTCTTCGGCGCGATGTTGCCGGCTGGCGAGATGTGGTCGGTTGTGACCGAATCGCCAAGCAAAGCGAGCACCCGCGCATTGGTGATATCCCGGGCTGCTGGCAGGTCCTTCGTCAACTTGACGAAGAACGGCGGCTCCTGAATATAGGTGGAGTTCGGGTCGAACTCGTACAGGTCCCCTTCCGGCGTGTCCAAGTGGTTCCAGCGTTCGTTGCCGGTGAACACGTGCTCGTACTGGGCCCGGAACAGCTCCGGGTTCAGCGCGTTCTGCATGGTTTCCTCAATTTCTGTCGAGCTTGGCCAGATGTCCTTCAGGTACACCGGCTGATTGTGTTGATCAAAACCGAGGGGCTCCGTCGCCAGGTCGATGTCCACCGTGCCGGCGATGGCGTAGGCGATCACCAGCGGCGGCGATGCCAGGTAGTTGGCGCGCACCAGCGAGTGAATGCGCCCCTCAAAGTTGCGGTTGCCGGACAGGACGGACGCCACCAACAAGTCGTTGTCCTGGATGGCTTCGGCCACTTCCTCCGGCAGCGGGCCGCTGTTCCCGATACAGGTAGTGCACCCGTAGCCGACAATGTCGAAACCGAGCTGGGAGAGCGCGTCCATCAGGCCGGCCTTCGCCAAGTACTCGCGTACCACGCGGGAACCGGGCGCTAAGCTCGTCTTCACGTATTTGGGCACCCGCAGGCCCCGTTCGACGGCTTTCTTCGCAACCAACCCGGCGCCGACCATCACCGACGGGTTCGAGGTATTGGTACAACTCGTGATGGCGGCAATGGCGATGGCACCGGTGCGCATTGTCGACTCACTGCCGTCAGGGTGGCGAACGACTGCTGTCTTGGCGATCTGCTCTTCGGTCAACCCAAAGCCGCCTTTATCCACCGGCTTGCTCAGGGCTTCCTCAAAGTTCTGCTTCATGGCGGTCAGTTCGATGCGGTCTTGCGGCCGCTTCGGACCTGCCAAGGTGGGCACGACCGTGGACAGATCCAGCTCGACGGTATCGGTGAACACAGGATCCGGTGTGCTGTCCGTCCGGAACAACCCTTGCGCTTTGGTGTACGCCTCCACCAAAGCCACAAGTTCCGGGCTGCGACCGGTCGCCCGCAGGTATTCGAGCGTCTCCGCATCGACCGGGAAAAAGCCCATGGTGGCTCCGTACTCGGGCGCCATGTTGGCGACCGTCGCGCGGTCCGCGACGCTGATATGCGACAGCCCTGGCCCGTAGAATTCGACGAACTTGCCAACCACGCCCTTCTTGCGGAGAATGTTCGTGACCGTCAAGGCGAGGTCCGTGGCCGTTGACCCTTCAGGCAGCTTGCCGGTCAGTTTGAAGCCAACGACCTCAGGCATCAGCTGGTACAGCGGCTGGCCAAGCATACACGCTTCCGCCTCGATGCCGCCCACGCCCCAGCCGAGTACGCCAATGCCGTTGATCATCGTGGTGTGGGAGTCGGTGCCGACGAGCGAGTCGGGGAAGACGACCGTTTCGCCGTCCACTTGCTTTTGCTGGACGACCTTGGCCAAGTACTCCAGGTTAACCTGGTGGACAATGCCAGTCCCCGGTGGGACGACGCGGAAGTTGTCGAACGCCTTTTGCGCCCAGCGGAGGAACTTGTAACGTTCTTCGTTGCGCTCAAACTCCCGCTGGATGTTGTATGCCAACGCCTCGCTCGAGCCGAACGCGTCAACTTGCACCGAGTGATCGATGACCAAGTCAACCGGGATCAACGGATTGATCCGCTTCGGATCTCCCCCCAGCCGTTGCATGGCGGCGCGCATCGCAGCGAGGTCGACGACCGCCGGCACGCCCGTGAAGTCTTGCAGCAAGATGCGGGCGGGCTTGAACGGCACCTCCGACTTCTGCGGCGAGGCGGCGTTCCACCTGGCCAGTTCCGTGACGTGTTGCTCCGTGATGACTTGGCCGTCCATCTGGCGCAGAACCGCTTCCAACAAGATCTTGATGGAGAACGGCAACTTGGAGACGGGAGCGACGCCGCGTTCCTCGAGGGCTTGCAAGCGGTAGTAGGTGTACGTCCTTCCGGATGCTTCCAGCGAGGCCCGGGCCGAAAACGGATCGCGCGTCTGGTTTGCCATCATCCACTCCACTCCTTTTCTCGCGGTCCACCGCCGTGTCTCTGGACAAAACGGGGTGCCGCGTATGTCTCCCGGTGGACGGGGCCCGTCTGAGTGCCGCTGGGTGTAGGCTTCCGCCGCGAGAACGGCCGGCCGCGCGCGGAAGGCGGCGTCGATTTGGGGCCGGGCGTCGCCGAGGTGATCACGGCCCGACACCGGGGTTGGGTCCTGACGGGGACACCGAGCTGGTAAACGGTGTCGCAGGCGGGTGTTATCCGCGTGCTGACTGTCAAACAAATGTCGTAAACGGAAACGAATCCTTTGTCACTCTACTACCTTTGACAGGTGTTTGCAAGGAGTCCGTTGCCCGGCGGCTACCAATCGACGTGACGGACGTAGTGGCGGGCGTTTCCCGAGGCGTCCGTGACAGTCACGGACAGCACGTGCGCGTCGTCGTCGTAGTGGACGTCGGCGAGCGGCCGCTGGCGCCCGGACTGCGGGTCCTTGTAGACGATGGACAGGAGCTGGCCGTGGTCAAACAGGACGTACCGCTTCATCAGATTGGTCGCGAACGCGAACGCTTGGTCGGCGGGCAGCGGGTGGTTGATGGTCAGCAGGTACGACACCGGATCAAATCCCGTCCCGTCGTCGATCTCCTGCAACGACCCGATGTGGTGGGTGACGACGTACTGGTAAAAGGACTGCTTGTGTTCGCGGGCGCGCTGAGCCGCGATTTGCCGCATCGCCGCATAGAGGGAAGCGGCGATGCCGACCAGGACGACCAACGACACGATCATCCACAAGCGGTTGCGCCGACTGCGCGCCTTCGCCGTCCAGCGGCCTGCAGGCGTGCCTTCCATTGTTGCCGCCTCCTCGTCCATTCGCCGGATCCGTGGCTGATTATACCCTGCCGGCGGCGTCGCCGCCACTGGACAATCAGCGGGCCGTCTTGACACACTGTGTTCACGCATGCGTGTTTGGAGGGCAGGGCGGCCGGTGGTATGCTTGACTGTGGACTTGGTGAGGGGGGTCGTCGCCGTGTTCAGGCGCCTGTCCGTGATCCTTTTGATGTTGGTGACCGTGTTCATCGGTTTCGGCTTGATCATCCCGGTGCTGCCGCTGATGGTGTCGCACGTCGGTGCCAAGCCGGTGAACCTCGGCCTGATGCTGGCTGTCTATTCGGCGGTGGCGTTTGTGATATCGCCTTGGTGGGGACGGTTGTCCGACCGGGTCGGCCGCAAACCGGTCTTAATCGTCGGCCTGGTCGGCTTCGCGTTGAGCTTCATCACGTTCGGCCTCGGCAAAGACCATCTCTGGTTGATGTACGTCGCCCGCGTGATAGGTGGCGGGTTTTCCGGGGCGGTGACGGCCACCGCGATGGCGTACATCGCCGACGTGACCGGGGTTGAGGACCGGACGAAAGGCATGGCGTTCGCGGGTATGGCCATCGGAACCGGGTTTATCTTCGGTCCGTTCATCGGCGGGTTGTTGAGCCAGTACGGGATTGAGGTGCCGTTTTTCGCCTCCGGAGGGTTGGCGCTGTTGAACGCCCTGTGGGGCGGCCTGGCGCTGAAAGAATCGGTCAGCGCTGAACGGCGGGCAGCGCTGGGGGAACAGGCGGGATCGCGCTGGGCAGCGTTCGCCGGGCGTCTGAAGTACATGTACCTGGTGGACTTTGTGGCGCAGTTCTCGATAGCGGCGCTGGAAGGTTGTTTCCAGTACTTTGAGGCCGCGAAAATCGGGGCGAGCGCCCGGGACATCGGTTTCATGTTTTTCATTTCCGGTGTGGTGGGCGCGGCCATTCAAGGGGGGGTGGTACAGAGGTACGTCAAGCACGGCCGGGAAATCCCCGCCCTGTACGCCGGGTTGGTGGTGTCCGGACTGGGGCTGCTGACCATCCTGCTTTCCGTCAACTTCTGGACGGCGGCCGTGTTCATGACGTTGTTCGGCGCCGGCAACACCGTGCTGAAGCCGACTCTTACGTCAGTCGTGACGAAAGAGACGACGGTCGGCCAGGGCCTGGCGTCCGGCTTGCTGTCGTCAATGGACAGCTTGGCGCGCATCATCGGCCCAGTGTTGGCGACGTACCTGTTTCAGCTGAACCACTCACTTCCGTTCGTGTTTATGGCTGTCGTGGCGCTGTCCGCGACCGGGCTTGTCTACGCGTATCAACGAGCGTCGAATCGCGAAAGAATTGTGACGGAGACCGCCTAGCGGATGCCAAACCTTGGTTGTTCACTTGACGTTCCAGAATGCGGCTGTGATACACTGTACGCGGGCCTCTGTCGGGTGGCCGCCGGTTCGCTGCGCGCTGCAGTCCTTGGCGCAACAGGGAATGATTCCATCGGCCTTGTGGAAACCTATCGCTCGCGGAAAAGACGGCAAGTGACAGTCGGTCGCTTGCCGTTGCGTGACGGATCGGCGGGGATTGTGGCGGAGGTCTCGTCGAAATCTTTTCGCAGGGAGATTCGGACGAGGAGGGTGTGGTTTGGGGAATCAGGCGACACATACAAGCTGGCTGCCCATCGAGCTGACGCCGATGGCCCATGACGTGGACACGTTGTTCTACATCATGTTGGGCATCGTCACGTTCTTCTTCGTGCTGGTGGAAGTGCTGCTCATCACCTTCCTGATCCGGTACCGGCGGACGCGGACCAACCGCGTCGGCGCCAACGTGCACGGCAGCAACCTGCTGGAGACGATTTGGACCGCCGTGCCTGCAATCATCCTGGTGTTCATGGGCGCCTTCAGCATTCACTACGTGTACGCCCTGCAGGTTCCGCCGGCGCAGAAGTACGTCATTCAGGTGACCGGCCACGAATGGTACTGGGAGTTCAAGTACCCGAACGGCGTTGACGTGCAGACCACCTTCGAGGTGCCGGCTGGCCAGAACGTGTTGTTCGACATCACTTCGGCGGATGTCATTCACGGCTTTTACATACCTGCAGTGCGTGTCCAGCAGGACGCGCTGCCGGGGCGCCGTACGCAATTTTGGATGAACGCCTCGACGGACAGCATCGGCCAGACGTTCCCGGTTCCGTGTGATCAGTTCTGCGGACCCGGCCACCCGGCCATGGTTGCGTACATGAAAGTGGTTTCTGAGGACGAGTTCAACCGCTGGCTGAACGCCCAGTTACAGAAACAGAAGGCGGGCTCCTGACGGCGGGGGATGACACGATAACGCGAGGTGAGGGGTATGGAGGCTGTGCTTCGGCAGCCGCACGTCGAGCCGAGGCCCAAGTCGTTTATCCGCGATTGGGTGCTCACGGTCGATCACAAGAAGATCGGCATCATGTACGGCGTGACGAGCATCTTCTTTTTCCTCGTCGGCGGGCTGTTCGCGCTGCTGGTCCGGACTGAACTGCTGACGCCGCACGAGGCTTTCGTCTCCGCGCAGACGTACAACGAGTTTTACACCATGCACGCGACCATCATGGTGTTCGCGGTGATCATCCCGTTCCTGATGGGCGCCTTCGCGAACTACTTGGTACCGATTCAGATTGGTGCGCGCGATATGGCGTTCCCTCGGATGAACGCGTTGAGTTTCTGGCTGTACTTCTTGGGCGGCCTGTTCATGCTCGCCAGCATCATCTTCGGCATGCCTGACGCGGGTTGGACGGCGTACCCGCCGTACAGCGTGACTTCCGCCGGTCCGGGTATCGACTTTTGGGTGATGGCGATTCACGTCGTCGGTCTGTCATCCATTCTCGGCGCCATCAACATCATCGTCACTGTGCTGAGGATGCGTGCACCGGGGATGACGTTCCACCGTTTGCCGCTGTTCGTTTGGAGCACGTTCGTGACAGCCTGGATGCAGCTGTTTGCCACCCCGGCGCTCGCGGGTGCGGTGACGACGCTCCTGCTCGACCGCCATTGGCACACGGTGTTTTACAACGCCAGCCAGGGCGGCGACCCGATGATGTACCAGCACCTGTTCTGGTTCTACTCGCACCCGGCGGTATACATCATGATTGTGCCTGCGTTCGGCATCATCTCTGAAGTGATACCGGTGTTCTCGCGTAAGCCCATCTTCGGCTATCACGCGATTGCCTATTCCAGTGTCGCCATCGGTTTTCTCGGCTTCTTCGTGTGGGCGCACCACATGTTTGTGGCCGGCATGAGCATGTCCGCCGGCATCCCGTTCATGATTTCGTCGCTGGTCATCGCGGTGCCGACGTCGGTCAAGATCTTCAACTGGCTGGCGACCATGTGGCGGGGCGCCGTAGAGTACGAGGTGCCGATGATGTTTGCCTCGCTCGGCTTCATCGGCTCGTTCATCATAGGTGGATTCAGCGGTACCATCGTGGCGATGGTTCCCCTGGACATGCACCTGCATGACACGTACTTTGTCGTCGCGCACATCCATTACGTCCTGTTCGGCGGCGCCGTGATGTGCATCATGGCGGGCCTGTTCTACTGGTTCCCGAAGGTGACGGGCCGGATGTACAACAACAAGCTTGGATACCTGGGCTTTTGGCTGTACTTCATCGGCACACAGGTGACGTTTTTCCCGATGCACCTGCTCGGTCTGGCGGGCATGCCCCGGCGGATCGCGGGTTACGCGCCGGAGTTTCAGTTCTGGAACGATGTTGCGACGATTGGGTCGTACATCCTGGGCGTCGGGACCATCGTGATTGTCGCGAACCTCGTGTGGTCCGCCAAGTACGGGGTGAAGGTGGGTCCGAACCCGTGGAAGGCGCGCACGCTCGAGTGGCAGACGTCCTCGCCGCCGCCTGAGCACAACTTCGACGAGATCCCGGTCGTGACCGATACGCCGTATCGCCCGTACACGCTGCCGGAGGTGTCGGGCGAGCCCGAGCCTGAACCGGTCTGATCAGCAGACTGTTCGCTGCAACCACAGGCCAGTGAGGGGGTGAAGCGGTGGTGCACCGCTTGCCGGTCTTGACGACCGCCGTGATTGGGGTGCAGATGGTCCTGGGTGGTATCATCGTCGGAAAAGACGCCGGCTTTGTCTGCCCGGATTGGCCCCTCTGTCACGGAGACGTGCTGCCGCCGCTCACCGGTCTGGTCGCCCTGGAGCTGATCCACCGTGCCTCGGCGCTGCTGGCTCTGGTACTGGTCTGCTGGACCGCGGTGTGGGTCTGGCGGACGCAGTCGCACCGCAAGGACGCCAGGCGGACGGTAGTGGCCGCGTTGGCTTCCCTGCTGCTGCAGGTTGTCGTCGGCGGGCTGATTGTGCTGTTCAGGCTGCCTGGCGTGGTGACAACCGTCGACGTCGTGAACAGCATGGTGATGCTGACGTTGTTCGTGCACCTCACCGTGTCCCTCAACAAGGCGGAGGCGCCGCAGTCACCGCGTCCAGCCGGGGGCGGGCTTGGTGCTGCCCTTGGCGCGGCCGCGGCCGTTCGTCGCGCTGCCCAACGCCTGTTGGCAGCGGCCTACTTGGCTGTCGTGGCGGGCGCGGTGTTTCGTCACACCGGGGCGAGCGAGGCGCTGTTCGGCGAAATGAATTACATTGCAAGTCACGGCCAACACACTCCGCCTGGCTCGGTCGCGTCTGCGCTGATGCTGGCTGCCCACATCGCCACCGGTGGCCTGCTGGCTGCGGCGAGCGGGCGCTTCCTGCATGTGGCGCGCCGCGAAGGAGGGCCGGCCCAAGCGGCGAGGTACGTCGTGGCGATGGTCGCCTGCCAGGCCGGGACAGGGATGATGGCGTTGGCGACGAGGCTGGACTTCCTGGTCGCGACGCTGCATTGGGCGCTGGCCGGTGGGATTGTGGCTTTGTGCAGCTGGCTTGTCTCGGCCACCAGCCACAGCATGGCGAGAGTGCCCGCCCCTGGCGCCCTGGGGCTGGCAGAGCCGGGCCCTGTACAGTAATCGGCGAGGAGGTGGCCATTGGATGGGAGCGGAAGGATGGGTGCTGCAGTCCGGGGCACCCAGCCGCGAGCGGGCTCCGGCAGAGCCAACCAGGCGCGGGCCGTCGCTGCGGGATTATGTCTCAGTGGCCAAGCTGGGCATTACGTTCGCCAACCTGATGGCCACCTTCGCCGGCCTGTGGGCAGGGAGCCGCGGCCATCCGTCAGCCGGCACCGTGGTCTGGACGCTGGTGGGAACGGCCTTGGTGGTGGCAGCCGGCGCCACCTTGAACAACTATGTCGACCGTGACATCGACCCGCGCATGGAGCGCACGAAGACCCGTGCTGTGGCGGAAGGCCGGGTCGCAGCGCGGACCGCGTTGTACATGGGACTGGCGCTGGCTTGCGCCGGGTTGGCGGTACTGGCACTGCTGGTTAACCGGACGGCCGCTGCCGCCGGCCTTGCCGGCCTGGTGGTGTATGCGTACGTGTACAGCGTGTGGCTGAAGCGGACGACCAGCTTGAGCACGGTGTTTGGAGGCGTCGCTGGCGCACTCCCCCCGTTGATTGGTTGGGCAGGTGGTTCCGGGGGATCGCTCGGGCTGCCGGCCTGGTGCGTGTTCTTCACCTTTTTCTTGTGGCAGCCGCCGCACTTCCTGCCGTTGGCGATGCGGCGGGTTGACGAGTACCGGGCTGCTGGGATCCCGATGCTGCCTGTCGTGCGCGGCTTCGCGGAGACAAAGCGGCAGATTGTCGCCTATACAGCGGCGATGTTGCCGGTGTCCTTACTGTTGTACGGATTCGGGTACGTCGGCCGGTTGTACCTGTGGGTGGTCTTGGTCCTTGGTTTGTGGTTTTTAGCGGATGCTGTGAGCGGCTTTTTCGCCCGCGACGACCTGCGCTGGGCAGGGCGCGTGTTCCGCACGTCGCTGATCTACCTGACAGGCTTATGCGCGGCCATCGTGGCGGGCGTGCTACGTTGAGAAGGGAGGCGTTTTTCAAGTGGCGATGCATGGCGCCCATGCCGGGGGGCATCCGGCGCACGACGAACACATTGACCACCAAGGCAACGCGAACCTGGCGGTGTGGCTGGGTCTGATTGCGCTGACGTTTACGACAGCCGCCTTCGTCGCAGCGAATGTTTACCTGCGCGGCTGGAATCCGTCCAAGTTCGACCGGGTGACTGCCGGCTTGCTGAAGGAGCTGCCGTATTGGGACACGCTGTTCTTAATCATCGCCGGGGTGCTTTTGCTGATTGCTGCTCCACTGTTCGTTAAGAACCGGTGGAAGGCGTTCAACGGTGTCCTCGCTCTGGCGACCATTGCGTTCATGGTCGTGCTGGTCATTCAGTTTCGGCTGATGATTTGGTTCACATGGGCGTCTCCGCAAGTGGCGACATTGTATGCGCCGACGGCGGTGATTGAGTTTCTGCTCACGTTGTTGAGCGTGATCCTGTTGGCCGTCGCCGGGTGGTATGCGAACTTCGGCAGCAAGAAGAAGATTAACGGCTTCTTCCCGATCGCGATGAACGTGTGGCTGTACACCATCATCTCGGCTATCGTCATTCTGCTGGTGGAAGACGTGATGTCGATTGGGGAATTTGCTGCGTGGTGCGGACAGCACCTGACCTGAGGGCTGCGTGAAGGAGTGAGTGCGACTTGCCGGCTCTGATATTTGCATTTGGCGTCTTCTTGTTCACGGCTTTGTGCTTGTTGATCTTGTGGTACACGGTGCGTTTGTCGAACGCGAAAAAAGTCCGGCCCCATCGCTGACTGGCGGGGCCTGCCGCCGCATCGCGCGGTATCGCCGGTGCTGGCCGGCGTTGAGCTTTGAGCTTGGGGTGATTGTGGCGGTTGCGCAGGCGCCTGACGGGGTGGATGGTTCCACCCCGATTTTGCGTCTCAATCACTGTTGCCGTCGAGCACCGCCCGAATGCGGGCGAGGGCATCCTCCAGCTCTTCGCGGCGGATGACCAGCGGTGGCGCGAAGCGAATGACGTATTCGTGGGTCTCTTTGCACAGTACGCCGGCCTCCATCAGTTGTTCACAGTACGGACGGGCCGGGACGTCCAGCTCGACACCGATGAATAGTCCACGCCCGCGGATGTGGCGAATGTGCGGGTTGCGCAGGCGCCTGAGTTCACCCAGCATGTACTCGCCGAGTTGGGCGGAACGGCTTGCCAACTGCTCCTCGAGGAGCACATCAATCGCCTCAGCCGCGACCGCGCACGCCAGCGGATTGCCGCCAAACGTCGAGCCGTGCGATCCGGGATCAAACACGCCGAGCACGTCGTCGTTGGCGGCGACGGCGGAAACGGGCAGGACACCTCCCCCGAGCGCTTTGCCCAGGATGTACACGTCCGGCGTGACGTCTTCCCAGTCGCAGGCAAACGTGCGTCCGGTCCGTCCGAGTCCGGTCTGGATTTCGTCGGCGATAAATAATACATGGCGCTGTGTGCAAAGTTCCCGGGCAGCGCGCAGGTACCCGTCTGGCGGCACGATGACGCCCGCCTCGCCCTGAATCGGTTCGACGAGAAAGGCGGCTGTCGAGTCGTTGATGGCGGCGGCCAGCGCGGTGGCGTCGCCGAACGGGATCACCCGGAACCCTGGCGTAAACGGCCCAAAGCCGCGTCGATAGGCCGGCTCTGAAGACATCGAGACGGCCGTGATCGTTCGCCCGTGAAAGTTGTTTTCACACACGATGATCTCGGCCTGATCGGGCGGCACGCCTTTGACGTCGTACGCCCACCTGCGCGCCGCCTTCACAGCCGTTTCCACCGCCTCTGCCCCGGAGTTCATCGGCAAAACCCGGGATTTACCTGTAATCGCGGAGACGCGCTCGAGGAACGGGGCGATTTGGTCGTTCCGAAACGCCCGGGAGGTCAGCGTCAGCCGGTCGGCCTGTGCCTTCAAGGCGGCGATGATCCGAGGATGACGGTGGCCGTGGTTGAGCGCCGAGTAGGCGCTGAGCATGTCGATGTAGCGCCGGCCTTCCACGTCTTCCACCCATACGCCTTCCGCCCGGGTGATGACGACCGGCAAGGGGTTGTAGTTGTGCACCGCGTGCTGCTCTTCGCGGGCAATCGCCTGGTGGGTGGGGGAGATATGGCCGGCCTTCGATGCCATGGGGATCCGCCTCCTCGTTGATCTGTATGAAGCCAGGCATCGTCCGGTTCGAACGTCGCTCCTTCGAATATCATGAAGGAACAGAAAGGACAAGGCCCCGGCAGCGCCGGGCTTGTCCTCGTCGGCAGCAGCAGCCAAGCGGAAAGATACACAGTTGGATGCTCAGTTTCATTGCCCGCTTTTGACGCGGGTCCACTTGCGGTTGGGGTTGCTGGTTCGCGGGAAGCGGTCTCCTTTGCGCAGCATGACCCGCTTCGGGTCATGCAGGTTACCACTGTCCGGGTGCTCCCCGACCTCCACGTATTCCCCGTCGTTTGGCACTTCCCAACCTGGTTCGAACTGATTGTGTTGGCCCATCTCTCGCCACCCCGGCCCTTAGTATGAGCTGCCGGTTTGGCCATATGCAGCTCGCCGCCCGGGACACGGCGGGACCAACCCTCGCAACCCGGGCGAACAGGGGAGGCGGCACGGGCGACATGTCGGGTGCCCTGTTGTTTCGGCAGCAGTTAGGCGATGGTGACCTCCTTGCACAGATACACGTCCTGAATCGCATGCAGCAGCCGAACGCCTTCGTCCATGGGGCGCTGGAACGCCTTGCGCCCGGAAATCAACCCTTGCCCGCCGGCGCGTTTGTTGATCACAGCGGTGCGTACGGCTTCAGCAAAGTCGTTTTGTCCGGACGGGCCACCTGAGTTGATCAGCCCAATTCTGCCCATGTAGCAGTTGGCGACTTGGTAGCGGGTGAGATCAATCGGGTGATCGGACGTCAGCTCTGTGTAGACGCGCTCGTCGGTCTTGCCATAACTGCTGCCCTCCCTGCTTAGGGCCTTGTATCCGCCGTTGGTCTCCGGAAGTTTTTGCTTGATGATGTCCGCCTCGATGGTGACGCCCAGATGGTTGGCCTGCCCGGTCAGGTCGGCTGCCAGATGGTAGTCGGTTTTTCCCACTTTGAAGGCTGGATTGCGGAGGTAGCACCACAGAATCGTGAACATCCCGAGCTGGTGGGCGTGGTAAAATGCCTCGCTGATTTCCTGCAACTGACGGGTTGACTCCGGCGACCCGAAGTAAATCGTCGCGCCGATGCCGGCTGCCCCCAGTTCCCACGCCTGCTTGACCTGGGCGAACAGCACTTGATCATACTTGTTCGGGTAGGTCAGCAGCTCGTTGTGGTTGATCTTGACGATAAATGGGATTTTGTGGGCGTACTTACGCGACGTCAGGGCCAGCACGCCAAGGGTCGATGCAACTCCGTTGCAACCGCCTTCGATCGCCAGCTTGACAATGTTTTCAGGGTCGAAGTAGGCGGGATTGCGGGCAAACGACGCACCTGCCGAGTGCTCGATGCCTTGGTCCACGGGAAGGATGGACAGGTATCCGGTCCCGCCCAGGCGGCCGCTGTTATACAGAGACTGGAGGTTGCGTAACACCTGGTTGTTCCGGTTGGAGCCGGCGGCAAACACTTCGCTGACGAAATCGGGTGATGGCAGGGTCAGGGATGATTTCGGAATGGTCCGGCAGATGTGGTTCAGCAGGTCGTCCGCTTCTGCACCGAGGTACGATTGAATGGTCTCAATCACGTCCTCCACACTCCCGCTCCGGGCATGCCGGATGTGATATGTTGATGCCTGTATCTTGCCCCGCCCCCGCCGCAGACGTCACGGCGCTCGACGGGCACGGGCGCACACCCCCTAATTTAGCAAATCGTACATGCCGGCGGAAAGGGCCCGGCCGCGGCGCCTCCCGGTTGTTGTATAATGAACCTGAATCCAAACAGTGTTTCACGGCTCGCGCTGTTCATCTGCGCTGGCTGCCAATTCGAAGCGGTTGGGGAGAGGCTCATGTACCATCGCAGGGAGACTCGGCCGGTTCGTGTCGGGGACCTTGTCTTAGGCGGTAGCGACCGCGTCTATATTCAGAGCATGACGACCACGAAGACGGCGGATGTGGAAGCCACGGTGGCCGAAATTCACCGCCTGGAAGAGGCGGGCTGTGAAATTGTCCGGGTGACCGTGAACACGCCGGAGGCGGCCGACGCCATCAAGGAGATCAAGCGGCGAATTCATATCCCGCTGGTGGCCGACATTCATTTTGACCATCGGCTCGCGCTCCGCGCCATCGAGAACGGGGTCGACAAGGTCCGCATAAACCCGGGCAACATCGGCAAGCGGGATCGTGTTGAGGCCGTTGTGAAAGCTTGCAAGGAACGCGGGATCCCGATTCGCATCGGCGTCAATGCGGGTTCGTTGGAGCGTCATATTCTTGAAAAGTACGGGTATCCGACGGCTCAGGGCATGTTGGAAAGTGCGCTGCACCACATTCGCATCCTTGAGGAGCTGGCTTTTTACGACATCATCGTATCGATGAAAGCATCGGACGTCCCGCTGGCCATCGAGGCGTACAAACTGGCGGCGGAGTCGTTCAACTATCCGCTGCACCTCGGCATCACCGAGTCGGGCACGCTGTACTCCGGGACCATCAAGAGCGCGGCCGGGCTGGGGACGCTCCTCTCCATGGGGCTCGGCAACACGATTCGCGTGTCGCTGAGCGCAGACCCCGTCGAGGAGGTCAAGGTGGCGCGCGAGTTGCTGAAGACTTTCCACCTGATCTCGAACGCGCCCACGCTGGTGTCGTGCCCGACTTGCGGGCGCATCGACATCGACCTGATCAGCATCGCCAACGAGGTGGAGGCATACCTGCAAAACATCCGGGCGCCCATCAAGGTATCGGTTCTCGGGTGTGCGGTCAACGGGCCGGGTGAAGCGCGCGAAGCGGACATTGGCATCGCCGGTGCACGCGGGGAAGGGCTTCTGTTCCGCAAGGGCCAGGTGGTGCGGAAAATCCCCGAGGCGCAACTGGTCGAGGAGTTGAAGAAGGAGATTGACGCGATGGCCAAGCGGTACCAGGAGACCGGGTCGATTCACTGAACCGGTGTTGCGCCCCACATCCGGGGTCAGCCCGGTCAGGCAGTTTGCCGGTACGGCGGCGCGTTCGCGCAGAAGGCGGCAGCCGGCTGTGCAGCGCGGGCATCGGTCCGCGATGGTTGACGCTCATTCAGCTCGGTTGTACAATAGCGGAAGCACTTTAGTTTATTAATATGTGAAAGTGACCACGGCTTGCGCTGAGCCATCTGGAGCGTGCGGGCAGGGGTGCGGGCCGCGAGCATCTCATCGGAGTGGTGCGTGTGTCGATTGACGTGCAGAACCGGTGGGCGGAGCGCCCGCCGGGGATGCGTGACGTGTATCCGCAGCAGGCCGGGCTCCGACGGCGGTTGGAGTCGCGCCTGCTGAACTTCTTTGAGCAGCAGGGATTCGAACTGGTGTCGTGCGGACTGTTGGAGTATGTGGAGACCCTGATGCGCGGCCGCTCGGTGGCGGAGGCGGATCAGTGGCTGCGCCTGTTTGACGCGACCGGGCGGACGGTGGCGCTGCGGCCGGAGATGACCCCGTCCATCGCCCGAATGGCGGTGCCCTTGCTTGCCGCGGGAACGCGTGAGATCCGGTGGTGCTACGCGGAGCGCGTGTACCGCCGCACGGTCGATCCCGCCACCCTTTCCTGGGCCAGTGGCAAAGCGGCCGAGTCGACGCAGGTGGGCATCGAGTGGATTGGCCGCACGGGCCGGGACGCGGATGCGGACGCCATCGCCCTCTGCCAGTCGGCTGTCGCCCGGCTGGAGCTGGAGGGATGGCAATTGGTGGTCAGCCACGCCCTGTTCGCTCCTGCGTTCCTGCGCGCTTGCGGCGTGCCCGAGGAGTCGGTGGCTGGATTGACCCAGTGCCTGGCACGAGGCGATTACGTCGGCTTCCGCGAACAGTTGGCTCCGTTCAACCTGGAGTGGGACGTGCTGGACCTCTTGTCGCGCCTGGATCCGCTGGCCGAACGCGGCCTGCCGGCGGCTGTGCACGAGCGCTTCGCCGGTCGGCCGGACGGAGCGACAGCACTCGCTGTCTGGGAGGAGCTGGTCGGGCTGGCGGCGGTGCTGCGCGAGCGGGGACTGGCGGATCGGCTGTCCTTCGACCTGACCATGGTGCGGGACTTGTCGTACTACACAGGCGTCGTGTTCGAGGTGTTCGCGCCGGGCGTCGGTGCGCCGGTGGCATTGGGCGGGCGGTACGACGACCTGCTCAGTCAGTTCGGGGCGTCGGCGCCGGCCATCGGCTTCGCCGTCGAGGTGGAGCGGATGCTGACGGCGCTGACGGACGGCGCCTGGCTGGTGCACGGTGGTCCGGACGACTGCAGGGAGGAGGGGACGGGATGTTGACCGTCGCGCTGGCGAAAGGGCGCACGGCAGACGGCGTGCTCCCGCTGTGGCGGCGAGCCGGCCTGCCGTTGCCCGACGACCTGGACGACAGCCGCGCACTGGTGTTTCACGTGCGGGGCGAAGATGGCGGAGCCTTCCGGTACCTGCTTGCGAAGCCGGCGGACGTGCCCACCTACGTCGCCTTTGGTGTGGCGGATGTCGGCGTGGTCGGCAAGGACGTCCTGCTGGAAAGCGACCGCGAGGTGTATGAGCTGCTCGACCTGAGGGCCGCCCGCTGCAAGCTGTGCGTGGCCGGACGGCCCGAGGAGCGCAGCCGGCGCCCGCGGCGGGTGGCGACCAAGTACCCGCGGCTGGCCGACCAATACTTTCGCAGCCTCGGCCAGGCGGTGGAAATCGTCGTGTTGAGCGGGTCCATCGAGTTGGCAGCGGTCATCGGACTTGCCGATCGCGTGTTCGACCTTGTGCAGACCGGCGCCACGCTTGCCGCCAACGGGCTTGTGGTGTACGACGAGGTGCTGGACGTCTCAGCCCGCCTGATTGCCAACCGATCCAGCTATCACACGAAGCGAGCCGCGGTGCTGAATGTGGTGGACCGCCTGCGGGAAGCGCTCGTCGAACTGGAGGTGACCCCGTGATGAAGCTGCGGCGAGCGGCAGCCGCCGACTGGGCGTGGCGGCGCAGCCCGGAGGCCGACGAGACGGCGATGCGGGTGGTGCAACAGATCATCGGGGCGGTGCGCGCCCGCGGGGACGAGGCGGTGCGCCACTTCACCGCTGAGCACGACTTCCCCGCCGCGGCGGATCCCGCCTTTCACCTGCGGATCGACACAGCGGAACTGGAAAGGGCCTGGGCGGCGCTCGACCCGGACCTGCAGGGGGCGCTGGAGCGGGCGGCGGACCGCATCCGCCGGTTCCACGCCCAGCAGCGCCCGGCTGACGCGGCGTGGACGGGTGCGGACGGCGAGCGCCTGGGCTGGGTGTGGCGGCCGCTAAGGCGGGTGGGCGTCTACGCCCCGGGCGGCCGGGCGGCGTATCCGTCGACGGTGCTGATGAACGTAATCCCGGCGCAGGTGGCCGGCGTCGACGAGGTGGTGCTGGTGTCGCCGCCGCAGCGCGACACCGGGCTCCCGCACCCGCTGGTGATGGCGGCGGCACACCTGCTGGGGGTGCAGGAGGTGTACCGCGTCGGCGGGGCGCAGGCCATCGCGGCGCTGGCCTACGGGACACAGACCATCTCGCGGGTGGACAAGGTGGCCGGGCCCGGTAACCTGTACGTGACCCTCGCCAAGCGGGCGGTCATGGGTGACGTTGGCATCGACAGCCTGGCAGGGCCCAGCGAGGTGTTCATCGTCGCCGACGACAGCGCCGACCCGGCCTGTGTGGCAGCGGACATGCTGGCCCAAGCGGAACACGACCCTGAGGCGGGCGCTGTGCTGGTCACCCTCTCTCCCGCCCTGGCGGATCGGGTGGAGGCAGAGTTGGACCGGCAACTGGCCGACCTGCCGAAGCGGGACATCGCCGCCCAGGCGCTTGGCCGTTGGGGGGCCGTGGTGCTGGCGGCGTCGCCGGCCGAGGCGCTGGACGTGGTCAACCGCAGCGCGCCGGAACACCTGGAGCTGTTGGTCGCGGACGCCGAGCGCTGGCTGGACGGCGTGCGGACAGCGGGTGCCGTGTTTGTGGGGCACTTCACGCCGGAGCCGGTGGCGGACTACTATGCCGGCACGAACCACGTTCTACCTACCCACGGCAGCGCTCGCTTCGCTTCGGGTCTCGGCGTCCACGACTTTTTGCGGCGGATGTCGTTTGCGGCGTACACGCCGGAAACGCTCGCCCGGCACCAGGCGGACGTCGTGCGGCTGGCCCGGGCGGAGGGACTGGAGGCGCACGCGCGGGCCGTTGAAGTGCGCGCTGCAGCCGTTGCCGACCGGCCGGCAGGCGTTGCGGCAACCAGTGGGGTGGCGGGGCCGGTGACAGGTCCGGTGGCCGCCGAGCTGCCGGCTGCCGGCCAGCCGGCGGCTGGTTTGTCCCAACCCTCGGCCAGCCCGCCGCTGCGGGCGGCGGTGTCGCGCACGACCGGTGAGACGTCGGTGCAGCTGGAGCTGAACCTGCGTGGGCGCGGCGAAGCCCGGCTGGAGTTTCCAGTGCCGTTCCTCCAGCACATGCTGCACCTTTTCGCGGTGCACGGGCGGTTTGATCTGACGGTGCGGGCCACGGGCGACGTGGCGGTGGACGACCACCACTTGGTGGAGGATATCGGGCTGTGCCTCGGCAAGGCGCTGCACCAAGCGCTCGGTGACAAGCGCGGGATCCGGCGGTACGGCGAGCGGCACACGCCGATGGACGAGACGTTGGCGCGCGCTGTCGTCGACCTGTCGGGTCGCCCGTCGTTCGTCTGGCAGGCGGATATCCCGGCGGAGCGCGTGGGCACCTTCCCGACGGAGCTGGCCCGGGAGTTTTTCAAGTCGTTCGCCCACGAGGGGCGCTTCGCACTGCACCTGGCGGTCCTGTACGGCGCGGACAGCCACCACATGATTGAGGCCATGTTCAAGGCGGTCGGTGCGGCGCTCCGGCAAGCGACGAGCCCGGACGGAGACGCGGTGCCGAGCAGCAAGGGGGTGCTCGAGTGATAGTCGTCTTTGACCTGGGCATCGGCAACCTCTCCAGCGTGCGCAGCGGTTTCGCCCGAGCCGGCGAGGAGACCGAGGTGGTGAGCCGCGGCGAGGATTGGAACGAGCTGGCCGTCAGCCCTCGCGTGTCAGGCGTCGTTCTGCCGGGCGTCGGAGCGTTCGGCGACGCGATGTTTCAACTCCGGGCTTCGGGTTTGCTGGGCGCTATTCGCCGGGCCATCCAGGAGGGCCGGCCGGTACTCGGCATCTGCCTCGGCATGCAGCTGTTGTTCTCGCTCAGCGAGGAGCACGGGACCCACGTGGGCCTCGGCGTGTTTCCCGGGCGCGTGGTGCGCTTCGGGTCCCGTGTCAAGGTGCCCCACATGGGCTGGAACGACCTCACGTTCGTGCGGCCGCACCCGCTGTTGGCGGGCGTCCGTCCCGGCGACTATGTGTATTTCGTCCACTCGTACCATGCCGTCGTCCAGGACCAGCAACACCTGTTGGCGGCGGCCGAGTACGGCGGTGTCACGGTGCCGGCCGTGGTCGGGCGCGACCAGGTGTTCGGCACCCAGTTCCACCCGGAGAAAAGTGGCCCGGTGGGGGAGCGCATCCTGGCCAATTTCGTGACGCTGTGCCGGGACTGGTCTGCGCGCAAAGGAGAGATGGCCGGTGTCTGACAGGCAAGCGGAATGGAACAGGGAGGCCTTCGCGGTTGATCTCGCCGGCTTGCGCGACCAGTCGCAAGCAGATGGCCAGGCGGGGTTTGACCTCATCCCCGCCATCGACATCCTGGGCGGGGCGTGCGTGCGGCTGTTCAAGGGTGACTACGCGGCGAAGACCGAGTACGCCGCAGACCCGCGCGTGGTGGCCGAGCGCTGGTTGGAGCAAGGCGCGAGCTGGTTGCACGTGGTCGACCTGGACGGGGCGCGCAGCGGGTCGGCGGTGAATGCGGGCGTCATCGGCGACGTGGTGCGATTGGCGTCGCAGGCCGGTGCCCGCGTCCAGGTGGGCGGCGGCATCCGCCATCACGACGCAGTGGCGCGTTGGCTGGACCACGGGGTGGCTCGCTGCGTGATTGGCACGGCGGCCCTGGACACGGCGTGGATGGAGCAGGCGGTGGCCCGGTTTGGTGGTGACGCCCTGGTCGCGGGACTCGACGGGCGCGGAGGCAAGGTCGCCGTGCGCGGCTGGCTGGAGCAGACGGAGGCGGACATGGCCGAGGTCGCGATTCGCCTGGCGGCCGTCGGTGTGCGCTGGGCACTGGTGACCGACGTCGACCGGGACGGAACGCTTGGCGGCGCCAACATCGCCTTGGCGCAGGAGGTACAGCGGCGATCGGGTTTGCGCGCCATCGCCTCTGGCGGCGTGCGCGGCGTTGACGACGTGTTGGCGGCGTTGCAGGCCGGCCTGGCAGGCGCCATCGCCGGCCGCTCACTGTACGACGGCACGCTCGACCTGCGGGAGGCGTTGGCGGCCGTGCGGCGCGCGGTGGCGGGCGGATTGCCAGGTGACCAGGCGGCCGGCCGGGCGGCGGGTCCTGGAGCCGGACGCGCTGTGGCAGGACAGCCCGCGAACGGCCAGGCTGGGAAGGAGGCAGGCCCATGCTGACGAAGCGCATCATCCCGTGTTTCGATGTGCTCGACGGGCGCGTGGTCAAGCACGTCGGTTTTCTCCACCAGCGGCGGGACGCGGGCGATCCGGTCGAACTCGCGGAGGTCTATTGCCGCGAAGGGGCGGACGAACTGGTCCTGCTCGACATCTCCGCTTCAGAGGAGGGGCGGTTGGCGACGCGGCGGGTGGTTGAACAGGTGGCTGCGCGGGTGAACATCCCGCTGACGGTCGGCGGTGGCGTCTCGACGGTCGACGACGTCCGCGAGTTGCTGTTGGCCGGCGCGGACAAGGTGTCGATGAACACCGGCGCTGTGCGCGACTCCAACCTGATCCGCGAGGCGGCCCACCGGTTCGGCGAGCAGTGCGTGGTGGTGGCCATCGACGCCAACTTGAACGAGCGGATGGGCCAATACGAGGTGATGGTCAAGGGCGGCAAGGTGGGGACGGGCATCGACGTACTCACCTGGGCGAAGAAGGCAGCGTCGCTGGGGGCCGGCGAGATTCTGCTGACCAGCTTCCGCCAGGACGGCACCCGCGAAGGGTACGACTTGACGCTCACCCGCTTGGTGGCGGAGGCGGTGCGCGTGCCCGTCATCGCCAGCGGCGGCGCCGGCAAGAAGGAGCATTTTGCGAAGGTCCTGACGGAAGGAAAGGCTGATGCGGCACTGGCCGCCAGCGTGTTCCACTTCGCGGAGACGTCCATCGGTCAGGTGAAGTCGTACCTGCGTCAGCGGGGGGTGCCGGTGCGGTGGACACCGGGGGTGGCGTGATGGCGGAGCCGTTTGCTGCGGCGCTGGAGGCGGTGCGCTACGATGCCCGGAGCGGCCTGGTGCCCGTTGTGGTGCAGGACGTGCGCACCGGCGAGGTGTTGATGCTGGCGTACGCGAACCGGGAGGCGCTGAAGCGGACCCTCGACACTGGCCAAGCTTGGTTCTGGAGCCGATCCCGCCAGGACTACTGGCGCAAAGGCGCCACCTCGGGGCACGTCATGCGGGTGGCGGAGGTGCGTCTCGACTGTGACGGCGACGCGGTCCTGTACCTGGTCGAGCCAGCGGGACCGGCCTGCCACACCGGCGAGGTCAGCTGTTTCCACCGCCGGTTGGTCCGTACACTGCACAGCGACCCGGCCGATCGGGGCGATCCGGCCGAGACAGACAACCCGGGCGATCCGGGTGCGACAGGCGACCCCGAGCCGGAGGAATCGACCGATGCGGGCGACGCCTCCCGGTTGGAGCAACCGAGCCAAGAGGCAGCCTGGGACGTTCTGGATGCACTTTGGCAGGTGATTGAGCGGCGCTGGCGGGATCGGCCCGAGGGTTCGTACACCACCTACCTGTTTACGCAAGGAGTGGACAAGGCGGCCAAGAAGGTCGGCGAGGAAGCGGTGGAAGTGGCGCTGGCGGCGAAAAACGCGGTTGCGCACGCGCAGGCGTGGCGCCCGGCGGGCGAAAGCCCCGCGGCGGCCGGCCACCGGGAGCTGGCACAGGAGAGCGCGGACCTGCTGTACCACCTTCTGGTGCTGTGGCGCTTGGCGGGAGTACATCCGGCCGATGTCGCGCAGGTGCTGCACAGCCGCGCGCGCTGATGGATGCGCGGGCAAGTTGGCAGGCTGAAAACCGTGGACGCGAACCGTAGCGGCGAAGTGCGCCTGGCAAAGGGAGGGCACCCCTTCAGGGTGCCATGGAAAATGTTAGGTCATCGGCAGCCGCAGTCGCCAGGGCCGCCTAAGGTTTGCGGTCGGCGTCGTCAGCGGGTGTACAGGTAGGAGGCCAGCGTGGTCACGATGACCCAGACCACCAGCGGTCCCAGCACCCCGTACACCGCGGCTTGCGGCGGCAGCACCCAGGCGCACACCACCATCACCAGTCCGGCCACTACTCCCAGTTGGCCGCCCAGGCGGTGCGTCTTGCGCCACGCTTCCTCGCTGGAGAGCGTCCACGGCGTACGGATCCCCAGCCACCAGTTGGGCTGCACGCGCGGCAACAGGTTGGAGAGGAACATGATGAACAGGCCGACGATGCACGGCACCAACTGGACCGGCAGCGCCGGGCGCAGGTTGCGCGTGAGCATCCAGGCGTTGGTCACCGCCATGAATACCGCCAGACACCCGCCCAGCAGCCGGTACGTGGACCAAAACGACGAGTAGTTGGCGCGCTTCGGGTCGATGCGCCACAGCCCCTGCCACAACAAAAGCAGGATGAGGGTGAGGCCCGGTGCCACGCTGACCGCAAGCCACCGGGGACTGTAGCCGTTCGGCCGTCCGGCAGCGTCAAAGTGGGTGGCCACCACTGAAGGCAGGTGCGGGTACAGGGCGGCGCTGGTGGCAACGCAAGCCAGCCACGCCAGCCACCCCCACCAGGGCACTGCGCTACCCGGACGGTCAACGTGCGCGTCCGGCGTCATGTTGTTCGGGTTCATCGGAACCCCTCCCTTCCGCTTTGTCTTCGCCCTCTCCGAAGCGGTCCAGCAGCCACGCCAACCAGTCCTGCAACACGGTCGTGTTGAGGCGGTAGATCACGTACGGGCCTCTTCGTTCGTCGGCCACCAGCCCGGCGTTCTTGAGCACGCTCAGGTGGCGGCTGACGGTCGGTTGCGCGTGCGGGAACTGCTCGGCGATTTCACCCGCCGCCATCGGCCCGCCCCGCAACAGCTCGAGGATTTTGCGGCGCGTGGGATCGGCCATCGCGCGAAAGACGTGATCGTTCATGGTTTGAGTATATAGCTAAATAGCTAAATGTACAACAGGCGAGTGATCGAATTCTATTGACACCCGTCGAGCCTGTTCGATATAGTAAGGGGCAACGTGAACACAGGCGCGCGTGCGGAGTCGGCGCCCGTCAACCGGGCATCGCCGGTTCCTTCGCGGCGTTGCGTCAGCTGCGCCACCAAGCCAGTGTCACTGGCGTGCGACAACATGAACTGAACAACCTTATCCAGAGTTGGCGGAGGGACTGGCCCGATGATGCCCGGCAACCGACCGCGTCCGGCACGGTGCCAAATCCTGCAGGACTTTTCCTGAGAGATAAGGCTGCCGAACGCCTCTTTTTATTGGATGGAAAGAGGCTTTTTTTGTGGTCTGGCTGGTGGTGGTGACAGTGACGCTGCGGCACAACACGCCAACCAGTCAGTGGCAGGGGGAGACAGAATATGAAGAAGCGATGGGTTGCAGCCGTATTGGCCTCGGCGATTGCCGTTGTCGGATGCGGCACGGCCGGCCCGAGCGCGAACCGGCCGGTGCAGGAGAACCAGGGCAGTGCCAAGACCGTCGTGCGGGCAGGAGCGCGGGTGGCGCTTGTGTTGCCTGAGCAGATTGGTGTGAATCCGTTCTTCCAGCAGGAGGACGAAGGGACCAAGAAGGCGGCCCAACAGTACCACCTGGTGGAGAAGACGATTCAGTCCACCGACTCGAACGCCATTCAGAACAACCTGGAGGCGGTGGCAGCACAGAACTACGACCTGATCATCACATCGTCGTTTGAGTCGGTCGACGCCCTCACGAGCGTCGCGAAGCAGTACCCGAAGAAGAAGTTCGCCATCATCGACGCCGAGGTGGACCTCCCCAACGTCACCAGCGTCCTGTTCAAAGAACAGGAGGGCGCCTTCTTGTTGGGGGCGGCGGCGGGACTGGCCACGAAGACGAACACCGTCGGCATGGTCGTGGCGGAGAACATCCCGCTGTTGAAAAAGTGGACCTCCGGGTTCCAGCTGGGCCTCCATTACACCAACCCGCACGCGAAGTTCCTGGTCAACTACGTGGGCAGCTTCAGTGATCCGAACAAGGCGAAGCAGCTCGCCATCCTGCAGCACTCGGAAGGCGCCGACTTCATCGCGGCGACGGCGGCCGTCGGCAACTTCGGCATCTTTGATGCGGCCAAGCAGTTGAACTTCTACACCGCCGGTCAGGATGTGGACCAGACGACCATCGACCCGAAGCACATCGTCTTGTCTCAGCTCAAAGGCACCGATGTGGCGGCGTATAAAATCGTCCAGTCGTTCGTGCAAGGCAAGCTGAAGCCAGGCGTCATCCGCTACGGGCTGAAGGACGGGGGCGTTGGGCTGACGTATGTGACAAAGCCCAGCAAGTCGCCGCTCAGCCCGTTCATCGGTACGAAGACCATTCAGCAGCTCAAGCAGATCCGGGATAAAATCATCGCCGGAAAGCTGGTCGTGAAAGACCCGCTGGCGTCGAAATAACCGGGGAGCGGCCGTCCGGAGGAGAACCATGAACAAGCTGCTGGAAATGCGCAACATCACCAAGTGGTACGGGGATCACTTGGCGAACGACCGCGTGGATTTCGATCTCGCCGCCGGAGAGGTCCACGCCCTCGTGGGTGAGAACGGCGCCGGCAAGACGACGTTGATGAAGATATTGTACGGGATGGAGCGGGCGACGTCCGGCGAGATCGCCATCCGCGGAGAGGTCGTCCGCATCCACAGCCCGGCGGACGCCATCCGGCACGGCATCGGTATGGTGCATCAGCACTTCATGTTGTTTCCGCCGTTCACGGTCGCGGAAAACGTCGTCGCCGGCCGGGAGCCGTCGCGGCAGGGTTGGTTCGACCGCCGCCGCGCGGAGGCGGACGTTCGCGACTTGTGCCGGCGCTACCGGCTCGAGTTGGACCCGCGCCGGCGGGTCGCCGATTGTCCGGTCGGCATTCGGCAGCGGGTGGAAATCGCCAAAGTCCTGTACCGCGGGGCGGACATCATCGTGCTCGACGAGCCGACTGCGGTGTTGACGCCGCTGGAAGTCCGCGACCTGCTGGCCACCGTGCGCCACTTGGCCGAGCAAGGCAAAGGCATCGTCATCATCACGCACAAACTGCACGAGGTGATGGAGGTCGCCGACCGCGTGACGGCCATGCGGCAGGGGCGCGTGACGGGGCGACTGCTCGCTCGGGACACGAACGTAGAGGAGCTGTCCCGCCTGATGGTCGGGCGCGAGCTGGCGAGCGTCGTGCGGCCACCGGCGCGGCCGGGACCGGTGGTGTTGGCGGCCGACTCCTTGTTTCTGCTTGGCGAGGGCGGCAAACCCAAGCTGAACCACGTCAGCTTGGCCGTCCACCGCGGGGAAATCGTGGGCATCGCAGGCGTGTCGGGCAACGGGCAGTCGGAGTTGCTGCGCGCGCTGACCGGGGATTTGCCCGTGGACGGCGGCCGCATTTCGCTGTTGGGCCGGGATATCACCCACTTGTCCGTTCGCGAGCGGCGGCTGGCAGGCATGGCGTACATCCCGGAAGATCGCCAGCACACGGGGAGCGCAGGGGTGGAGAGCGTACGCGACAACGCCATTCTCGGCCATCACCGCCGGCCTGAGTTCCAGCGCTGCGGATGGCTGCGCGGGCGGCGCATCGACCGCGAGGTCGAGTCGTGGGTCCGCCGTTTTGGCGTCCGCACGCCCTCCCTGCAGGCGCCGGCGCACAGCCTGTCGGGCGGCAACCTGCAGAAACTGGTGTTTGCGCGCGAACTGGCCGCCGGGGCACCGCTGTTGATTGCGGCGGAACCGACGCGCGGTGTGGACGTGGGGGCGATGGAGTTCATCCACAGCGAACTCGTGAAGTACCGCAACGAAGGCGGGGCGGTGCTGTTGGTGTCGTCCGACCTCAACGAGGTGTTGGCGTTGTCCGACCGCATCCTGGTCATGTACGACGGCGCCTTCACTGGGGAGTTGTCACCGGAGGAAGCGGACGAGGAGCGCGTCAGCCTGCTGATGGTGGGGGGCGTCCGCAGTGGCTGACCAGCGCCTGAAGCGTGCCCTCGAGGCGTTGTTGCATCCGCTCGCTGCCATCGTGCTGGGGCTGGCCGTGGGGGCACTGGCGATTTGGGCGGTCGGCGGATCGGTCGCGGACACCTACACTCAGATGTGGAACGGGGCGTTCGGCTCCGCCTACTTCGCCGGGGAGACGCTGACGCGGGCCATCCCGGTCGCATTGGCCGGGCTGGGCGTGGCGGTCGCGTTTCGGTCCGGGTTTTTCAACCTGGGCGGCGAGGGGCAGATGGTGCTCGGCGCGATGGCGACTGCCCTCACCGCATTGTACCTGCCCGGACCGGGGTGGCTGAAGCTGCTGGCAGGGTTGTTTGCGGGCGCGGCCGCAGGCGCGCTGTGGTCGTGGTTCGCCGGGTGGCTGGAGGTCCGGTTCGGCATCCAGTTGGTCATCTCGACCTTGTTGTTCAACTACATCGCGGATCTGTTCGCCAGCTACTTGGCCGGTGGACCGTTCAAGGACCAAACCGGCCAGGGCGCGCTCAACCAAACCCCGATGATTGAACCGTCGGCGCGATTGCCCAAGCTGTCCGCGACGAGCGACCTGCACGCGGGGTTGTTCGTGGTGTTGGCGGCGGTCGTGGCGGTGTGGCTGTGGTTCCGCTTCACGGCCCTCGGGTACGAACTGCGCATGTACGGCAGCAACCGGGCCTTCGGCCAGTACGGGGGCCTGCGCGAGAGCCGCATGATGGCCTGGGCGATGGCGGTCAGCGGCGTCTTGGCGGGCTTGGCCGGCGCCGTCATGGTGCTCGGCTTCCAGTACCGGTTCATCGATAATTCTCTGACGGACCCACAGTACGCCTGGGTGGGCCTGATGGCGGCGCTCTTGGCCAACGCCAACCCGTTTGGCGTCGCGGTGGCGTCGCTGTTGTTTGCCGCTCTGCAGACCGGTGGCATGGGCGTCGAGCTGAACACCAACGTTCCCATGCAGATTTCGAGCATCATCCAGTACGTGGTGGTACTGCTCGTGTCGGTCAAGGTCGGCCATTGGTGGGTGCGCCGCCGACGCCGGCAGACGCAGGCGTGATGAGCGCAAAGCCCGGGTGGCGGCGAGGAGGTTGGCTCGTGTGCAGATGTGGTTGAACGCGTCCTTGTTCACGTCCACCGTGCAGATGATGGCTCCGCTCTTGTTGGCGGCGTTGGGCGGGGCACTGTGCGCCCGCGTCGGATTGTTCAACGTCGCCCTCGAAGGGCTGATGCTGATGGGCGCCTTTTTTGGGGTGGCTGGGGATCACTTCACGGGCAGCCCCTGGCTGGGCGTGCTGTGGGCCGTCGTGGTCTCGGCGGCGTTCTCCCTGATCCTCGCATTTCTCACGCTTCACTGGCGGGCGAACGAGATCGTCGTGGGCATTGCGTTGAACTTCCTCGCGCTGGCGCTGACCACCTTCCTGTTGCGCAGCGTGCTTGGCGCCACCGGCGCCTTTTACGATCCCGCCATGCGCGGCCTGCCCATCTGGACACTTGCTGGTCTGCAGAGGGTGCCGGTGCTCGGTTGGCTGTTCGGCTACACGCCGCTCGTCTATTTGGCGTTCGCCGCCGCCGTCGCCATGCACCTGTTTCTGTTTCGCACTGTGCCAGGGTTTCGATTCCGGGCGGTGGGCATCAACCCGGAGGCGGCGGCGAGCGTCGGCATCCGTCCCGCCCGGGCGCAGTACGTCGCCGTCGTCGTATCCGGGGTGTTGTGCGGATTGGCCGGCGCGCAACTGTCCGTCGGGGACCTGACGATGTTCTCCCAGGGGATGACCGCCGGCCGCGGCTTCATCGCCCTTGTGGCGATGATGCTGGGCCGCTCCAATCCGCTCGGCGTCATTTTGGCCAGCGCCCTGTTCGGCTTGACCGACGCCATCGGCATCCGCCTGCAGGGCTTCATGCCCACCCAGTTTGCCCTGATGGTGCCGTACGTGGTTACGGTCATCGCGATGTTCTTCTTCCGCGACAAGTACCTGCGGCCCCTGGCGTCGCGCGGGTGAACCGGAGGCGAGGAGGTGTGCGGATGGGATCGCGAGTGCATTCGTCGTCAAAGGCGGAGCGGCTGCGCAAGGCCAACGCGCCCAAGCGCCCGCCGGGGGCGTCGGATCGCCTCCCGCCTGGCCAAGTGTGGACCGACCGCTTTCCGATTCTGCACGAGGGCGAGGTCCCGGTGTACGACTTGGCGACGTGGACGCTCCACCTGTTCGGCGAGCTGGAGGCGGAACGGGTGCTCAGGTACGCCGACGTCATGGCGCTGCCGCAGTCGGAGGTGGTGTGCGACATCCACTGCGTGACCCGCTGGTCGAAGGCCGACACGCGCTGGGAAGGGGTGTTGTTCCGCGACCTGCTGCAGACGGTGCGGCTCAAGCCGGGCGTCCGGCACGTGATGGTGTACGGCGATCACGACTACACGGCGAACATCCCCCTCGACGACCTGATGCGTCCGAACGTGATCCTCGCCCACCGCTACGACGGGCAGCCGCTCACCGTCAAGCACGGGTGGCCGTTGCGCCTCGTCGTGCCGCACCTGTACTTTTGGAAGAGCGTCAAGTGGGTGCGCGGCTTCGAGTTTCTGACCGAAGGGCGGCTTGGGTACTGGGAGCAGCGGGGCTTCCACGCCTACGGCGATCCGTTTGCGGAGCAGCGCTTCTCGGGAGAAGATTTGGAGATTCCCGAAGACGAGTGGACGAAGAAGGAATACGACTGAAAGGCCGGCGTGGGTTTGGGCCAGAGGCCGTGGCAAATGGAGGCGGCAGCGCCGGAGCGGCCGCCTCAGCCGTTGCCCACAGTCTGCTCCAGGCCCGGCGGCGGTTCAGGCATCGGACTGTGCGGGTGCCGGGCGGTTCGCCGCGCGGGGGTCGGTGATCCGCAGCTGGCCGAGGAACAGTGCGCAGACGACGCCAAGGGCGATGAACACCAGACCGAACCAAAACACGCTGTGTAACGAATCGACCAGCGACGATTTGAGCACCGGCACCAGCGTGTTGCGGAGCACTGCCGGCATTTTGGCAAGCGCGTCCGGGTTGAGCAGCGACGAGTAAAGGCCTTGGGCGTTGTGAGCGGCCATCGACTGCAGCTGGTTCAACACGGGCGATGCGGGGGTGCGCTTGAATAAACTGGCAAGTTGGTCATTCAGGAGTGACCCGGACCGCGCATTCAACACCGCCCCCAGGATGGTCATCCCAAAGGTGCCACCGATTTGCCGGAAAAACTGGCTCGACGAAGTCACCACGCCCAGTTCCGTCTTGGGAAAACTCTCCTGCAGCGCGATGGTCAACAGCGGCATTACCAACCCCATTCCCAGTCCGAGCAATACCATGTCACCGGTCACGGTGAGCGTCTTCGTGTCGACGGAGAGGCGCGTGAGCAGCAGAAAGCCGGCCGCCATAATCAGCATTCCCGCCACGGTCTGCGCTCGCACGCCGATTTTCAGTATCAGCCGGCCGCCCAGGATGCTCCCCAACATCATGGTCAACATCATGGGTGTCATGGCGGTACCGGAGGCCGACGGGCTGATGCCGACAATGCCCTGCAGATACAGCGGGATGAAGATGATAGACCCGAACATGCCGACGCTCATTAGGAAACCGACGCCGTTGATCATGACGAAGGTGCGGTTGCGGAACAAGCGCAGCGGCAGAATGGGTTCCGCGGCGCGGGCTTCGATGGCGACAAAACTGGCCAGCGACACACATGCCAAGGCGAACAGGCCAAGGATTTGCCAAGAGCCCCACGGGTAGTCTTTGCCGCCAAACGTCAGCGCGAGCAGCAAACTGACGACACCAATCACCATGGTGGCGATCCCGCCGGTGTCGAACCGGACCTTCGCCTCGCGACGGTGGCTGTGCAGGCCCATCGATATGAAGACGATGGCGGCCACCGCAATCGGCAGGTTGATGTAAAACACCCAACGCCAGTTGAGGGCATCGACAATCCATCCGCCAATCTGCGGCCCGACAATCGAAGCCAGTCCGAAGATGGCGCCGAACACGCCTTGCCAGCGCGCACGCTGCGCCCCGGTGAACAGGTCGCCGACGATCACCATCGCCATCGGCATCATGACGCCGCCGCCGATGCCTTGGAAGCCGCGAAAGATGATCAACTGGTCCATCGTGTGGGCGGCGCCGCACAGGGCTGAACCGAGCATGAAGATGAGCAGGCCGCTGACGTACACCACGCGCCGGCCCAAGAGGTCGGCCAGCTTGCCCGCGATGGGCACGACTGTGGTGGACGTGAGCATGTACGCCGTGGTCAGCCAGGCCATGTACGCCAGCCCGCCGAGTTCACCAACGATACGGGGCATCGCCGTGCCGACGATGGTTTGGTCCAGCGCGCCGAACAACATGGCGATGATCAGCCCGGTGATGAGCAGACCGCGGTGTTTGACCGCCGTCGAGACGCTGGCGGCTTGGCTGCCGGGGGCGGTCGCCGCGCTGCCACCTGTGCGCACGTGATCTGTGTGTGAATGGTTGGACATGGAGATTCCCTCCCTGGCTGTGCGGGGGACGCGGCCTGCAGCCTGTGACTCCAGCACGGCATTGCAGTCCGGCAAATATTTTCGTTTTTAAATATTTTAGTAAACGTACATTCTTAGCCCGCGTCATCTATTTATGACACGGGGCCGTGGTTGTGTCAAGATCCAGGCGGTCTGTTAACCTGTG
>JADGIC010000107.1 GCA_019683615.1 Alicyclobacillaceae bacterium | reverse complement strand
CCCTGGCCCACCCGGCAGGCGGGCCATGCGCCTGTCGGGCATGGGTGAACCGGGAACAACCGTGGTATGTGAAAGAGGGAAGTTAAACGCGCCGCCCCGCCGCGATGGCGGGGCCGCGTCGTCTGGAAGGACAGATGATTCCCGGTCCGGCGCCACCGGCAAGGCGGCCTTCCGGGGGTCACGGGTTGGCCGGGTGCGTCTCGCCGGTCCGCGCGGCCGGGTATGACCGGTGGATCGGCCACATCACGAGAATCCCAACGAGAAACAGCAATCCGGCGGCCAGGTAGATGAACACCAGTGACGACAACTGCTTCAGCCACCCGGCGCAGCTCATGGTGATGACCATGCCGCCCATGAACAGCGGATTCAGAATCCCGTTGACCCGTCCGATGAACGACGCCTCGGCATGCCGCAGAATCATGGTGTTGATGCCAATCTGAATCCCCGGCAGCATCAGGCCGCCGAAAAACTGTGCGGTCAAGGATACCGACAGGTGCGTGGACAGCCCGATGATGGAGAAGGTCACCGCGTTCACCAGCATCCCTGCGGTCAGCAGGCGCTGAGGCAGAATCCGTTTGGCGAACGCCATGGACAGCACCCCGCCGACAATCATGGCGGCGCCATTGTCCGCCATGAACCACTGCAGGTCTTCTTTCGGCAGGCCCAGCCGTTCCGTGACGATGAAAATCCCCAGTGGCTGAATCAGGCCCAGACCCAGCCCGGCCGCCAAGAAACCGCCGCCCAGTGCGGAGAGGACGCGGTTTTTCAACACATAGCGAAACCCGGACAACATCTCCCGGCCGATTTCGGCCAACGGTTTCACCGTCTTTTCCATCCGATCCGGCGGCAGCATCGTCAACACCGCGGCGGACGCCAAAAACGCCGCACCCATGATGGCAATCGACAATTCAATCCCGGTGTTCTGATAGACAAACGTGCCCAGCATCGGGCCGAGGATCATGAACACGGCGAACAGCGTCTGATAGATGGACATCCCTGCTTGCATCAGGTGTTCCGGCACGTGCAGCTTAAACAGCCTCATGCCTGACGGTTGGGAGAACTGCGAGAGAATCGACGATGCGACGGTCGCAAAAAACACCGCCCGCCAAGTGCCGAACGACAGCGCCAGCAGCACCAGCAGGATGGACACCGCGCTCAGAAAGTCGCACAGCACCATCGTCCGCTTGGGCCGCCAGCGGTCCGCAAACGTCCCCCCGACGAACGAGAAGATGAAAATCGGCGCAAACTCCGCCACCGATATCATCGACACTGCAAAGGCGTCGCCGTGCGTCTTGTCCATCACGAACAGCAGGACGCCGAAGTTGCGGATCCAGATGCCGATCTGCAAGAACAGCCCGGACAACAGGATGATCACGACAAACCGGTTGCGAAACAACGACAACATCGAGTCCCCATGGGCGGGCAATCTGTTCACCACTCCGATCTTGCTGCGCCCGTGCCCGGGCCGTTTCCTTTCCATTGTACTACCGCCGCAGCCATCCGTGTAGTGAACACCCGCCAGCGTGCACACGTGCGACCGGTAAAAACGCACTCACACCTCCAGGGACAACCCGAACGCGGCCAACGTCACGTCGCCTTCAAACACGGAACGCACCTCCGCCAGCAGCCGCTCGTGATCCCCCGCGTTGGGCAGGTGGGTGAGCACCAACCGCCTGACACCCGCCGCCTGAGCCACCCGACCCGCCTCGACCGTCGTCAAGTGCCCGGCCGCCTGCCCGTCCTCGTCCCGGAAACAGCTGCATTCGCAGATGAATACGTCCGCACCGCGCACAAACGGGATCAACCCGTCGTGGTACGACGTGTCTGCCGAGTAGCACAGCGCCCGCCCGCCTGTCTCAAACCGCATCGCCAAGCAGGGCACCGGGTGCACGGTGCGGTGGAAGCTCACCGTCATCCCGTACAACTGCAGCACGTCACCTTCGCGGCCCGTCACCCTCCTTCAACCAACCGTTCCATCCTCGTTCCGCTGACGCCGCCCGCCTCACGGTGCGTACACCACCACACGGTCCGACGCCCCCGGGGCCACCCACTCGTTCGAGGTCCCCAACACCCGCGCCACGGCCCATCCCCAGGGCATCCGTCCGCTCGGGTAGTAGACCGCATCGCGCGCCACCGGCCGCGCCCCCATGTAGGTGACCGGAAAGCCGGCCTTGCGCAGCTTGTCCGCCACAGCTGCAGACCCGTATACCGTCACCGGCACGTCCTGGGGCTTGGGCAGCGGCGGCAGGCCCAAGTCTGATCCGGCGGACCCGTACGGTTTCAGCACCTTGGCGATGTACGCCGGATCCAGGACGTCGTAGTACGCCCCGGTCAGGTAGTTCTCCTGGTTGATGCCAGGCAACGGCGCGCTGGCCAGGTTCATGGAATCGCGGTCGCTCCCCAGCGTAATGGTCTTGACCGCGGCGCCTGAACACTGCATGCCCAAGCCAGCCAGCTCGGCGGTGCTCAAGTTGGTCGCCACGTCTTTCCGCCACAGCTGTACCAGCTTGACCAGTTGCGCAGGCTCCGTCGCCGAATCCAGCAGCTTGCGCTTCAAAATTTGCAGCACCTGCATCTCCGCCTGCTGCCGTTGAAAGTCGTTGACCCGGTAGCCATTGCCCGCCTGGTTCTGCCGCACCCGGATGAACGCCAGCGCCTGCTGTCCGTTGAGCGTCTGCCACCCTGGTTTCAGGTTGACGCCGGAGTAGTACGGGTCGTACAGGCGGGCCGGGATATACACGCGGATGCCGCCGACCGCGTCAACGGCGTCGACAAACCCCTGAAAGTGCGTCACGATGTAGTCGTGAATCGGCAGACCGGTCAACTTGGACACGTACTGCATCGCCAAGGCCGGCCCCTTCTCCGGCGCCTCCTGCAAGCCGAGGGTGAACGTGGTCTTGATTTTCGGAATCGGCACCCGCCACTCCGGCATCGCGATGAGCGTGTCGCGCGGCACGGAGATCAGGACCACCTGGTGTTTGGCGGGATCGATGTGGGCGACAATCAGGATGTCCGCCTGTCCCGCCGCCGTACCCAGGGACAGCGGATCTTTCGCGCCGCGCGCGTTGTTGCCAATCAGGAGGATGTTGACCGGGCGCCGGTCTTCGGCAATGAACTGGCCGATGCCTTGCAGCGCGCTGGTCACCACCTGTTTCGATCCGCCCGCTTTCCCCGCCCCCGCCTGCAGGCTGTGGCGCACCCCGGCATAAGCCGCCACGGCCGCCGAAAGGACGATGAGCAGTGCGAGGGTGACGCGGATTCGCTGACTCCGTGGTGTCATGGTTCCCGCACCCCTGAGGCGGTACTCGCTCCGCCCGGGCCGGCGGAACAGGCCACGGGCCGAGCGGACAGACCGCTCGTTACTGTGAGAATCTCCAACGGCTCCCGTGCGCATGTACCCGTGCGCACCCGGCCGCCGGCACACCGGCCGTCGCCCGCACAGACTCATTCGCCCGAGCGGGCGGACGGCACTGCCGTTACCATTGTATTCGCTGATGAGACGGCCCAGGACAGGCGTGTGTGACAAAACTGGCACACCCGGAATGCGCCGCGTCAGGCGACCGGCACAAAAACAGAATCGGGTGAACGGGGCTTGCGCGCCGTCCACCCGATTCTGCGTCAGTCATCATCCATCAGCACACAGGGGTCGTGGTGCAGGTCGTCGCCGTGTATCCCGGAACCAACAGGAAGAACAGCACGAAGATGATCAGGAACACCACGGCCCACCGCGTGTAACCGCCAAACACGCCGTACATATGACCCCTCCTTTCCCGTGGCTGTATACCATACGCCATCTGCCCGAAGAAAGGAAAGGCGTTTGCCGTGCCTCGACCCCGTTTGCGCCGGCACCCCCGCCGTTCGCCGGCAATTGGGCGTTGGGTCTGGTCCATTCGCCCACGATGCCGCCTTCCCCGCCGACATAGGCTGACAGCGCAGAGGGGGTGAAACAGCGATGTGGGGAGTGTTCGGAGGGTACACCCGCTGGGCGGTCGTATTCCTGATCATCTTCGTCCTGTTCTTCCTGATCGTCCCCCATTACGGAGCAGGCACGGATGGCGCCGCGGTCAACTGACGGCTCTTCCGTCCGTGTGCCCCGCCGCCTGACAGCGGCCGCGCGACCCCGCGGGTATCCACGGGTATCAGGCGGTTCCGTCCTGGCGCCCCCGCCGACCCGGAGGGGGCGACGTTCGTCTTCACCGCATGGCAGCCAGCGGGCACGTGGCGTCCGTCGGCCAGCGTCACTTGGCGTCGGTCACGATGAACTCGCCCCGGAATTCCGGCCGGTTCTGCCCGGACGGATCCGACGTCATGTCAAACCGGCCCGGCTGCCACGGCGAGAAGCGGATGTCCGACGACTGCCCGGGCTTCAGGTTCTCAGTGAAGATGTAATAGCGGGGGATGGAAAACTGGTGCACGCGGCTGCCTTTGTTGACCACGACGATGTGAATCGGTTGGTTGATGACCGCCATCACCCGCTTTGGCCGAAAGCCGTGGTCCGTGATCACGATATGGGTGGTCACCAACCGGCGCGGCGCCGCCAGCGGCGCCGTGCGGAGGTCAGCCGGGCGGCCCGGCCCGGCGGAGGTGACGGCGGCCCCCGCCGGGCAGGCCGCTCCCGCGCCCGCGCCGTGCCCCAGCGGGCACCAAAGGGAAGCTGTCAGCGCCAATGCGCTCACCCATGCCATGTGCATGCCAGAACCATCCTCCTGCCGGCCCGCCCCGGGCTGGCGCGCCGAGGTTGCGCGACAGCCGTGCGCGGGTGCGAGCGTCCGTGTTCACCCGCGCCAGGCGGGTATCGGGAGCTAGTATCCCCCGGTGCAGGAGAATCATGCCGGCAGGATTGGGCGTCAGCGACGAATCACGTAGGTGCCGCAGATGATGTCGTGCAGCGCCTGCTTGTGGCGCGTCCATCCGGCCATCATGAAGCCAATGGTGAGAGTGAGAGCGGACAGCATCATCGCAAAGTAGCGCCCAATCACCAGACCCCAGGTGAGCGGCTCGCCGTCCGCGCGGACCAAGTGGTGGCCCATGACCATTTTGCCGACCGTCTGGCCGCGCAGCTTTTGGAGCACGATGAAATTCAGCACAGAGGCAATCCAGCCGACGATGTCAGTTGCCGTCAACGACCGGGTCAACTTGCTGGCGGCCCATTCCAGCAACCCCACCAGGATCAAATCCATCAGGTACTCCAATACGCGGGCCCAGAAGCCGACGTGGTCCAGTCCTGTATCTTCACGGAATGCCAAACCCGTTCCCCCTTCACTGTTGACGCCGTCCGCGCTGGGACAGCCATTCTGTATGCACCCTGCTGCATCCGCCCGGTGCCGGGCGGGTCATGGACTCTCCGGCCGCCGGCCCGCGGGCGCGCGCCGGCGGGCGGATCACAACCGGATCGACACGTACTTGATTTCCAAGTATTCCTCCATCCCGTACTTGCCGCCTTCGCGCCCAATGCCGCTCTCCTTGAAGCCGCCAAACGGCGCCTGCGCCACCGACGGCAGCCCGTCGTTGACGCCGACGATGCCGTATTCCAGCTGCTCGCTGACGCGAATGGCTCGTGACAGGTCGCGTGTGTACAGGTACGCGGCGAGGCCGTACGGGGTGCGGTTGGCCTTGGCCACCGCCTCCTCTTCCGTGCGGAACACCTGCACCGGCACGACAGGGCCGAACGTCTCCTCCTGCATGATCACCATGTCATCGGTGACGTTGCAGAGGATGGTCGGCTCGAAAAAGTGCACGCCGCGGGCGCTATCGCTGCGCCGCTGGCCGCCCAGGGCCAGCCGGGCGCCTTTCGCCAAGGCGTCGCGGACGTGGCGTTCCACCTTGTCGGCCGCCTGGCCGTCGATGAGCGGGCCAATCTGCACCCCCGGTTCCAGCCCGTTGCCCACTTTCAAGCCGCGCACCACGTCGGCCAGAGCGGCCGTGAACGCGTCGGCGATCCGTTCGTGCACGTACACCCGATTCGTGCACACGCAGGTCTGGCCGGCGTTGCGAAACTTGCTCGCCGCCACCTCGCGCGCGGCCCGCTCGACGTCGGCATCGTCAAACACGAGGAACGGGGCGTGGCCGCCCAGCTCCAGGCTGACCCGTTTGACGGTGTCGGCCGCCTTGCGCATCAGGATCTTGCCGACCCCCGTGGAGCCGGTGAACGTCAGCTTGCGCACCCGCGTGTCGGCCAGCAGCGCGTCCGCAACTTCCTCCGGCCGCGTGGTCGGCACGACGTTCAGGGCCCCGGCGGGCAGCCCGGCCTCCGCAAACAGTTCCGCCAGCCGGCAGGCGGTCAGCGGCGTCTGTTCCGCCGGCTTCACGATGACCGTACACCCGGCCGCCAGCGCAGGACCGATTTTCCGGGTGATCATGGCGGCCGGAAAGTTCCACGGGGTGATGGCCGCCACCACGCCGACCGGCTGGCGCAGCGCCAGCAGCCGCTTGTCGGCGTGGGAGGCGGGAATGGTCTCGCCGTAGACGCGCTTCGCCTCCTCGCTGTTCCACAGGACGAAGTCAGCGGCGTACTGCACCTCGCCGCGCGCCTCCTCCAACGGCTTACCCTGCTCGCGGGTCATCAGCTCGGCCAGCTCGTCCCGGTGGGCCAGCATCAGGTCGTAGGCGCGCCGCAGCACCTCCGACCGCTCCTTCGCCGGCCGTGCCGCCCACGCCGGAAACGCTTCGACCGCCGCCGTCACCGCCTGCACGGCGTCCGCCGCGCGGGCGTCCGCCACCTCGCCCACGACCTCTCCCGTGGCCGGGTTGTGGACCGGGAACACCTCCGCCCCGGCCGCCGCCACCCAGCGGCCGCCGATGTACAAACCGTACCGACGGATTCCGTTCGACCCCATCAAACGCGCCCCCTCAACCCAGAATGTCCGCAAAGACGCCGCCTATGACGGCGAAAGCTTCCTCCAACTGCTCGTCGGTGATGACCAGCGGCGCCAAGAAGCGCACAACGTTGCCGTACAGGCCGGCACTCAGCAACACCACGCCCCGCTGGTACGCTTCGGCAATCAGCTGTTTGGTCAGCTCCGGGTACGGCTCCTTCGTCGCCGGGTCTTTCACCAGTTCCATCGCGCACATCGCGCCCAAGCCCCGCACGTCGCCAATCACCGGGTACCGGCGCTGCAGCGCCGCCAGTTGGCCGCGGATGATCTCGCCGATGACGGCAGCCCGCTCCAACAACCCTTCCTCGCGCAGCATGGCGACGACCTCCAGCGCCGCCACGCAGCCCAGCGGGCTGCCCCCGTACGTCCCGCCAATCTCGCCCGGCGCCGGCGCGTCCATCACGTCCGCCCGGCCGGTCACGGCGCTGATGGGAATCCCCGCGGCAATCGACTTCGACATCGTCATCAGATCCGGCACGACCCCGAAGTGTTCGACCGCAAACAGCTTGCCGGTGCGGCCAAACCCGGTCTGAATTTCGTCGGCGACAAACAGGATCCCGTGACGGCTGCAGATCTCCCGCACCCCTTGCACAAACCGCCGGGACGGCACAATGAAGCCACCCTCGCCTTGGACCGGCTCCATCACCACCGCCGCCACGTCTTCGCCCGGCACGTCGGTGACGAAAAAGTCTTCGATGCCGGCCAACAGCGCCTCGTCCAGCTGCTCCGGGGTCACCCCTGCGGACGCGCGGTAGTAGTACGGGTACGGCAGTTTGTACACCTCCGGCGCCAACGGACCAAACCCGTGTTTGTACGGCTTGGCCTTGCTGGTCAGCGTCATCGCCAGCAGGGTGCGACCGTGAAAGCCGCCGCGAAAGGCGATGACCGCCTTGCGGCCCGTGTACTTGCGGGCGATTTTCACCGCGTTCTCGACCGCCTCGGCGCCGCTGTTCAAGAAGAACGTGCGCTTCTCGTGCGCTCCTGGCGTAATCTGGTTCAACGCCTCCGCCAAACGGATGTACGGCTCGTACATCAGCACATTGAACCCCGGGTGGATGTATTTGTCAAGCTGCGCCTTCAGCGCCGCCACCACGCGCGGCGGACAGTGACCCGCATTCAGCGTCCCGATGGCCCCCGCCAGGTCGATGAAACGGTTTCCGTCGACGTCCGTGACCAGCGCGCCCTCGGCGTGATCGACAAACGCGGGCACGCTGTTCGACACGCCGCGAGGCACGTGTTGCCGCCGCAGAGCCAACAAAGCCTGCGACCGCTCACCCGGGACCTTGGTCTTCATTAGAATATTCTTCCGATCCGTCCGTATCACGAACCCATCCCTCCCGTGGTGACGCCTTCCTGACGGGCGGTCCCCCCCAGCCCGGGCCCCGCGTCCGCCGGCACCTCCGGCCC
>JADGIC010000106.1 GCA_019683615.1 Alicyclobacillaceae bacterium | reverse complement strand
ATACCTTACACTTCGTGGAGTTTCATGAACCGCCGTATGCGGACCCGCATGTACGGTGGTGTGAGAGGACGGGGGCTAGGCGCCCCCTCCTACTCGATTGCGTGGCTGTTGTCCTTCGACGAATGTCGTCTGTGCCCGCCGTTAACCACCACTACCGGGGCAGGGTGCGCAGCTGCGGCGACCCCGCCCCGATTCTACAAAAATCCTCTCCATCTCCCAGTCAAGTTCCGACAGGCTTTGTAATAGAGATGTACTATACTGTGACCAAACGACGGCTCCCGAGGTGGTGCCATGCCGGTCGTCTACCTCGACGTGGTTTGGCTGGTCAACTTCGCGATGGACGCCGTCCTGTTGGCAGTCACCAGCTGGATTGGGAAGCGGCCCGTACGTGTCGGCCGCATCGCGGGGGGCGCGCTCATCGGGTCACTGTACAGTTTGCTATTGTTTTTCCCGCCTCTCTCCCTGCTCACCACGTGGCCCGGTAAAGCCGTTGTCTCCCTGTTGATGGTGGCTGTCGCTGTTCCATGGCGAAGTTGGCTCGATCTCGCACGCTTGTGTGCGCTGTTTTACGCCGCCGCATTCGTGTTGGCAGGTGCTGCTGTGGCCTTGCACTTCGCGGTGCCGGGGGTATCAGCCGGGCAAGGGTGGGTCGTCTCCGGGAGCCGGCTGGCGGTGGTGGTTAGCGCCAAGACCCTGCTGCTGCTGTTAGCCATTCCGTTGGGGGCCGCAGTTTTGCGGTACGCCTGGGGTTACACCCGGCGGATTCAACTCGAGGCGGAACTGACGTGCGCGGTTCGCGTGGTGGTGGCCGGCCAGGTCGCGGAGTTGACCGGCCTCATCGACACGGGGAACCGCCTGCGCGATCCCGTCACCCGCGCCCCTGTCTGCCTCGTCGATGCGGACGCGGTGGCTCCGTTGCTGCCCGATGCGCTGCGCCGCGCCTTAGGGTCACGGGACTGGTTCGCGGCCTTGGCCCAACTGGACGACGAAGAATGGACTGGCCGGCTCTCGTTGGTGCCGTACCAGGGGGCGGGACAGCAGCAAGCACTGGCGGTGGCGTTCCGCCCCGACGAAGTCGCCGTGCGACAAGGCGGGACGTGGCAGGTGGTCGAACAGCGGTGTCTGTTCGCACTGTATCCGGGTCGTTTGTCGGTGGAACGTCAGTTTCAGGCCATCTTGCACAGTGAACTGGTCACGGGGGATGACAGGTTTGGACACAATGCAGAATCTGCGACTGCGCATTCGCCTGCAGCTGTGGTGGATCCGCATCCGCCTGAAGCTCGGTGGAGGGCCTGAGGAGGTCCTTTACGTCGGCGGCAGCGAGGCTCTGCCGCCACCCTTGACGCGCGAGGAGGAAGAATACCTGCTCAGCCGCCTCCCGGGCGGTGATGAAGCGGTGCGGGCGATCCTGATCGAGCGCAACCTGCGCCTCGTGGTGTATATCGCCAGAAAATTCGAGAACACCGGTGTCAACATCGAAGATTTGGTGTCAATTGGCACGATTGGCCTGATCAAGGCGGTCAACACGTTTGATCCCAGCAAGAAGATCAAACTGGCCACGTACGCGTCCCGGTGCATTGAAAACGAGATTCTGATGTTCCTGCGCCGCAACAACAAACTGCGATCGGAAGTGTCGTTCGACGAACCGCTCAACGTGGACTGGGACGGAAACGAGTTGCTGCTGTCCGACGTGTTGGGTACGGAAGCGGACACCATCTACCGAAACCTCGAGGAAGAGGTGGACCGCGCACTGTTGTATGACGCCCTCGACAAGTTGTCGGAACGCGAGCGAAAAATCATGGAACTCCGTTTCGGGTTACGTACGGGAGAGGAGATGACACAAAAGGACGTCGCCGACCTGTTGGGCATCTCCCAGTCGTACATTTCACGTTTGGAGAAGCGCATCATCAAACGGTTGCGGCGGGAGTTCAACCGGATGCTGTGAACGGAGCGCCCCATTTTCCTGCCGCAGCTGATTCCGGAGGCAATGGCATTCCGCGGTGCAGCGCTGCACAGGAGCTGCAAACACTGCATAACTTCGCCCCCCTCGGACATACTGTGGACGAGTTGTCCAGCCAGGCCGGCTGGCCAATCCGCCCGCAGTGATTCGCAATGCAACGGGCGTTGCCCACAAACGCCTTGGGGGGAACGCGGAATGAAGCGGAACAAGGTCGAGATCTGCGGCGTGAACACATCACAACTCCCCGTTTTGACCAACGTCGAAATGCGGGAGTTGTTCCTGCGTTTAAAGGACGGAGACCTGTCCGCACGGGAGAAACTGGTGAACGGCAACCTGCGGTTGGTCCTCTCCGTCATTCAGCGCTTCAACAACCGGGGCGAATACGTCGACGACCTGTTTCAGGTCGGATGCATCGGGTTGATGAAGGCCATCGACAACTTTGACTTGTCCCAGAATGTGCGCTTTTCAACCTACGCAGTGCCGATGATTGTCGGCGAAATCCGGCGGTACCTGCGCGACAACAACCCCATCCGGGTCAGCCGCTCTTTGCGCGACATCGCGTACAAAGCGCTGCAGGTGCGCGATCAGCTGACCAACCAGAACCTGCGCGAACCCACAATTCAAGAGATTTCCAACGCCATGGACGTCGCCAAGGAAGAAGTCGTGTTTGCGCTTGATGCCATTCAGGATCCGGTGTCCCTGTTTGAGCCGATTTACCATGACGGCGGCGATCCCATTTACGTCATGGATCAGATTCACGACGAGAAAAACCTCGACTCCGCATGGGTCGAGGAAATTGCGATCCGAGAAGCGATGCGCAAGCTCACTGAGCGCGAGAAAAAGATACTTTCGATGCGTTTTTACGAGGGGAAGACGCAGATGGAGGTGGCCGACGAAATCGGGATCTCCCAAGCCCAGGTGTCCCGTCTGGAAAAGGCGGCGATTCACCGGATGCAAAAGCACATCCAGGCGTAATCCAGCCCCCGGTACTTTTCCCTGTGCCCGTCATATATATGTACGGAACGGCCTGGCTGGACGGCCCGCCAAGGCCTGTCCCAGGTGCGGCGTGCCGTTCGCCCGGCCGGCCGCGACCGCTGAGGAAGGGGCGGGACCGCCTATGATGCGCATCTCAGAGTTGCAGTCGAAAGATGTCGTCAACATCGGTGACGGCAAGCGGTTGGGGACCATCGGCGATCTCGACATCGATATCGACAGCGGGCTGATACGGGCCATCATTATCCCCGGCCAAGCCCGCTTTTTTGGCATGGTCGGCGGCGGGCAAGAAGTGGTCGTCCCGTGGAGCCAGATTGTCAAAATTGGATCGGACGTGATCTTGGTCGATTTGCGCCCGGTGCACGAGAGCGGCTATTACCTGCCGCCACACTCTGGGAAGAAAGGCACGGGTGGTTACTGAACCGGTCGGCCGGAGCGCGTGCGCATGCCGGCGGATCGCCAACGCATCCCGAATGCGCTATGATACGAGGTGAGGCCGAGGGGGTGCGCGTATGGTCACCAATTGGACAGGTTCACTGGGCAGTCCCATTTGGGTGAAACCCCCGTTCCAGGACGGCATCGCCGAAGGATTGTTTTCATTTCGCGTCGCGGGGGTCAGTGCACCGCCGTTTGACTCGTTGAACGTGGGGTTCCACGTGCCGGACGATCCTGCCTGTGTGCGGGAAAACCGCCTTCGCTGCGCGGCCGAATTGGGCGCTGACATCGCGGACTGGGTGGTTGCGGAACAGGTGCACGGGACGTCCGTGGCGGTCGTTGGCCGCACGGACCGCGGACGCGGCGCAGACGGCCGGCAGCCTCCGGTCGCCGGCGTTGACGGCCTGATCACAGCGGAGCCGGGGGTGGCACTGGTGACGTTGGCCGCCGACTGTGTGCCTCTGCTGTTTGCAGACCCTGTTCGTCGGGTTGTCGGCTCCGCGCACTCGGGTTGGAAAGGGACGGTTGGACACATCGCGCGGCAAATGGTGCAAACCATGAAACAGGCTTTCGGGTGCCGCCCATCTGACATCGAGGTATGGATGGGCCCGTCCATTCGCCGCTGCTGTTACGAGGTGGACGGTCGCGTGGCTGAGCAAGTCCGCACGGAATTCGGCAACCGTTATCTGCTGCCTCGCCACGGACAGCCCGGCAAGTATTGGCTCGGCCTGCAGGCTTGCATCCGGTCGGACCTGGAAAACGAGGGCGTGATCGCGGCCCGCATCCACGATACCGGTGTGTGCACCTCGTGCCGCCGACAGGTTTTGTTCTCGCACCGCGCCGACGGCGGCCGGACCGGCCGGTTGCTGGCGGCTGTCCGGCTGCTCGACGGGCCTGCCACGGCACAGGGGGCGCGGGCGGCCGCGGCGCAGGAGGGGGGTCTGGATGCAGAGGCGGCCAACCAGTTCCGCATTTGACCCGTGTCTTAGCAGCGAGCATGAAATGCCGGCTCCTGCCAACCCGTACGCACAGGCACTACGGTCTGTCTGCGCGGATGTCGAGCGGGCTTGCGCGAAGTCCGGACGGCGTCCGCAAGAGGTACGGGTGGTGGCTGTCACCAAGTACGTCGACAACTTGGCGTTGGCGCCTCTGTTGGCGGCAGGTATCCGGGACTTCGGTGAAAACCGTTGGCAGCAGGCCCGCGAAAAGTTGGCTTCTCCGTATGCCAGACAGGCCACTTGGCACTTCATCGGACACCTGCAGTCAAACAAGGCGGGCAAAGTGGCGTCCGTATTCGATTGGATTCATTCGATTGATTCGCAACACGTGGCAGCACTGGTGAGCCGGGCTGCCGAGCAGCACGGACGGACTGTCAACGGGTTGATCCAGGTGAACGTCGCCGGAGAGGCCAGCAAATCAGGCGTTCCGCCGGAACAGGTGCGCCCGCTGGCGGAGGCATTGATACGGCTGCCGGGTCTGCGCTTGCGGGGGTTGATGACCATCGCCCCGGCAACGGACGACCCGGAGTCGGTCCGGCCGGTGTTTCGCGAGTTGGCTCGCCTGTTGCGGGATTTGCAGGCAAAGCTCGGCGTGGAAGGGCTGAAGGAGCTGTCGATGGGCATGTCGAATGACTTCGGCGTCGCCGTCGAAGAGGGAGCAACCATCGTCCGCATCGGGCGCAGACTGGTGCTGCCGGGAGGTTGAGGAGTCGGTGGACGCCGCGCTGTACACGCAGATGTTCAACGTGATACAAGGGCTGTTGTGGGCGTACGGCTACCTGTTGATTGGCGTGGCCGTGATTTCATGGGTGCCGGAACTGGCGGAGACGCAGTTCGGACAGTGGTTGACGGCCCTGTCCGAGCCATACCTGAACGTGTTCCGGCGGCTCGTCCCCGCGGTTCGCGTCGGCGGTGTCCACATTGAGCTGGCGTACGTTGCTGCTGTGCTCGCCTACTTCTTGTTGGAAGAAACGGTGCTGAGTGTATTGTATTTGCTCATCAAGGAGACGTTTGGAGGATGAGGTATACACCGGCTCGCCCGGCTGAGCAACCGTTCGTTCAGAGGGCATCCGAGTGGGCTCAACGTGCCGTTGCCCGGCAGCGCTGGGAATTGACAGATTTCCTCAGCCCCAGGGAACAAGACTTGTTGGCCCAAACGGCTCACAGGCATCACGCCGTCGTGGCGTTTTACGGCGGGACCGAAGCGGCGGAGCGCAAACGGGCGCTGGTGATGCCCGACGATTGGCAGCCGGAACCGGTCGACTTTCAGGTGCAGGCGCTGCGCGTCGACGGCGTCGCCGCGCAAGCGGTCAGTCACGGGAGCGTGCTGGGGTCCTTGCTGGGGACCGGTTTGGACAGGCGGGTCATCGGTGATGTGGCGTTGACAGCGCAGTCTGTGTACGTGTGGGTGTGTGCGAGTGTGGTGCCGCACCTGCTGGCGTTCTGGCGGCAGGTGGACCGATGGACGGTCAGCCCTGTACTGGCAGACGGGCCGGCCGATTGGCCGGGTCCGCTGTACGAGCCGAAAGCCATTCACGTCCACGCGTTACGCGCAGATGCAGTCATTGCACAGGCTTGCCGCTGGCCGCGCGAGCGAGCGCGAGCGGCTGTGGAGTCCGGGTTGGTGTCGCTAAACTTTGCACCATTCGCCAAACCGGACGAACCGCTGGTTGCCGGGGACATCCTGTCCGTTCGCGGATTCGGGCGGATCAAAGTGGTGGAAGTGGTGGGGGTGTCCAAGCGCAACCGGCAGCTGGTGGAGATTGGGATCCTGCAATCGCGGTAACCAGTGGCGCCGGGCGTTGCAGGAGTTCTGTCGGCTGCGTCGAAGTATCTTCATGCTTAGACGGGCGAATGGTGTCGGAACAACCGGATGGCTGGCGCGGGCTGTCGGAAGCAGGAGGTGGGAAACGTGCCACTGACGCCGTTAGATATTCACAACAAAGAGTTCAGTCGTTCCTTTCGGGGATATGACGAAGACGAGGTCGACGATTTTCTGGAGCGAATCATCCAGGATTATGAAGCGTTGATCCGTCAAAACAAGGAACTGGAAGAAAAGGTTCAGAGCCTCGAGGATAAATTGCGTCACTTCATGAATATCGAAGAAAGCCTGGGCAAGTCCATCCTTGTCGCTCAGGAGACCGCCGAAGAAGTGAAGGCGAACGCGCGCAAGGAGGCGCAGTTGATTATCAAAGAGGCAGAAAAGAATGCGGACCGCATCATCAGCGAGGCGCTGAACAAGTCGCGCAAGATTGCCCAGGAAGTGGAGGAAGTGCAAAAACACGCGGCGATTTTTCGCGCGCGGTTCCGGTCCCTGATTCAAGCCCAGTTGGAAATGCTGGAGTCGGGCGAATGGGATCTGTTTGACAAAGAATTGGGCAAGGAATTATCCGCCGTCGAGTCCAACGTGTAACCCATAGCCAGTGTGCAATCGGGATCACATCCTCTGCGGACTGAAGCCGCCGGCCTGTTTCGTCGTTTCTCGGCCTGCGGCTTCTGCAATGTCCCCTTGCATGTTCTACAACACGCGCGTCACAATGAACAGTCCCAACCCAGCCAACAGTGCCAGGAAGAAAAAAGGTGTAAATGCGACCGTAAAATGAAACCAAAATTTGGCCAAAAAGCTGGCCGCTGTGACGATTCCCCCTACCCAAATCAAGGCCAACGCGAGGGCTTGCAATTGGTGACGGCGCAAATTTCTCTCTCCTTGGCTCTGGTTCGCTGCCCTATTCTCGACTGTTTGAATTCATCATACACGGTTTCGCTCCAGCTGGCCGTGACAGTCTTTTGAACAAAATTGTCAGCTGTTGCAAGGTATGCCGGGCCCTGCGGGCTTCCACCTTAAAAGTCGGGGGGACTCGGATGCGCAGTGCGAAGGACAGGGCGCGAGACTTTCTCGAGGCGGATTTGGAACACCTGGCGGCCTACTTGGAGCGGGTTAACTTCGGCGCCTACGCAGACCTTCTCCAGCACCCGCTGCGGCTGGCATTTTTGAACTGGATTGGGGGGCTGTTCCGGGGCATCGGCATCGGCGTGGGATTTACATTGGTCGCCAGTCTCCTCGTGATTGTGTTGCAGTGGTTGGAGATCCTGAACTTGCCCGTTATCGGAAAGTACATCGCGGACGTCGTGCGCATCGTGCAGGTTCAGCTGCAGACGCGGGCTGTTTGAGCGCTTCGGGCGTTGTGCCCGAGGGTGAATACGCGACCAGAGGAGGAATCGGGCGTGCCGGATTGGGACAGGCAGCGCAGTTGGTTGGAGGAGGAGCGGGAGCGGGTCCGGAGCCGGCTGATGTACAGCGGCCAGTACGGACTGGACGACCCGATGCGCGACGAGCTGGGAGAGCTGTCGCTGTACGACAACCACCCTGCCGACATCGGCAGTGAGCTGTTTGAACGGGAGAAAGACCTGGCTTTGCGGGACGCAGACAAATTGCGGTTGCAAAACATCGAACGGGCGCTTGCCGCCATCGCGGCCGGGACGTACGGGACGTGCGAACGGTGCGGCCAGGCGATTCCGGCAGAGCGCCTGGAGGCTTACCCGCTGACGACGATGTGCGTGAAGTGCAAACGGCGGGATGAACAGGAACATGCGGACCGTGAGCGGCCGGTCGAGGAGGCGTTGTTGTACCCGGGGTTTGCACGCACGGACACGGATGGCACCAGCGCGGGCGTGTTCGACGGGGAGGACGCGTGGCAGGCGGTGGAGCGGTTCAATCGCCGGTCAGGCTACATTCACATGTACGAGGAGAGCACGTATGACGAAGACGGCGGCATTGTCGATCCAGTCGAACGCATCTCCGACGAGGAGTACCGGGACCAACTGTGAGGTGTCCGACCGTGGCGATGGCTGCGGCGGCGGTCCGGGGAGGGCGCGGGTTTGGGCCGTGCCCTCCCTTTTGT
>JADGIC010000105.1 GCA_019683615.1 Alicyclobacillaceae bacterium | reverse complement strand
TACCTTACACTTCGTGGAGTTTCATGAACCGCCGTATGCGGACCCGCACGTACGGTGGTGTGAGAGGACGGGGGCTAGGCGCCCCCTCCTACTCGATTTCCGCACCGCCCGCGGGTGCCGGAAATGTCGCGGCAGCACGAGAGGGGGCACGGGAATGGCGGAGCGGTCCCAAGAAGATGAGCGTTTCATGCGCATGGCTTTGCAGGTGGGGCGCGTCGGGCGCGGGCAGACGTCGCCGAATCCGGCGGTCGGGTGCGTCCTGGTGAAAGACGGCGAGGTTGTCGGGCAGGGTGCGCATCTGAGAGCCGGCGGACCACATGCAGAGGTGCACGCGCTGCGGATGGCGGGGCCGCTTGCGCATGGCGCGACCGCCTATGTGACGCTGGAACCATGCAGCCATTACGGGCGCACACCGCCTTGTTGCGACCAACTGATTGCGGCGGGCGTGCGGCGGGTGGTGGCCGCCATGACGGATCCGAACCCGCAGGTGAGCGGCCGCGGCTTAGAGCGGTTGCGCGCGGCGGGCGTCGAGGTGGTGACCGGGGTTCTGGCGGAGGAAGCGGCACGGGAGCACGAAGCGTTCATCACCTGGGTCCGCAAGGGTCGCCCGTTCGTCGTCTGGAAGTGCGCCGCCACGCTGGACGGGTACATCGCTTGCGCGACCGGTGACAGCCGCTATGTCACGAGCGCCGCGGCGCGGGCGGCGGTGCACGCGGTGCGGCGGGAGATGGCCGCCATCGGCGTCGGCGTGGGGACCGTACTCGCGGATGATCCGCAGCTGACCGCCCGGACTTCGCCAGACGGTCCAGCCGCAGGCCGGCAGCCGGTGCGCGTCGTGTTTGACTCACACCTGCGCATTCCCCTCCGGGCGCGGCTGCTGGCAGAGCCGGGAGAGACGGTGGTGTACACAACGACGGCCGCGGATCCGGCCAAGGTGGACGAGCTTTGCCATACGTATGAAGGCCGGCTGTCCGTACACCCGTTCGAGCCCGGTGCGGACGGGCGGGTGCCCTTGGCGGCCGCATTGGCAGACTTGGCGCGCCGGGGTTGTCACAGTTTGCTGATTGAAGGTGGCTCGCGCCTCGCCTCGGCGTTCCTGCGAGCGCGCCTGGTGGACAAAGTGATCTACTACGTCGCGCCGAAATTGTTGGGCGGCGGCCTGCAGGCGCTTGCAGGGTTGAACGTGGCCCGGATGGCGGACGCGGTATCCCTCGCCGGGGTCCGCTGGACGGCGGTCGGCAGTGATATGCAGGTCGAGGGGTACCCGGTGTACGACTCCGGCGCGCGTCCGGGCTGAGGGGGGGAGTGTGCGTGTTTACCGGATTGGTGGAAGAAACCGGTATTGTCGAGCGGCTCGAGCCGCAAGGCCAAGGCGCCCACATTCACATTGCGGCTTCCGTGGTCACTGACGGGTTGCGGCTGGGTGACAGCGTGGCCGTGAACGGCGCCTGCCTGACGGTCGTGCGGCTCACTGGCCGCGGTTTCGCCGCCGACGCCGTTCCCGAGACACTGCGCCGCACAAACTTGGGCAGGCTCCGGCCGGGCAGCCGCGTCAACCTTGAGCGCGCCTTGCGCCTGGGAGACCGGTTGGGCGGCCATTTGGTGTCCGGTCACGTGGACGCGGTGGGGACACTGTCCCGGCAGCAGCCGGAGGGCAGCGCGGTCGTCCTGACGTACCAGGTGCCGAGGGCGTTGATGCGCTACATCGCCCCGAAAGGTTCCATCTGCGTCGACGGCGTGAGCTTGACCGTGATGGACGTGGCGGGCGACAGTTTCCGGGTTTCCGTCATTCCTCACACCGCCGCACACACGACGCTGCTGGATGGTCCGCTTGGCAAACTGGTGAACCTGGAGACCGACGTGATTGCCAAATACGTGGAACGCCTGTTGCTGGAGCGGGGGAGTTTGAACGCCCCCGGTGGCGTCGAGGCGGGGCATGCCGGAAGCGATCCGCCAGACACCGGCTCTTCCGGGCAAGGCTTGACGCACGAGCTGTTGGCGCGTTATGGGTTTGCCTGACAGGCGAAGGAAGGGGGGATACCTGTGTTCGACTCGATTGAGGAAGCCCTGGAGGCGCTGAAGGCGGGTCAGGTGATCATCGTAGTGGACGACGAAGACCGCGAAAACGAGGGTGACTTCGTCGCGCTTGGGCGCTGTGCCGACGCTTCTGTCGTGAACTTCATGATTACGCACGGGCGTGGCCTGCTGTGTGTTCCCCTGACCGAGGAGCGGGCACAACGGCTGCAATTTGACGCCATGGTCGGCACCAACCGGGACAACTTGGGCACCGCGTTCACAGTGTCGGTCGACCACGTCGACACGCATACCGGCATCTCGGCGTTCGAACGGGCGCAAACGATTGCCGCCATTGTCGACGACGCGGCGAAGCCTTCGGACTTTCGCCGACCGGGCCACATCTTCCCGCTGGTGGCAAAGCCGGGCGGGGTGCTTCGCCGCGCAGGGCACACCGAAGCGGCTGTCGATCTCGCTGCTCTCTGCGGAGGTCCGCCGGTTGGGGTGATCTGCGAGATCCTGAACGAGGACGGGACGATGGCCCGGCTGCCGCAGCTGCGGCAGATTGCCGAGCTGCACGGGTTGAAGATGATTTCCATCGCCGACCTCATTGCCTACCGAAAGCGTCAGGAGAAACTCGTGGAACGCCAGGCGACGGCGGCGTTGCCGACGGTGTTCGGCCATTTCCAGGCGGTGGTGTACACGAACAAGCTTGACGACAAAGAGCACATCGCCCTGGTGATGGGGGACATCGACGACTCGCCGGTGTTGGTGCGGGTGCACTCCGAGTGCCTGACCGGCGACGCGTTCGGGTCATTGCGTTGCGACTGCGGCCCGCAGTTGCACGCGGCTCTCCGGCAAATCGCGCAGGCCGGGAAGGGCGTTTTGCTGTACCTGCGGCAGGAAGGACGCGGCATTGGCCTGCTGAACAAGGTGAAGGCGTACGCCTTGCAGGATCAAGGCGCTGACACAGTGGAAGCGAATCACAGACTCGGCTTTAAGGACGACCTGCGGGATTACGGCATCGGTGCACAGATCCTGTACGACCTGGGCATCCGCAGGATGCGGCTGTTGACCAACAACCCGCGCAAGGTGAAAGGCATCGAGGGGCACGGGTTAACGGTCGTGGAACGGGTACCTCTGGAGGTCGACCCGAATCCGTACAATCTGCAGTACATGCACACCAAGAAAGAGAAGCTGGGCCACTTGCTGCACCTGTGAGGGCGTGGTCACAGCCTCCGGCGAAGGAGCGAAACAACGTGAGCGTGCGGGTGTGGGAAGGCAACCTGGTGGGCCAGGGGTTGAAGATGGCAATTGTGGTCTCCCGGTTCAACGAATTTATTACCGAGAGGCTGTTGGAAGGGGCGTTGGACGCCCTGCGCAGGCACGGGGTGGCGGATGAAGACATGGAAGTGGTGCGGGTGCCGGGGGCGTTTGAGATCCCGTTTGCGGTGCGCCGCACTGCACAATCCGGCAAGTACGACGCGGTGATTGCGCTGGGGGCGGTGATCCGGGGCGCAACCCCCCATTTCGACTACGTCGCGGGCGAGGTGGCCAAAGGCGTCGCACAGGTCGCGCTCAGTTCGGATACGCCCGCCATCTTTGGCGTGTTGACAACCGACACGATTGAGCAGGCGGTGGAGCGTGCGGGCACCAAGGCCGGCAACAAAGGTTGGGAAGCGGCCTTGTCGGCGATTGAAATGGCCAACCTCAACCGCCTCTGGCGGGAGGAAGAGCGGACCACGCACTGAGCGGGGTGCGGCCGGCGAGGACGCGGGTTTCAGCGTGGCGGCTGCTGTGTGCCAGGCACGGCGCACAGCAGCGACTCGTCGTGCAGGTGGTGGATGTCCTCGGGTTGGATGGTGACGTGGCTGATCTGCTCGTTGCGGAGCGCCTGCTCGATGGCCCGCACGATGTCCTGCGTGTGGTCCAGCGTTGGATTGCCTTCCAGCACCACGTGGCAGGAGAGGGCGTGCTGCCCGGCGTTCAGGCTCCAGATGTGCAGGTCGTGTACGCCGACGACACCCGGCACCGCCCGGATCACATCGGCGATGGTGGCCACGTCGATGCCGGGCGGCACGGCTTCCAGCAGGATGCGGCCCGCCCGGCGGGCGATGCCGACGGCGCTGGCGGCCGTGAGCAGCGCGATGGCGATGCTGAGCAGCGGATCGAGCGCGTACCAACGGGTGACGGCCATCGCCGCGCCGCTGACGAGGACGGCGGCCGAGGCGGCGGCGTCGCTCAGCATGTGCAGCGCGGCGCTGCTGATGTTGAGGTCTTTTGCGCGGTGCAGGGTGAGGCCCATGTACAGGTTGAGGGCGAGGCCGACGCCGGCAGCGGCAAACAGCGCCCATCCGTGCACAGGCGCCGGGTGGGCGAGGCGGCGAATCGCTTCCGACGTGATGCCGGCAGCCAGCAGCACCAGGGTTGCGGCGTTCGCGAGGGCGGCGAGGATGCCGGTGCGCTGGTAGCCAAAGGTCATCCGCGCCGTCGGCGGGCGCTGGGCCATCCGCAGCGCGTACCAGGACAGGCCGATGGCGCCAAGGTCCGTCAGCACGTGACTGGCGTCCGACCACAGCGCGAGGCTGCCCGACAGCCAGCCGCCGGCCAACTCCACCGCGAGAATCACACAGGTCAGCCAAAAGGCAGTGCGCATCCGGTCGGCCGGGGTGTGCACGTGCCAAGCGGCCGCGCCGGCGTGATGATGGCCGTGAGGTTCGTGGCCACCGCCGGGATGCTCGTGGTGGTGGCGACGGTGGCCGCTCATGTCATGGCCGTGGTCGCCTCCGTGTGCGTGCGTGGAAGCGGCCGCTTCATGTCGGCCGCGGGCCTCCTCGGGCCGGCCGGTCACAGCAGGATCACCCTTTCACCGTCAGGGTCAACGGTTTGCCGTTGACGTCCCACTCGCGGGTGAGATCGCCCTCCATCGGTCCGAAGGTGAGTTCCTCGATGAGCACCGTCTGCCGGATCTGGTCCTCATGGTCGCGCAGCACCCGCAGCAATTCCTCGTCCCCCTGGGCGCTGAAGCGGACCCGGTCGAGGACGTCGTAGTCGACTTCCTTGCGCATCATCTGCATCTTCGAGATGATCTCGCGGACGTATCCTTCTTCAATCAAGTCGTCGGTCAGCTCGGTGTCAAGGCCGACGAATCCTCTCGGCGACACCTCGATGAGGCCCGGGAAGGACGGGTGCCAACGCACCTCCGCGTGGCCGTCCGCCTGCCTGATCTCGCAACCCTCAAGTTTTACCGCGCCGGTTTCCAAGAATGCTCGGATCTGCTCCGCGGACGCCTCTTTGGCGGCGCGGTTGAGCACCGGCACCTGCTTGCCGTAGGCGCGGCCGACCTCCTTCAGGTTCAGCCACAGCTCCGGAAGGGCCACATCCGCCAACTCCGCGTACCGGATCTCCTTGACGTTCAGCTCGTCTCGCAAAATTTCCTCGAACTTCTCCAACACCGCCCGCTGGGACGCCGGCAGGTAGAGCGCAGAGAGCGGCTGGCGGGTTTTGATCTTGCTCTCGTTGCGCAGGTGGCGGGCTGTCTCAACCACTCGCAGCACCAATTCCATTTCCGCCAGCACCGCCGCGTCGATGAGGGATTCGTCAGCCGCCGGAAAGTCGCACAGGTGGACGCTCAACGGCGCGGACGGGTCCGCGGAACGGACCACGTTCTGGTAGATCTCCTCCGCAATGAACGGCGTGAACGGCGCAATCAGCTTCGACAGCGTCGCCAGCACCTCGTACAGGGTAAGGAACGCCGCTGTCTTATCTTCGCCCATGCCCGACACCCAGAACCGCTCGCGGGAGCGACGGACGTACCAGGTCGACAGGTCCGTCACAAAGCTCTGCAGCGCGCGCGACGCGGTGGTCGCGTCGTATTCCTCCAGTTTACGATCCACCAGGCGAATGGTGTCGTGCAGCCGCGCCAAAATCCAGCGGTCCATCAGCGGCCGGCGGGCGGCAGGGATGTGGTGTGCCAACGGCTGGAACTCGTCGATGCTCGCGTACAGCGCGTAGAACGCGTGCACGTTCTGCAGCAGGTCGATGAACTTCGCCTTGCTCTCCGCCACCGCCTTGTGGTAGAAGCGCTGCGAGTTCCACGGCTGGGTATTGGTGAAAAAGTAGAACCGCACCGCGTCGGCGCCGTGCCGGTCGAACGCGTCGAACGGGTCGATGACGTTCCCCTTCGACTTGGACATCTTCTTGCCTTCCTCGTCCAGCACGTGGCCGAGCACCAGGACGTTCTTGTACGGCGCCTGGCCGGTCACCAGCGTGGAGATGGCGAGCAGGCTGTAGAACCAGCCGCGTGTCTGGTCAATCGCTTCGGAGATGAAGTCGGCCGGGTACAGCCGCCCGAACGCCTCCTGGTTCTCAAACGGGTAATGGAGCTGGGCAAACGGCATGCTGCCCGAGTCGAACCAAGCGTCGATGACGTGCGGCACCCGCACCATTGTGCCGCCGCACTCGCACGCCCAGGTGATCTCGTCGATGTACGGCTTGTGCAGCTCGCGCGGCAGCCGGCCGGCAAGCTGCTGCAACTCTGCTTTGGAGCCGACGCACACCTGCTTCCCGCACGCGTCGCATACCCAGACCGGCAGCGGCGTTCCCCAGTAGCGGCTGCGCGACAGGTTCCAGTCAACCATGTTCTGCAGAAAGTCGCCGAACCGGCCGTGCTTGATGTGCTCCGGGATCCAGTTGACGCCCTCCGAGTTTTGAATCATCTGCTCCTTGACCGCCGTGGTCTGGATGAACCAGCTGTCGATGGCGTAGTACAACAGCGGCGTGTCGCAGCGCCAGCAGTGCGGGTAGGCGTGTTCGTGGCGGTGCTTCTCGTATACCAGCCCGCGCGCTGCCAGGTGTTTGACGATGTCGACGTTGACGTCCTCGTCGCGCACGAAGCGGCCGGCGAAGTCGGTCACCTCCTCCGTGAAGCGCCCGGTGGGATCGACGAAGTTGACGAACACCACCCCGTGCTCCCGGCAGACCCGGTAGTCCTCCTCGCCAAACGCGGGCGCCATGTGCACCACGCCGGTACCCGACTCCTCGGTGACGTGGTCCGACGGCACGACGACGTGCTTCTTGCCCTCCGCCGTCACATACGGGAACACCGGCTCGTACCGCCAACCCACCAGCGCGGCGCCCGGGTGCCGGTCGATGACCTGGTCGCCTTCTTTCCGAAAGCGTTCGGCGAGGCCGGCGGCGACCACCCGGTTTTCGCCCTCGGGCGAATGGATCACAACGTACTCCAAATCCGGGTTGACCGCCAGGGCGACGTTGGACGGCAGCGTCCACGGCGTGGTCGTCCACGCGAGAATGTACGTCGGGTCCTCGTACGGGGCGTCCAACACGCGGAACTTCGCGGTGACCGTGAGGTCCTTCACGTCTTTGTAACCCTGCGCCACCTCGTGACTGGACAGCGTCGTTTCGCAGTGCGGACAGTAGGGGCTCACGCGGTGACCCTGGTAAAGGTACCCCTTGTCGTAGATGGTCCTCAGCAAGTACCAGACCGACTCGATGTACTCGTCCGACAGCGTCATGTACGGGTTGTCCAGGTCCACCCAGTATCCAAGGCGTTCCGACATCTCGCGCCACGTCTGTTCGTACATGAACACGCTCTGCCGGCACTCGTCGATAAAGCGCTCGATGCCGAATTCCTGGATTTGCTTCTTGCCGCTGATCCCGAACTTCTTCTCAATCTCGATTTCCACGGGCAGGCCGTGCGTGTCCCAACCCGCCTTGCGCTCGACGTGGTAGCCCTTCATGGTCCGGTAGCGCGGGTATACGTCCTTCATGACCCGGGTGATGACGTGGCCAGAGTGGGGCCGACCATTGGCCGTCGGCGGTCCGTCGTAAAACACCCACTCAGGCCCGCCGCGGCGGATGCGCTCGCTTTCGCGGAACACGTCGTGCTCTTTCCAAAAGGCGAGAATCCGCGCCTCCCGGGCTGTGGCGGGTTCTTTCGCGTCCACCTTGCGCAGCATCTTTGCACATCCTCCCGTGGTCAATCAAAAACTCGCCCCGGCGGGGACGAGCGGTCAGATCCTGTCAACGTCTCGTCCGTCTCGCCGCCCCGCCTGGCGGAGGCAGAGCGGCAAATTCGATACAGATTAGTCTAACATACGCCATCCGGCGACTTCAATACGACCCCGCCGCCGTAGTATGATATGAGCGCGAGAGGTTGAACCATCCGAAGCGAGGTGGGAGAGTTGAGTCCTTCCGGCCGAAGCGGTCGCGTTGCCGGCGGGCGCACGGATTCTTCCCGGAGAGCGGGGCGGCGCGGGCGAAAGGGTTGGAAGCGCACCCTGGCGTGGGTGGCGGGGGGCTTG
>JADGIC010000104.1 GCA_019683615.1 Alicyclobacillaceae bacterium | reverse complement strand
GTTTGAGCGGACATTCACGCTGCCCGCGCGGGTGCGTAAGCAGCACGCCAAAGCAGTGTACAGCGGCGGTTTATTGGAAATCCGCCTGCTCAAGGAGGGCCGGGCGGGCGAGGGCGAGGGCAGCCTGATTGACGTCGATTTCATGTGAAACAAACGTTTGTCGTCGCCCGCGGCAATCCGGGTGGACCTAGACCAGCCCGCCTCAACGGCCGGTCCGGGTCTCCAACAACTCCACCAAAATGCCCCCCAGAATGGCGATCACGACCGAAACCAACGCCCGTACCAGCGTGAAGCGCGGTCCGTAAAACGGCACCTCCGCCGGCAGCCGCGGCAACGAGACGAGTTGCCAGGTCGTAACGAACGAGAACACGGAGCCTGGCGAGGCGCCGACAGCCAACAGCCCGGCGGCCAGGGGATAAACCGCCCACTTGGAGCCCGTTCCGCACAACCCCATCAGCGCCGCCAGTACAATGCCGGCGATTCCCGAGTCACGGCCCAGCAGCCGGGCGATGAAGGCCGGCTGAAACAGCTGGGCCAGCAAGCCGGCCATGAACATGGATACCACAATCCACGGCAGCGCCTGCAGAAACATGTCGACGGCGATGTCCAGGCCGTGGGCCGCTTTGGCTGGCCGCAGCCAGCTGAGCAGGGCGTACGCCGTCACTGTCAAGGCGCCAAACATCAACAGCGTGCGATCCACGGACAGGTCACCTCCGTCAGGACTCGTCGCCCGGGTTATGAAATGGAGCGGCGCAGCGCGTGCACCAGCGTGTTCCAGGTGTGTCTGTCCGACAGGTGCAACGACCACACAGCCACACCGGCGAGGCCCGCGTCGTTGACCAGGTTCAATTTCCGGCGGAGGGTTTCGTCGGTCTCATACCATACTTCCTCGTATCCGTCCGGCTTGGGATAGCGGGCGTAAGCGACGCCCAGGGTGTCGTCCCAGCGTGATTGGGCGTGGTGGGACGCGAGAATGGCGGGCACGGCGGAGACGGCGTACGATTCGCTGGTCACGCTGCCGTCCGTGAGGACGTGCCAGAAGCGGGCGTAAAACGGAACGCCCAGGATGAGCTTGTCCGCCGGTACGCCGGTGTTGAGCAGGTCGCGGACGGCGGTGGTCACCCAAGGCACGTCAGCCACCGGGCCCGGCGTCTGGTCTGTGGCCCAGTGTTCGTCGTACGCCATCACAATCAGGTAGTCGCAATCCGCTGCGAGACCCGCGTGAAAGTAGGCGTCCGTGTCCCTCAGGAAGACGATGTCAGGGGTGATGTCGACCGACAGCAGGATGTGGCGGGGAGCCAGGGCTCTGTGCAGCTCCCGCACGAACGCCGTGAAAGCAGGCTCGTCCCACCCTTTGACGTTTTCGAAGTCGACGTTGATGCCGTCGAGGTGTTGCGCCTGCGCGATGTCGGCCACGTGCGCGATCACGCGGCGGCGCACGGCTGCGTCGGCGAGCACCGCGTGCGTCAAGGCGCTGTTGAATTGGTTGTTGAACAGGGCCCACACCTTGACCTGGTGGGCGTGAGCGTAGTGGACCACCTGCGGTTCAACGAGGTTGCGGATGGTTCCGTCGGCCGACCACAGGCTCAGCCAATCCGGGCTGAACACGGTGATGCCGGGATTTTCGCGAATCAGTTCGATGGTATCCTGCACGTCGTCGTATTGGGCCCAGCCCAAGGCGATTTTCCGGCTCTTCGCTGCCCACGCCGACAGCGAATTGGACAGCGAGTGCAGCGGGCCGGACTGGGACGCGGGTGCCGCTGGCGGCGTCCAGACGGTCGCCGGGAGTTGGGCGGTGAGCATGCGCAGCGGATCGGCAAACGGAATGCCGAGCGCCTGCGCCAGGTCGGTCCAGCGGGAAGTGCGGGCTGGGTCGTCGGCTCTCAGGTAGTCGTCGGTTCCCACCAGCTCTCCCAGTTCGGCGGCTGTCAAGCTGGTGGCTTGCAAGCGGGCTGCGGGTTGCCCGTCGTTGTTCCCGTAGACAAACCACAGCGCGCCCAGGCAGCCGGCGGATACGACCAGCAGCGTCAGCCACCTCGCGAGCCAGCGCCGAACAGCAGCCATGCGGGATTCTCGGTTCACAGGGTGACGCCTCCTGTCGTGTGTCTGTGGTTACTCTATGACGGCGGTCGGTAGTTTAGAAGAATTGAAGGCCAGTGGTGAAACCGGTTATGATGGACGGGAGATGGGGGATGTGCGGATGCTGCTTTGGCGCGACGGTGCCGTCCGGGACGTGCCGGTGCGGATGCCTGAAGCGGGAGAAACCGGTTGGGTCCACTTGGTTCGCCCGACGGCGGAGGAGTTGCAAGCGGTGTTCAACCTGTTTCACTGCCATCCGCTGGCCGTCGAGGACGCCCTTCACTTCGGCCAACGGCCAAAGCTCGACCATTACGAGAGCCTGGCCGTCCCGCAGTCGTTCATCAGCTTCTACGCCGTGGGCGGGGACCTCGACCCGCGCGAATTTTGCGTCGTGGTATCGCCCCGTTTCATCGTGACTGTCATCCGCGAAGACATCCCGGAAGTCACCGGACTCTACGAGCGAGCCGCGACGTCCCCGGAGCGGATGGAGACGCCGGGCCGGTTGTTGTACCACATCCTCGACGCCTGCGTCGACGGGTACTTCGCGATGGTCGACAGCCTCGAGGAGCGGTTGGACCAGTTTGAACAGCGCGTGTTTGACCACCCGGAGGACCGCATCGCTCCCGACATCTTCCGTCTGAAGCGGCGGCTCCTGCGCGTGCGCCGTATTGTCAGCGAGTGCCGGAACGTCGTCGGCGCGCTCGCGCATGAGTCGTTTCCGTACACGGACGAACACCATCTGGTCTACTTTGTCGACGTGTTCGACCATGCCTCCCGCATCGTGGATGCGCTCGACGCTGTACGCGACAATCTCAGCGGGTTGCTCGACCTGCAGGCGTCCCAGCGGGCCAACCGAATGAACGAGATCATGAAGATGCTGACCATCTTCAGCACGATTTTTCTGCCGCTGACGTTCATCACCGGTTTGTACGGGATGAACATTCAGGTGCCGGAGTACCATTGGCGGTTCGGGTACGCTTACGTCTGGTGCCTTCTGCTGGCAGTCACGGGCGCGATGGTGTACTACTTCAAACGCAAGGGTTGGTGGTAGGCGTGGGGTTTGAATGGACACACTTTGACCGGGATGGCCGGCCCCAGATGGTCGATGTCTCGGGGAAACCGGACCTCGAGCGAGCGGCGGTGGCGCGGGCGGTGGTGGAGATGCGAGCGGGCACCCGGCGTGCCATCGAACACGGGCGCGTCGAGAAGGGCGACGTGCTGGCAATTGCCGAGGTGGCGGGAATCATGGCCGCCAAGCGCACGGCCGAATGGATCCCGCTGTGCCATCCGCTGCCGTTGACACACGCATCGGTTCGCTGCGAGTGGTTGGACGACGAGCAGGGCACCGCCCAGGCCCGAGCGAATCAAACCGTCAGCGGTGAATATGCTGCTGAGGTTGGCGCTGGGAGCGGCGACACGGCCAGGTTGGCGATCACCGCGCGCGTCCGCACGACGTACCGAACCGGCGTAGAGATGGAAGCCCTGACGGCTTGTGCGGCGGCTGCGCTCACCGTATACGACATGTGCAAGGCGTTGGACCGCGGAATGGTGGTGAGAGAGATTCGCCTGTTGGAAAAAACCAGGGGCGTGCACGCGGACTTTCGACATGACGCGGACGGGTTGCGGGATGCGCCGTGAGGCGGCTTTCGGAAACCGGCCGGGTCAGCCTGCTTCCCTGCCTGGTTGCTGCTCGTCATGGCTCCGCAACCCGCTCACTCCGTTTGGCTTTGACGGGCCGGCCTCGCCACCCTTCGCGTTTCAACTTCCCCCGCTTCTTGTCCCGGTAGTAGACGAACCCGCCGAGAAACGCGGTCGCGAGGAAGGCGACAGCGAGGCCGGCCAAGGTCATCAGCCCGTCCTGCCAGCGTCCGAAGGCAATCCAGCGGACGATATACAGCCGGAACAGGTTCAGTCCTTCGCCGGCCAACAAGAACACGCCGACCAGCACGCTCCACGCCGCCATCCTGCGCACCTGCACCCGCCTCCCGAGGTCCATTGTCGGCCGCGCGTCCGGAACGCCCCGCGCACTTCGCATGAGGCCGAGAGCCTTGCGGCCGAAAGCGACTTGTTTCAAAGCCATCGTAACCGAACTGCACCGCGCCGGCAAGGTGCGTGGTGGGTGTGCACGAAAAAACCCCCTGGCATCGTGGTGTGGTCGGGACAACACGAATCGCAGGAGGGTGAAGCTGCCATGGCGCCACTGGCGGCGGGCGGGTATCGACGGCCTTAGCGGGTCTGACAGGAGCTGGTCAACCGATGTCGGACACGGCACTTGCGGGCGAAACCCGGAGTTGCGGATGTACCCATGACGGTCTCGCCGTGTTCGGCTGTCGGACCATGATGACGCGCGGCGTGTGCCGCTGGGAACCGTTCGGCGTGCCGCGGGCTGTCGTCCGCAGCGTTTTGGATCCGGAGTGGGCCGGGCGGTGCCCGGTTTGACGTTTCGATTCACCGCTGAACAGCGTGAGCCGGGCTGCTTGAGAGTCGACGGGTGCGGTCCGGCCCGCGCGGGCTTCTGCCCGCTCGGCCTGCATGCCGCCGCGGTCGTGCAGGCTTTGCGCGGAGTCTTCGGCAGCCGTGATGTTGCTGGTCGCGTTCTCGCCGCTTCCGTCGCCGCGGGTCTCGCCACTGCCGGACTGTTTGGCGCCCTCGGTGCCGTCTCCGTCCGGTCCGGCCGATTCCCCACGCACCTCTGTCAGCTCGTAGATAGGTGACAGGTTGACGATTTGGTGAACGGGATAGTATACCAATTCCTTGGAGCTGACGACCAAACAGATGGTCTCGTCCGTTATCTGAACCAACACCCCCTGCCGGGAACCCTCGCCAAGTTCTATCCGAATCGGCTGCATCCACAACGCGGAGAGCAGGTCTGCGAACGACGCCGGGAATGCGAGGTCCGGGACGCTGACCGGCTGCGGAAGTTCGACGATGTTGGTCGTAACCGACTTGATGTGCGACACGGGGTAGTGGACAATCCGAGCGTCCTCCGTGTACACGGACACGTAGTCGGATTGGACGTTGACCAACTGTCCCGTCAGGCCGACGTCGTTGTGTTGTTCGATGCGAACGCGTGTGCCGAGGAGGGGCGCGAACAGTTGCTGCATCGGTAAAACCTCCTTTCCCAGAGCGTCGTTGGATGGTTCACTTGCCGCGCCCTTCCTTGCGATCCGGACGGCCGCTGGCCGAGTCGACGCTGGCCGGGCGCTCCCGCTTGTTGAGAATCCAGGTGATGCTCTTGATGTGGTACGTCGCGTAGTGCACGTAGTCGCGCATGTCGTGGAGGATGGTCACCACGCCCGGCCGCTGTTCAATGAGCACGCCTTGCAGGGCGTTCGGCCCACCGTGATTGATGCGAACCAGCCGATGCTTGAGTTTGGACAGCAGGTCGTCGAAGCTGTCAGCCTCGATCAGCGGCGGATGTTCCTCTTCCGGCACGGGGGCATTCGGGTCGGCCGCGGGCCGCACCACCTGCACCTCCGGGATGACGGACTCCGAGATGGTCTTGATGTGCTGGGAGTTTACGTACACCACGCCTTCTTCGGGTATCTCCACTGCGATACAATCTTTCATGATGGCGACGAGTTTCCCGACGAGCCGGTCTGGTCCGCCTCGTTCCAACTGGATCGTCTTTCCAATGGATTCCTCCATGAAGCTCAAGTCCATGTTCTTACCTCCTCACATGTCTGCCCGGTCAGATGCCCGTGCACGAACCCGGAACTCCTGGATTTCTGACGGCGTATGATGCATCGTTCGCCACCTCCGCCGCATCGAAGTGCGCAGGCTGCAGGCGGGAGACGGACTTTACGTGGTGCATCGGAATGCGAACCAACTCATGGGGCGACACCACGAGTTCCACGAAATGGTCATTTGCCGACCGGACCACGCCCAGCACCTCGTCCGGCCCGCCCCGGCCGATTTTCACCGCTATTCCCGCTTCATAGCTGAGCGCCTCCGCGAAGCGATCCGCTTGCGCGAATCGAACCAGGTAGCGGTCCATCCACGAAGTGAACTCCGCTTGCACGGTGACGTCCAGTGGTCGCACGAGCTGAACGTGGCGAGTGGGGACGTACAGCAGACCTTCCGGGATCACGCTAACGGCCAGGTAATCCGTCCGCACGTCCAGCAAGTATGCTGCGACCGGTTCCGGTCCTGCGCCGTCCAACTGCACAACCGACTTCGTCCAGGTGCACAGCGCGTCGCGCAAGGTGTCGGGAAGCGAAGCGGGGTGAACTGGCACACTCGCTGCATCAATTTGAGGCGGGCTGGTTGGCGGCGTGCGCTCGCCGAGGCGAAGCTGCTTCACGTGCTCGAGCGCAATCAGCGCGGCACCGGCCGCCGGGTCGTCGATGAGCAGGAAGTCGGTGCCGACTTTGCGCACGACACCCCCGTATCGCTTGTGCGCAGACAGCACCGCCACAACCGAAAGGTTGATCAGGTCCTCGTGGATCACCGTTTGGCTCACCTCCTTTGCAACCAGATGTTCAGTTCACGTTATTCCCGCAGTGTTTGTACATGTGTTGGGCGAACGCCTGCGGCCGCTTCTTGCACCTGCGGGAACCGGATGCGCTCGTTCGTTGCTTGCTCATTGCGGTACGCCAGCTGCCCGCGGGCAGCCAACCGGGGCGGCTGAGCTCCGCCGGACGGGTCGTGGCGGTCGTCAGCGCAGCAGCCAGCCGCTCCACCCGTACAACGCCAGCAGCGAGACGGCGAGGCTGGGCGGAATGACTGCGAAGGAAAACCTCATGTAGTCGGCCCAGGTGACCCCCGTTGGCTGCCGAACCAAGTGAAACCAGAGCAGGGACGCCAACGTCCCCATGGGCAGGAGCAGGGAACCGATGTCGCTCCCCAGCACGTTGGACAAGTACGCCAGCTTTAGTTCCACCGCAGGCAGGTGCAGGTCGGTCAACATGACGGTTCCAATCATCACGGACGGCAGATTGTTGAACAGGCAGGACATCACGGTCAACAAGAGGCCGGTCAGCAACACGACAGCCAGCAGCGACTGCCCGGCCGCCAGCTCCAAACCGCGCCCCAGAAGCAGGGTGATCCCTTGCTTTTGCAGACCGTAGATCAGCGCGTACATGCCAAATGCAAACGCCAGGATATACCACGGGGCTGTCCGGGCGATTTCGGCAACGCTCCGCGGGCGCCGCACCGCGCAGATGCCCAGGAGCAGGCAGGCCCCCGCGATGGCGACAACCTGGACGGGGATTCCGTGTGCCGCGCCGATGAAGAAACCTGCACGCACCAGCACGACGATGGCGATGCCCGTTGCGGACAGCAGCGGATCGAACGCTGGTTCGATGAGTTGGAGAGATGCCGCTGGCGCCGTCCGTCCGCTGGACCCAGCCAGTCCCGTCCGTCCCGCCGTGGGCCCGCCTGGGGGCGGGACCGTCGGTTTCAGCCGATGCGGTTCGGGGCGCTTGGGCGCCGGACGCGGGACGCCCGGCTTCGGCAGGTGCCAGGTATCTCCCGGGCCGAGGCGGAAACACGCGGCTTGGCGGACCGTTGGGGATGTGGAAGCGGTCAGGGATCCGGCGCCGGAACACAGCGTACAGCAGCAGTGCGCAGACGGCGATGCCGAGCAACGATGGTACCAACATCAGCGCGGCGTATTGGTTCAAGTTGAGGCCGACGATGTTGAGCGCAATCAGGTTGGCGAGGTTGCTCACGCCGATGGGCGCACTGGCGGAGGTGGCCACCAGACATCCGCCGATGAGGTAGGGCAGGGCCTGCGCTTTCGTGAAGCCCAGTCGCCGCGTCAATTCGAGAATAATCGGTGTGGTGATGAGAATGCTGCCGTCGTTGTTGAAAAACATGGTCATGCAAAAGCACAGCGCCAACGTCAGCCCAAACAGGCGGCGACCGGAGCCGTCCGCCTTGCGCGCCAGCTGCACGGCCGCCCAACGGAAGAAACCGGCTTGGTCAAGCACGGCCGACATCAAAATGGTGGCGAGAATTGTCAATCCCGGTCCCGAGACAATGTGCACGACCGCATCAAGGTCGCGGAGGGTGATTACGCCCGACGCCAACAGCACGGCGGCGCCCACGGTCGCCGGAACTGCCTCATTGACTCTGCGGGGCCGCCACAGGATGACCACAATGACACCGAGGAGAACGAGAGGTGACAACCAGGAAGTCAGCATCGTTCTCCTCCCTCATCGTGGTCGCGTGCTCTTCATGAACAAATGCAGGGCGGACGGACGTGCGTGTTTGACTTCCGCACGGCGCTCCGCAGGCCTGGACGGAGTCAGAATCCAGACGAGCCCGAGAAATGCAGCCGCGACCAGCACGACCTCCAGCATATGACCTCCCCCTTTGCCTCCACTTGCGGGTCCCGATGGGACAGATCACCGGGTGGGTGGGTACTGTAC
>JADGIC010000103.1 GCA_019683615.1 Alicyclobacillaceae bacterium | reverse complement strand
CTCCCAGGTACAGGTGACCGTCCGCCGCCCCGTGCTGGGGTCGGCGGGTGGTACCGTGGAATCCGTAACTTACGTCTTTCACCTCGTTCCTGGATCGGGCTCGGTCCGGGTCAGCGGCGTGGACGTGCCCCCCATCAGCGGCGAGTAGGCCGCCGCCGGGAGCGATGGGTGTAGGATGGTTGGCGGCCGGCGTGTGGGTCTGTGGGTGTTTCCCGGCAGAGTATGGCGGAGCATACCGAACTTTCCCGGCAAGTGCCGCAGCTTCAGGCGGACACGGCCGTAGTTCCGGCCGCGTGGCCCCTTGCGGCATGGTTTTCCGTTGGCGCCCGCCGAATGGTATCATAAGGCGAAAGACAGCCGGTACTACAGAGGAGTGGAGAGGCGATGGCGTTTACGGCAACGGACAACCTGGCGGTGCAGACGCTGCGCACCCTGTCCATCGATCAGGTGGAGCAGGCGAAATCGGGCCACCCGGGTCTGCCGATGGGCGCGGCGCCGATGGCGTACGTGCTGTGGAGCCGGTTCATGCGCTTCAACCCGAAGAATCCGCAGTGGTTCAACCGGGATCGCTTCGTGTTGTCGGCCGGGCATGGGTCTGCTTTGCTGTACAGCCTGCTGCACGTGTTTGGCTACGACGTGTCGCTCGACGACCTGAGGGCGTTCCGCCAGTGGGGCTCGAAGACACCGGGCCACCCGGAGTTCGGCCATACGCCGGGGGTGGACGCGACGGCCGGGCCGCTCGGGCAGGGCTTTGCCATGGCGGTCGGCATGGCGCTGGCGGAGCGGTTCTTGGCGGCGAAGTTCAACCGGCCGGAATTTCCGCTGGTGGACCACTACACGTACGTGTTGGCCGGCGACGGCGACATGATGGAGGGCGTGCAGGCGGAGGCGGCGTCGTTGGCGGGCCATCTCGGGCTGAACAAGCTCATCGTCCTGTACGACTCCAACGACGTGTCGCTGGACGGGCCGCTGGACTGGTCGTTCACCGAGGACGTGGGGGCGCGCTTTCGCTCGTACGGCTGGAACGTGCTGCGCGTGGAGGACGGCAACGACCTGGATGCGATTGAACAAGCGCTCGCGGCCGCGCGGCAGGAGACCCAGCGGCCGACCTTGATTGAGGTCAAGACGGTCATCGGCTACGGGGCGCCCACCAAGCAGGGGACGCACAAGGCCCACGGCGAGCCGCTCGGCGCTGACGAGGCGGCCAAGGCGAAGGCGTTCTACCAATGGCATTTCGAACCGTTCCACGTGCCGGAGGAAGTGCGCGCACTGGCGAGGCAGGCGGCCGCGGCGGGCGAGGCTGCGGAGCAGGCGTGGAATCAGATGTTTGAAGCGTACGGGCAGGCGTACCCGGTGGAGGCGCAGCAGTTCGTCGACGCCCTCCACGGCCGTGTCGACGTCCGCTGGGACGAGGTTCTTCCGGATTTCTCCGGAGAGGTGGCGACGCGCGACGCGTTCGGGAAGGTTGTCAACGCGGTGGCGCCGCACGTGCCGACGTTGATTGGCGGATCTGCCGATTTGTCAGGCTCAAACAAGACCATCATCAACGGCGAGGAGCGGTTCGGCCTAGGTTCGTACAGCGGCCGGAACTTTTTCTACGGCGTGCGTGAACACGCCATGGGCGCGATGCTCAACGGCATCACGCTGCACGGCGGGGCGATTCCGTACGCCGGCACGTTCCTCGTGTTCTGCGATTACCTGCGGCCGGCGCTGCGCCTGTCGGCACTGATGAAGCAGTCGGTGATCCACATCTTCACCCACGACAGCATTGCGGTCGGCGAGGACGGCCCCACCCATCAGCCCGTCGAACAGTTGGCGTCGCTGCGGGCCATCCCCGGCTTTAAGGTGTTTCGCCCGGCGGATGGCACGGAGACGGGATTGGCGTTCCGTTGGGCGTTGGAGCACCGCACCGGCCCGGTCGCCATCGCGCTGACCCGCCAGAAGGTGCCGACGCTTGACGAGATCAAGGCGAAGAAGGCAGAGTTCGCGCGCGGCGGCTACGTGTTGTTCCAGCACGGGGACGGGCGCGACCTCATTCTCATGGCGTCCGGCTCGGAGGTGCAGCTGGTGCTGGCGGCGGGCAGGCGCTTGGCGGAGGAAGGCGTCGCCGTACGGGTGCTGAGCATGCCGTGTCTGGAGCTGTTCGACGAACAGGACGAGGCGTACCGCGAACAGGTGCTGCCTGGCGGCGTGAGCCGGCGGTTGGCGGTGGAGATGGCGAGTCCGATGCCGTGGTACAAGTACGTGGGGCGCGAGGGCCGCGTGATGGGCATCGACCGCTTCGGCGCCTCGGCTCCCGGCGACGTGGTGGTCCGGGAGTACGGCTTCACGGTCGAGAGCGTCTGGCAAACGGCCAAGTCCATGCTGTAACGCCACCCAAGCGGCCGCCCGGGCGGTTGCCCGAGCGGTCGGCTACGGGCGCAGGTGGGGTGACGGGTGGGGCGCATCCTGTAGCTCGGCGCCTGCCGCCCTTACGGGTCCTGGCAGGGCCAGGACCCCCGGAGTTCCACCGGCACCCAGCCGCGGACGCTGTTGATGAACCACAGCCGTCCCGCGTCTGCCAGCCGGTCGACGGTGAGCACGCCCTCCTTCACGACGCCCCGGGCCAACAGCTCCGCGCGGAACGTGCCGGGCAGCAGACCGCAGGCCTGCAGCGGGGTCAGCCATTGGCCGTCTGCTGTTTCCCAGACCAGGTTGCCGTTGGTGAACTCGGTGACCTCGCCGCGCTCGTTCCACAACAACACGTCAAACGCCTCCGGGAACTGGCGGCGGCGGGACTCGTAGGCGGTGCGCCGGGTGGTTTTGTGCGCCAGAAACGGGTCCCTTGCGTTGACGGGCGTGCGCGCCAACGCCACGGGACGCGGCTTCGCCCAGACCGGCCGGGTTTGCATCGGCTCGGCCGCGGCGTGCTCCGTCCGGATGTGGCCGGCGGCGTCCACCAGCAGCCGCACGCGCTGCGGCTGCGGCAAGGGGCGCAGCCGTGGGGTGAGGGCGGACAGCGCCGCCTGTGCATCCGCCCGCCGCAGCGGCACGCCGAAGAAGCGGGCGGCGGCGCACAGCCGGTCCAGGTGGCGCTCGAGCAGCACGTAGCGGCCATCCTCCCACAGCAGGGTTTCCAGCAGCTCAAACGGCGGGCCGGCCGGACCCGGCGGCTCGGCACCGGACGGCCGGGCGGGTGCGGCCTCCCAGAGGATACGCGCCTTGGTGAGCGCCTCCTGGTACTCCTCCTCCGGGTCGGAGTCCCAGGTGATGCCGCAGCCGGTGCCGTACTCCGCGCGGCCGGAGTTGAAATCCACGGTGAGCGTGCGAATCGCCACGTTAAAGCAGGCGTCGCCGCCCGGCCGGACATACCCGACGGCGCCGCAGTACACCCCGCGCGGCCCGCACTCCATCTCCCGGATGAAGCGCATCGCGGTCACCTTGGGCGCACCTGTGACCGACCCGCACGGGAACAGAGCGGCCAACACGTCTGCAAAGTCGAGCCCGTCGCGCAGGCAGGCGGTGACGGTCGAGGTGAGTTGGTGCACGGTGGGATAGCGTTCCACGTCAAACAGGTGCGGAACGGCGACCGTCCCCCACTTCGCCACCCGGCCGAGGTCGTTGCGCAAAAGGTCGACAATCATCACATTCTCCGCCCGGTCTTTGACCGACGCCCGCAGCTGGGCGGCGATGCGCTCGTCTTCTTCAGGGCTGCGGCCGCGCGGCCGCGTGCCCTTCATCGGCCGCGTCGTGACAATCTGCCCGCGCAGGGAGAAGAACAGCTCCGGCGACAGTGACAGCACCGCCCACCGGTCGGTCATGATGAGCGCGCTGTACGCTCCCTGTTGCGCCTGGTGCAGCCGCTCGTAGAGGGCGGTCATCTGGCCGTGCACCTGTGCCGCGACGGGGAACGTGAGGTTCACCTGGTATACGTCGCCGCGGCCGATGGCCGCGCGGATGGTCTCCACCTGCTGCGCGAACTGCGCCGCGTCGGCGGCGGGCTTCACCTTGCTGAGCGATCCGCCCCCGCTCCCGCCATGGCCGGTGCCCTGGCGGCTCTCCGCGTTGCCCGGTTCACGTCCGGTGCAGGCGCCGCCGGTGATGATGGCGCCGGCGGGGGCGCGGAAGAGGGCGAACCAGGCCAACGGCAGGCCGGGCTTGGGCGGGTGCGTGACGAAGGCGGGATCGAACGCAGGCGCCGCTTCGTACGCGATAAAGCCAATCGCGAACAGCCCTTCAGCTGCGCCGGCGCGCACTTCGGCGAGCAGCCTGAAGACGCCGTCCGCATCCCAGGCGTCCAGCACCCGGACCGGGTCGGTCCAGACCGTGGTGCCGCCGAGGTCGGCGAAATCCAAGCGGATCCAAACCACGCGCAACCCTCCATCCTGCCCAATTGACAATCGTTCTTCGCCATGATACAACAATAGAACAGAAAGTCCATAGGTTTTATTGGTTTTGCGGTTCGGCCGCCAACGGCCCTTGATGCGCCTCGTTCCCAGGGCAACAGAGTTCGGGCGCAGTGTCCGAACGCTCTGGAGAACGAAGGCTCCGTGAGAACGGGAGCCCAGACGCGTACGGTTGGTGCAATCAAATCTCGACTATCTCGCTAGACATTGTAGAGAAACGGGAGGGACGGGCCGTGAAGATCTCCAGCCGCGGCGAGTATGCGCTGCGGGCGCTGTTGGTGCTGGGCGCGTCGGACCAGGAATGGATGTCCATCCATGAGATTGCGGAGAAGACGGCGGTCCCGGTCAAGTACATGGAGCAGATCCTGTTGCAGCTCAAGCACCTCGGGTTCACCCGCAGCAAGCGGGGTATGCAGGGCGGTTACGCGCTGCGGATGAAGCCAGAGGAGGTGGTCATCGGGCAGGTGATCCGCCTGCTCGACGGCCCCTTGGCGCCGATGGGTTGCGTCAGCGTCACGGCGTACGAACCGTGTGCACTGGAAGGCCATTGTCTGCTGCGGCCGCTGTGGATGTTGGTGCGGGACACAGTCGCCGACCTGTTGGATCACACCCGGCTGAGTGACCTGTTGAACGGGCGGCTGCCGGCGGCAACGGCCATGCATCCGCCCGCCTGACAGGGACGCGGCGAGCGTGCGGACGGCGGCAGCCAGGGTGAGATGCGGAGGGATTGAGGGATGGCGGACGGACGCGACGACCTCGACTTGCGCCAAGGGTCGGGGGGAGCTTCGCAGGGGTCGCAGGACGCGGAGGCGGCCTGGGAACAAGTGCCCGCGCACCTGCGGGACGTGATGGTATATGTGTTGCGGGCAATCGCGGAGCTGGAGTACGGGACGGTCCAGATCACCGTTCACGAGCGCCAGGTCACGCAAATTGAGCGGATTGAGAAGCGCCGCTTCCCGCTTCGGCCCGCGCAGGCAGAGGGCGGTGCGCGGCCGGGTGGAACCAGGCCCGCCACTCGGGTGTTGTACAACCGCCCGTCCAAATGAAAGGGAATCGACAGAACGGAGCCAGAGTGCGTTGTGTACCGAAAATTTTAGTATTCCTAGTTGTATAGTTGACAAACGCTCCATCGGATGATACCCTGAGGGAGGTAGACGGGCTGGCCGAAACGCCTGTCCCGTACACAAGTGGATAGCCGACTCGACGACGAGAGGCAGACGGTTCGACGCGGGCGCATACGGCGCCTGGCGGAGCATCTGCCTCTTTTTTTGTCGTAGGGCGGACCGCAGGGGCGGATGCGAAGCAACTCAAGCGAAACACGGGCAGCAGGCCCGAACAAACGAGGAGGCGTTGTGTGTGAGCAAACGCAGGAAACCGGTTTGGGCGTGGGGTGCAGCGGCCGGGGTGACCGCTCTGGCCACGTCGGTGGCGGTGGCGTGGGCGGCGTGGAGCCACGGCGGGGCAGCCCGCGCGGGGACGCAAAGCGGCGGGACGGTGACGCTGACGTTCGGATCGTACAGCACGACAAAGGATGTGTACGAGAAGTCGATCTTCCCGGCGTTTCAGAAGTACTGGAAGGCGAAGACAGGGCAAACGGTGGTGTTTAAGGCGTCGTTTGATGCTTCCGGCGCAGAATCGCGCGCCATCGCCAGCGGCTTGCCGGTGGACGTGGCGGCGCTGTCCTTGGCGGACGACATCAATCGCATCCAGAAGGCCGGGTACATCACGCACAACTGGCAGGCCGACCCGTTCCACGGGATGGTCACCGACTCCATCGTCGCCATCGGCGTACGCAAAGGCAACCCGAAACACATCCGGACCTGGGCGGATCTGGCCAAACCCGGCGTGGTCGTGGATCTGCCGAACCCGCAGACGTCGGGTGGCGCTAAGTGGGACATCACGGCCATCTACGGCGCGGGGCTGAAGCAGGGGGGCAGCGCGCAGGCGAAGCGGCTGCTGGCGGGCATCGTGCACAACGTCAAGGTGCTCGACAAGTCCGGCGAGGCGTCCATGACGACCTTCCTGAGCGGAGTCGGCGACGCGGTCGTCGGCTATGAGGACGACATCCTGCGGGAAAGCGGGCACCTCAAGACATTTGACGAGGTGATTCCGCGGGACACGCTGTTGATCGAAAATCCGGTGGCGGTGGTGGACAAGAACGTCCAGGCACACGGCAACCGGGCGGTGGCGGAGGCGTTTGTGCAGTTTCTGCGCAGCCCGCAGGCTCAGCGCATCTTTGCCGCCAACGGCTTCCGGCCCGTGAACCCGGTGGTCGCGGCCGAGGTCAAAGGCAAGTACAAAACCCCGGCGGGCCTGTTTAACATCAAGTCGTTGGGCGGCTGGGATCAGGTGAACCACACGTTGTACGAGCAGGGAGCGCTTTTTGACCAAATATTGGCAGGCAGTCGTTAATGGCAACGGCATCCCAACCGGTGCACGAGGCTTTCGCCGGACGGCAGGCGAAATGCGGGTGACGGCCGGGATCGGCGGTGGACGCGAGGCGCGGCGCCGGCGGTGGACGCGGTGGAGCGTCATGCTCGGGACGTGAAGGAGGAGAAGTCGAGTGGACGTGCGGACGGACAGCGCGCGGCCGTGGCTGGTGGTGACAGGCTTGCACCGCCGCCGAGGGCCATCTCGCCGACCCGCAACGTGGTATGCCGGCGTGGCTGTGGTCGGGGTGTGTCTGCTGTGCTTGGTGGTGTTGCCGGTGGCGGGCATCGCGGTGACGGCCTTGTCCGCCGGTTGGAGGGAGCTGTGGGCGCCGCTGCAAAGCCCCATCGGCCGCGCTGCCCTCGGCCTGTCGCTGGCCGCCGCCTTCACGGCGGCGGTCGTCAACACGGTCGCTGGTACCTTGCTCGCCCTGGCGCTGGAGCGGACATCCGTACCCGGCCGGGGTTTGTTGAACGCACTGGTCGACCTGCCCCTCGCCATCCCGACAACCGTCGCCGGTCTCATGCTGTTGGAGTTGTACTCGCCAGTGCAACCGGTCGGCCGCTGGTTGGCGGCTCACCACGTGGCGGTCGCCTACGCGCGCGCCGGCGTGGTGCTGGCGATGGTGTTTGTGACCCTGCCGTACGCGGTCCGCAGCGTCCAGCCGCTCCTGGAGTCGCTGGACCGGCGCGCGGAAGAGGCGGCGTGGACGCTGGGTGCGGGGCCGTGGCGGACGTTTTGGCGGGTGGTGCTGCCGGCGCTCGCCCCCGGGGTGGTCAGCGGTTTCTTCCTGACATTCAGCCGGGCGGTGGCCGAGTTTGGCGCCGTGGTGGTCATCTCCGGGAACCTGCCGCTGCGCACCGAGGTGGCTCCTGTCTACCTGTACGGGCTGCTGGAGAACGACGATCCGGCGGGCGCCGCGGCGGTCTCCTTGTACCTGCTCGCCGCGTCGCTGTTGGCACTCGCCGTGACCGGTTGGCTCCAGCGGCGGTGGGGGTCCCGTGCGGCGGCACCGGGCGGCTTCGCCGGCGTGGAGAGCCGGGGCCGGGTGGCCCATGCGGCCCTGGCCGCCGGTCGGTGGCCGGCGCGGCGGTGGGCGTTTGGCGCCTTAGCGTGGTTGTGGTGGGGGCTGGTCTGCCTGCTGCCTGTGGCAGGGTTGGCGAAGGCAGGTCTGGCAGGCGGGGTGGCCGGGTTTTGGGCGGCATGCACCCGTCCGGACGCGGTGGCGGCGCTCCGGCTGTCCGCGTGGGTGACAGCCTGGACCACCTTGCTCAACCTGGTGCTCGGCCTTTGGACGGCGGTCCTGCTTAGCCGCCATCGCTTTCGCGGCCGCCGCTTGTTGGCCGCGCTGGCCGATCTGCCGTTCGCCCTGTCTCCGGTCATCGCCGGCGCCAGCCTGTTGGTGGCGTACGGTCCGCGCAGCGTGCTCGGCGGATGGTTGTCCCAGGCCGGCGTCCGGCTGATGTTTGCCGTGCCCGGCATGGTCTTGGCGACGCTGATGGTGACGTATCCCATGGTGGTGCGCGAGCTGGTGCCAGTCCTTGCAGCCGCCAGCCGGGCGCAGGAGGAGGCGGCTTGGACGCTGGGGGGGGGGCGGGGGCGGCCCAACAGGCGTAAGCCAGGTAAGTTATAAAAAAAGAACGATGCC
>JADGIC010000102.1 GCA_019683615.1 Alicyclobacillaceae bacterium | reverse complement strand
TTGGGCTCGTAGATGTGTATATTAGACAGATACGAGGGGGTTCGGGCGGGGAAGGGCAAAATGACCGCCACGGCCGTCCTGACCACAATTGGATCCTCACTGGTACCGTATGTGTTGGCCGGGTTCAACGAGTGGCGCCCTGTCACGGGGCTGGTCCTGGATCTCGGGTTGATCACGGGATTTCTGTGGTTTGGACCCGCCTACCTGAGGCAGGCCGTGAGGTTTCACTACCCCCTTCGCCCGTGATTGCAACCGCACCGAGTTTCAGGCCAACTGGTACAGGTCGGCCTGGTCAAGGTGCGCCAGCTCATACGTCGTCGGGACCACGTCACCGGCTTGCGCGGCCACGTGGAACGCTTCGCCATGTGCACAGCCGGGACCGTCATGCACACGAATGCCCAGAGTTGATACAACCGAACAGAGATGCCGTGATTCGTCTGGGAGGAGCGAGGGCGCCCAAGAACTCCTCGCACACTTGCAAATCATACTCGGTGCGAAGCCTTGGAGCGTCTGCATATACGTCGCGGTGCGAACCCATACGGTACGAGGGCATACCCCTTTTGGCGTGTTCCATGCTGTACCGCCGAGACCCTTCCCTGCCTGCACCACGAGGATGGGCCTGCCTTGCCGCAAGTGTGAGCGCTCTCCTTACACGTTCCCTCACCCGTGCAGACCGGCTTCCCACCGTGCTCCGGGACGATGAGGGGCTACCGGGACCTGGACCAGCGCGGTTTGTCCGCGCGCCGACAGACCGTACAGCTTGTCGCACAGAGCGGCCTCGAATCCGAGCAGGGGATGCCCGTTCCACCCGATGGCGGCTGCCACAAGCAGCAAGCGGTGCAGCCGGATCCCGGCTTCCATCTGTTGTATGCGGTAGCCGCGGTAACCGAGGGACTCCACGAGGTGATCGCGGCGCCCGGCGACGTGCACGCAAACCGGCACCTGGAACAGATTCAGGTTCGGCGAGGACAGAGCACGCTGCAGGTACGGACGTTGATCGCCAGGCTGGACCAGCTGCAGTGAGTGGGCTTTCGCGTCGTAGCGATACGCGCCGTCGGGAACACCGTCCACCGCATATGTGCACACATACAGCTCGACCGGGCCAGGATGCCCGAGTCCCCCATCGATATCCCTCCAACCGCCGGCGCATGCTGCGGCTTCCGCGAGGAGTATGGTCAACTGTTCCACGTTGACCGCTTGCAAGACAAAGTCGCCACCTGGGGAATACCGTCGCCGGCAGGCGGTCGCGAAGTCGAAAGACAAAGGCTTGACGGCTGGCAGCGCCACGGCGGGTCCCGGTTCAGGGACGGGCGTGATCGCAGCGAGGCGGCGGAACTGCCGTGTTGAACTCAGCATGCTGGCTCGATTCATAGCCACCATTCTGGGACAGGCCAGAACCCGCGCCGAGCGAACGTAGTGGTCGTGATGAACCGGTTCCAGTTCGTCCAGCAAGTCCTCGTCCGAGACGGCCTCCGGCTCCTCGCCAGGGCGCGTAACCCAGCGCGCTACTGGTTCCACCGACAACGGGACCACCGCATATACGCTCTCGTCCGAGTCCGACAAACCGAGCAAGTGGTTGACGGCTCTGTCAAGGAATTGAAAACAGACGCCCGCCGTAAACCCAAATCGCCGCGCGGCCTCCAACAGCTGACCCAATGCCACGCCGGTGTCGACAGCCTGCAACCGGTAGGCAAAGTCAACGTATTTGAAGAACCCTTTCCAGAACACGGTGGATACAAATACCGTAGCGAAACAGGCGGTCACGTCGACCCGGTGGCCCAGAGCCCGGCTCAGGTAGCCGTCAAAGCACCCTTCACGCAGCAGAACGAGACGATGATGCGCCGCATCATAGTGGTAGACGCCCCAGGGCACACCCGGGAGGCGCAGGTAGACGTACAACTCGCTGGGATAGAGCGCTCCGCCGGACGGCAGGAATCGCCGCTGAACATACGCCGGTCCGGTTCCGGACGCGGCAGCCTCAAGGGACAGGATGGTCTGAGACAAACGATGAATGCCGCAGACATACCAGAGAAAGTGGCCGACTTGCGTGAGATCGGGCGTCTCTGGTGGAAGGGTCGAAGCTTCGAGAGTGAGCGGCACGGCTGCCGACAAAGGCACCGTTGGAAGGCCACGGTACAACTTGTAGGGCAGCGGCGCATCTGACCAATCCGGCACCCAGTCAGGCGGCCGGACTTTGTCGACATCAAAGTGCAGGTCGTGCAGGAATGCCTCCAGGTTCACGCTTTTCCCTCCATGGATACACGTACAGGGGATGCAAGTTCAGGGAAACGGGTGCGGATGCGGGTTGAGCTCCGCGACGGTGAGCGGACGCGGAGCGTAGCCGAGAGCGTGCGGGACGTGGAAAACACGGTGCAGCCCTTCAAGACGTGTCAAGTGGTAGCCGAAGGTCATGGGCAGCATCCCCGGGATCAGCACCTTCACGCAGGAGAGGCCGTTTCGTTGCACCTCGGGTGTGGTCTGGTCCACCACAATCACCTCGAGTCCCAGCCGGCGAAACACCTCCAGAAGGTCTTCGAGATGGCGCGCCAAATCGGTGTGCTGTGCGCGCGGTGGAAACGCTTCGTCAAAGGATTGCAGCGGACGGTCTCCAGCGAGCAGAAAGGCGAGCCGTTCCTCCGCTTCCGGCACGCTGTAGAGCAGAGAGTGATCTTCCATGCAGCGAACCGCAAACGGATCACGGACCATGCGCAGCGCTTCCTCGCGCCGCGCCTCAAAGCGCTTGTCAAGGGTAATGATGGTCCCGGCCAGCTCGTGAATGGCGCTCTTTGCGGCCCGCACCGGATCGACATGGGCACCCGCGGCACATGTGAGGTTGGCCCCTGTGCTGCGCCTGTTTTTCGCAATCGCCCACACGCTGGGAATACCGCTGTCCATCGTGGCGTTGAAAAACAGCAGGTCATAGCCGGTCAGCGCCTCGAACCGGTGGACCATCAGGCGAAGCTCCGGGTCGGATGCGGAATGCATGTCGAGCCGCGGCAACGGCAGTTGGGCGTACCACGTCAGCAAGAACGCGTCGCGCTCCACCACCTCGAGGATTCCGTGAAAGACGGCCTCCACCAGACTTCCTCCGAGAGCACAGCCATTCGAGGTTTCATAGACGAACCCGTCGCTTCCTCCGAGGCTGTAGTAGGCCAGCCGCTCGGGCACCAGGATGGGGCGTTGCTGCAGAAACGAGTAGCCCCATACCCACGACATGGCGCGATCCGGATCAAACGGTCGAAAGGGAAAATCGTCCTTGGCGTACTGCTCTGGCGCGTGGAGGCCGACCCGGACAGGATTGAGTGCCTGATCGGCAAGGTTGCGGTAACTGTCGAACACCACCGGACGCACACCACGAGGGATCAACCCGCAGTGGCGCTCGAGTCCCTCCAGAATCGCCGTGTACAGACTCTCCTGGTAGGTCAAGGTTCTGCCCGCTGTGCCCTCATCTGCGGTCGGGAGCGGTAAGTTCACGCCGACCGCAGCAAACGGGGACGAAAGGTCGTCCATCCGTCCGTTCAGAAGCCCGGTGCGGCCGTCCAGGTAATCCTTAACGAGACAGGGGCCGAGTTCGTCCAGCGGGCGCGAACGGAAGCCGCCGCTGACCTTGGGCGTGGGCGCCAGTGACAACGGCTTCGGCGCGTCGTCTGGCAGCTCAGCGCACGTGGGACAAAGCGGATCGGGCAAGACGACATGACGGGAACTCCGCAGTGTCCGCAGCTGCACCAAGTACAAAGCGCCTTCCAACCGGGTCGACATGCCGCCAAGCAGGCGCTCCGCCTCGTCCGCGCACAGGCAAGCCAGGTAGCCAAGCCCCGTGCGAGACGCCCACGCATCGCGCTTGGGTCCCCCCTGAGCGATTCGTTGCTGCTCAAGCAGCCACATCTCCGGACGATCCTGTCCCGCCATGAACCACCGCGTGTCGGCACACTGCGAACAACCTGGATGGCCTGGGCGGACCAGAGGGCCCACGATGCCCTCGCCAAACGCGATGAAGCCCCGGATCCAGGGGACTCCCGCTGCCCGGAACACCTGTTCTGCTTCACGATATCGACCGGGATGCCAGGCGTCGTCCAGCACGAGAGCCAGATTGACCGGCCTGGTAACCGCCGCTGGCACTTCCGCCGACCGCAGGACCTGGTGCGCAGGCGAGAGCACTGCGGCAACCTGGTCCGCCCAGCCACCCTTTCCAACGACAAGAACCGTTCCGCTCATGGCGACGTCTCCTTTCGCAGCGTGACGGCGAACACACCCGCCAGGCGTTCCTTCACCCAGGGTTCCGGGGAAACATCGACGACGTCTACCCGCAGGCCGGTGGCCTGCAGCGTCTGCAGCGCCGCGCGCACGACCTGGGCTTGTGTTCCGCGCGGTGACGCGGGGACAGACAATGATGCCGGACTCACCTCGGCAAGCTCGACGAACTCCGTCTCCAATCCTCGTCCGCTGCCGTACGTCACCTGGTTTTGCAGAGACACTAGCGCACGGGTCAGCGCCGAGCAAAGTGCCAAGGTCACGTTCAGACCGATGCCGGCGAACCACCGCTCACCAGACCGGACCCACACGACCGGACACCCGAGCACGGGTGCACCGAGCCCGAACTCCGGCTCGCCTCCCAGCACACCCAGCGCCTCCAGGAAGCAGCGGCAATGAAAGTCGGCGACCTCGGTCAGCACGACCGGCGACACGGACGGCGGTGAGTCGTGCTCGCGATCGCACAGCGCCTCCTCAAGACAGCGGACCAGAGCGCGGCCCACCCCTTCCGACAGGGTTTCCCCTGCCCCGATGCCAGAAAAGAGAGGTCGGCCGCCATCGGGATGTTCACCTGGTGGTCCAGGGGACAGCGATGCACCCGGTCCTCCCATCAGCCTGGAGGTGTACGTTTCCACCCCAGCCAGCCCAGCCTCACGTCTGGCCTCCTCGTGCGTCAGGCCCGCACACACAATCTCGGGAAGCAGCTGCGCCGGCCCAGGAGAAAGGGGATCCGCCACCTGAACACGGCACTGCGCAAGAGGTAGCTGTACCAGGTCCCCCTCCTCCCAAACGTGAAAGATCCCAGCGACCGGCGACGTCAACCGCGCAAAAAAGGCCAGCAAACCTTGGGAGTCGGACGGCTCGTCTGCAGCCCCCAATTGACGCGCGAGGTCTGAGACATGCACTGGCGGCATCGTTCCCGCGACCAGTGGATGCGGCCAGAACGCATGCCAGTGTCCCTCGAGGGTTTCAAGATTGAGCAGGAAAAAGCGCGGTTCGTCCTCCGCGGCACGCTCTCCCGCAACCCACTTGAACCACTCGAGAACAAGCAAGTTCGCCATCATCGCTCCGGCAGTGGAGGAAAATGCGTGTACCGTCGCATCCTTCGCGATGACGGCGTGATGCACCCGACGCCAGGCGGACTCCCAGGATACAGAAGAACCGGGGCGCGTGAACGGACCCACGAGCCCAGCCTGACCGGCGCAAATGGCGGGCAGAAACCGCTTCCCTTCAACACGGCACGCTTCTTCGAATGTCTGCAGCTCCTCGAGACGGCCTGTCTGTGACACGTACAGCACCGCATCGAACGTCCTCACTGCCGCGCGAAGGACATCCCGTCCGTTGCCGGGCATGCCCAGCTCCTGTAAATCAACGTCGGGGTCTGACTTCTGAGCGTGGCGTACAAGTTCATGGAGTCGATCTCGGTCGGTCTGCACTTCCGTTGTCACCAGGACGTGAATACCCGGCAGCCCGGATTCGAGCAGGGCCGACACCAACGAAACGAGGATTGGTCCGGCACCCACGGCGAGCACGCGAGCCCTCCGGTACAACTCGAAGCGATAACCCCCGGCGCCGAACAGATGATCCAAGAACTCGATTTGCGGTGCATAGGACGTGATGAGCTCCGCACGCAGGGCATGGGGCGGATCAGCGGCCACATCTCGCACAAAGCCGTTGTCGTACAGGACTTGGGCAATCTCGAAGACACCGTGCCGGTGGGCTTCGTTCAGCCCCTCGGTCAACTCCTCCAGCGTGTGCGTGCCGTCGAAGACCGGCATGAGGTGGTTGATCCACTCCACAATGCCCCTGCCTTCCATCCGGAACGAGCCTTCGTTGTTGCGAAAATACACTCCGCCGGTCTCATCCGGCACGAAGAATGTGTCCCCCTTCACCTTCAGACGCATCGAGGGATGCAGCTTCACGACGTCCTGCCTCCTCCGCCTGGCTGTTGCCGTCCTTCTCGCCAACCTCACCGGCATCATATGTACGACGACGCAAAGGTGCCTTCATCAGCCAAAGCCCCTGTACGACAGTTGCGTCGAACAGGGGCAGACAAGCTGTTCAGGAAGTGATGAATTTTCCAAGCAAGCTCACTTCAGAAGCAGCGAGCACAGCGGAAACAACCCCCGCAGCGAAAACAGCCGAAACAGCCGAAGCAGCGGAAACAGCCAAAGCATCCGCCGCAGCCACCGCATCCCCCGCCGCAGAAAAACTGGGCTGGAACTGTATCGTGCGGCCCAGGGTTGTCGGACGGCACGACCTTACTGGTCTTGAACTCGTCGACATCCAATTTGTGAATCGCCTTCTTGAACTCGTCCACGGATTACCCTCCCCTCTCCAAAACGTCCCGCGTGGCGAACAAGGCCCACCGGCCGTCGCTGCCGCGCAATGGATGATGCTGCAGCAATATTAGTTGTATGAGCCAGGCACGACGGGAGGAAAGGCCCGTACCGCGTATCAACAGCCCATTTTGCCCGAAGAGAATCGCTGCTGCCAAGGATCACAGGCCTGGCCCTCTCCACGTTGGATCTGACCCGCCTGTGATCCTCGGCAAATGGCCGAGTCTCGGGCGGTCAAGCTTGCGTATCATGACAACACCTCAGTTGGAAGGGCACCGGCCACGGCTGGTGCTCTTGTTCGTTCACTCGCGGGGAGGTGCGGCGCAACGCTGGTACAACGCGCGGTGGCGTCAGGTTCGGCTTGGATGTTTGCGCGAGCATCCTTGGACCCGGACGTTCCCATCGAGAGTACAAGCAATCGACTGTCTGAGACATGTGGTAAACTACACACGTGATGAGCGTTTCGGTTGCGGGGGGAAGTCGGGTACATGCAGGGCACACTCCATTACGGCAACAGCACCATCCCTTACCGGCTGATTCCCAAACCAACCGCCAAGGACTGTACCATCTCTGTCCAATGGCAGACCGGGGTCACGGTCGTCGTGCCTGAGCACATGGACCAGCGCAAGATTGAGGCCGTGCTCAAGAGAAAAGCTCCTTGGATTCTCCAGAAGCTTGCCGAATTGCGGGAAATCCGACCCGTGTCAACGAAGCGCGAGTTCATCAGCGGGGAAAAATTCCCGTACCTGGGGAGACAATATCGCCTGCATGTGCTTGCGGAGGACAACGCCGCCGACGTTTCTTTGAAGTTTCAGAACGGCCGGTTTATCGCCGTCGTCCCCAAGGTGTCCGGTCCCATGTGGCGTGAAGAGCGGTTGCGTGCTGCATTTCGTGATTGGTACATCCAAAACGGAATTGTCAAAGTCAAGGAACGCCTCAACCTGTTTGCTCCCCGTCTGGGATTGCGGCCGACCGACGTGGTCGTGAAGGACCAGAAGCTACGTTGGGGCAGTTGCACAAAAACCGGCATCGTCAACATCAACTGGCGGGTTCTGATGGCTCCGCTGCGGATTGTGGATTATGTGGTTGTTCATGAACTGGCTCATCTGATTCACGCCGACCACTCGCCCGACTTCTGGGCCGTCGTGGCATCCGTCATGCCTGACTACGAGGAACGCAAGCATTGGTTGCGCGTCAACGGGGCAACATTGACGTTATGATCCGCGAGAACGCAAAGGCCCAACACCAGTCAATGTTGTCACGTTCACGCCTTGAAGTGCACCTTCGCCAAGTTCATCATCTGTTGGGTGATAAATTCCAGCTTGTGAGCCGGACACTTGACCGCGCGCAGCTGCCGCTTGATACGTGCCCGCATTTCCCGTTGAACGTCCTCTTTGCTCGTCCAATCGCGGATTTTCCGAAGGGACGACACCTCTTCGACCAGAATCTGCGTCAGGTCCTTCAGCTGGGCGTCGTCGAATCTATCACTCGGCAGTTCCGCACGCATCATGTCGTAGAACGGCCGGTGTTCCTTGATAACGCCGTCCAGCTCTCGCCCGGCGTCGTACTCCTGGATGTCCCGCCGAATCATTTCTTTCAGCTCGAACACGAGCTGGACGGTCTCTAAACGGTGCTCCTTCCAGTCCGCAATCAGTTTCTCCAGCTTCTCCCGCAACGACGTGTAATGGACCGGGTTCTCGTCCAATTTGACGCGGATCTCGAGGCGAATGGCGTGCTCCATTTCCGACGCCTTCGCCTCGTCGGAGGTCATCTTTTCGACCGGAGTTCGACAGTTAATGTGCCCCTGTAGGCAGATGGATAGGATTGGGATGCAGCAGTGGCGCGGCTTCTCAGACTTATCCACAGGCATGCAGGGG
>JADGIC010000101.1 GCA_019683615.1 Alicyclobacillaceae bacterium | reverse complement strand
CCCCCAACAGCATCACCCGCACCGGATCGCAGTCCGGCCTTGGCAACTCGGACGACAACAGTGCAGGGATCCAGTACTGCCGCATCAACGTGCCCATCGGCGTACCGGGCCCGACGCGGCAGAGCACGTCGTTGTCTTCACGGCTCAGCATACCAATCCCTCCCGGCGAGGATGGTCGACACACCGCATGCTCGCCTGCCACCACAGCAAAAACGACTCGTTCGGGCATTCGTGGTCACAGCGCCGATCCGCCGGTGACCCCCTGGCCGGTGCCGTCCCATCGGCCGCGTCACTTCCAAATGGCAAACGTCATGCCAACCCCCGTGCCGGCCGGCGAACGGTAGCCCGACACGTATTCGACGTATTGAACGTCCAGATGCTCGAGAGCGCCCGCGGCCACAATCCAATTCAGAATTTCGCCCGAAGCGCCTTGCAGCTTTTCCCGGGGCAAGCTGCGGAGCGTATTCGCATCTTTTTCCTTCAACGCGCGAATGACGGTCTGATCCAGTTCCTCGTCAAGAATGAAGTGGCTGAGCCCGCCAGAACCGACGACAACCACCCGCAGGTCCTCGTCCCACGATTCGATGGCCCTGCGCAGTGCCTGTCCGAAGTCGTAGCACCTCGCCGGGGTGGGCTGATTTGGTTTATAGAAACAGTTCACAAACACGGGAACCATCGGAATCTTCTTGCCAGGGACCAGCCGGCGCTGGACGAACGTGTAGGCGTGACCGACAGACCGTCCGCTTAGCTGCGTCGTACTCTGGGCAACGTCAAACCCTTCGGCCACCACCGATTCAATGAGGTGACGGCCCAACGCCGCGTGCGTGGGATACGTGTCGACCGGCTCGCTGTCAACCGGGTGCCACGCCCAAATCACCGCCCGCAGGGAAGGATGCAGTTGTTCCGATTCCAGCGGGTAGTCGTGAATTTCCGAGCCCCAGTAGATGCCGAGAGCCGGCTTCCCCTCGTCGCGGAAAAGCTCCTCCTGGTCATCCCCCACGACAATCAGGACGTCCGGCTGTGCTTCATCGATGGCGCGCACCAGGTTTTCGATGGCAGCTTGACACTGCTCGTACTTCTTGCGCCAGATTTCCGGCGACAGTTGGTCCTGAATCCGCTCGCCCACCAGTTTCAACCGCTCTTCGTAGTGCGTATCCGGGTTCAACTTGTCGCGCTCCGCGTGCAGCGTCCAAATGTCGGCCGTGCTCGACACCTGAGGACTGTGAGATGACGCGACGCCCAGCACAATTCGAGCCATGTAACCACGCCTCCGTCTTTACAGATCTCCCGCTTCACCCACCAAAGCCACAACCTCGACCTGGACGAGTGCCCCACCCCGCAGCGGCGATACCACCGAGTGGCGCGCCGGGCGGCTGTCCGGATCTGGAAACAGCGCGACCCACTCCTGGTTCACCAACTCGCGAAAGGACTCTTCCTGGATATAAACGGTCATGCGGACGATGTCGTCCACGCTGCCACCTGCCGCCTCCATGAAGCGCCGCACGTTCGCAAACACCAACCGCACCTGCTCCGCCGGGTCCGCCGGAATGGCGCCGGTTTGAGGATCCATGCCTTGGATCCCCGAAGAAAACACCAAAGGACCCACTTTCGAGCCGAGCGGAATTGGTGTCGAACCGTGTGTCACACCTTCGACGTGAATGCTCCGGCGCCGCAATCCGCCTTCACCTCCACACTGAAACCTCGACCGTCACACGCTTCACCATCAGACCCAAACTTCACTACAATCATTTATACTAAATTGTTTATCAAAATTGGTTCGTATTTTGAGTATACACACGCAAAATCTTCGTTGTCAACCGTCTTTATCAAATAGTCATTGTAATCTGACTTTTATTATACACCACGGCGCCGATGCACTGGTGCACTTTGTCCGTTCCGGGCCACAGGCGCCACCCGCGAGGTTCTCGGCCGGCACGGAGCATCCTGTGCGCCCGGCAGCCGGCATCGCCAACCGTGCCGCCGGCCCGCACAGGGTCAGTGCAGAATGTCGTAATTCGTCTGAATCGTCTGCCGGACGTGGGCGATGTGCCGCTTCACCTGCTGTTCCGCCAACTCCGGGTCCCGCCGCTCGAACGAACGGTAAATCTCCTGATGCTCCGCAATCGACTGTTCGGCGCGGCCTGGCACCAGGATGGTGCGGAAATGATAGCGGTTGAGCTGTGTGTTGATGGTCCGGACCAGCTCCACCGCCTGACGGTTGTGGCATTCGTTGTAGATCACGCTGTGAAACACATGGTTCATGCGAGAGTATTCGTCATACCGTTTCTCCTGCAACCGTTCGGCCATCTGGGCAAGAACCTGCCTGAGTTGCGCAAGGCCCTCTTCCGACACCGTGCCAGCCGCGGAACGGGCAATGAGTCCCTCCAATACCTCTCTGATTTCCAGGTAGTTCAAGATCTCGTCCAACGTGAACGATTTGACGGTGGCGCCTTTGTTCTCTTCAATTGTAACCAAATTTTCTTGCTCCAGTTTCAGCAGCGCTTTCTTCAGCGTGTTCCGGCTGACGCCAATCGTTCCCGCGATATCAACTTCAATCAGTTTCTGGGAGGGCTTGAACGTACCATCCAGGATCCGCTGTTTCAGGTACTCGTACGCAATCTCGGTTCTACCCGCCATGATGGACCTCCGTGGGCTGCATAGATACGGTTTCACGTCGGTTTCACGTCAACACAACGTGCAGATTTCGAAGAGACGCGATACTCCTGGTTTTCAACGTACCACGGAGCCGATACCGTCCGTTCGAAGGATATTTTCATTATACTAACAATTCAGCCCGCCGTCGATGACAGTCACGGTCCCGGTCACGTACGCGGACTCCGGACCCAGCAGCCAACACACCACCGCCGCGACGTCGTCCGGTGTCCCCAGACGCTGCATCGGCACCTGGCTGATCATGTGGTCCGAAATCTCCTCCATGCTCCGGCCCGTCGGCAACTGAGCGTTGATGGAGCGCAACATCCGCGATTCAATGTACCCCGGTGCCACGGCATTGACGCGCACGTTCCACGCCGCCGCCTCGCGCGCCGCCGTCCGGGTCAACCCAATCACCGCGTGTTTCGAGGCAACGTAGTGCACCAGCCCAGGTCCGCCGCGAAACCCTGCCATTGAAGCGGAATTCACGATGGCTCCGCCTGTACCCTGGCGGCTGAACACGCGCAGGACCTCCCGCAACCCCAAAAACACGCCCAGGGTGTTGACGCGCATCACCCGTTCGAACTCGTCCACGGTGGTCTCCACAATCGGCGCCACCTTGCCCTCAATGCCGGCGTTGTTGAAAAACAGGTCGATGCGGCCGAACGCCGACACCGCCTGCCGCACGTACGCTTCGACGTCTGCTTCCTGCGTGACGTCAGCCGCGCACAGCACGGCCCCTGGAAACTCGTCCGCGCGGATGGTCTCCACCGCCGCCGGCTGGTCAACCAACACCAGGTGGGCACCGGCCTGTTGCAGACGCCTGGCCACCGCCGACCCAATCGCGCCGGCTGCGCCGGTGATGATCGCCACCTGGTCCGCAAAGCTCCCGCTCATCGATGATCCTCCCTCCACACACGTTCCGCGCTCTACACACCTGCCGTCAAAGCCCGCCCCTCACGACCTCGGTTCCAGCCTGACCCCGCGCCAACCCAGCGGTGACACACCTGCCATGATGTCGGCAAACCGGCTTTCGATTTGCGGGTGCCAGCCGTCGTCCGTCAGGATGTAAAACTGATTGCGCCGAATGCCGTCGAGCAAAATCTCCGCGACTTGGGACGGTTGCATGCCCTGCGACAGCCGCTCGTGCATCTCCAGCCGCAGTTTCCGCCCCTGCTCCGCGCCGGGGGTGTTCGACGTCCGCTGCCACCGCTCCGGCCGGTTGCGACTGCCGAGGAACAGGTTCGTCGCAATGATGCCGGGGCACAGGACGGACACCTGCACGCGCGAATTCCGGCGCGCGAGATCGCTCCGAATCGTCTCGGTGTAAGCCAGCACCGCGTGTTTTGCAATCGAGTACATGTTCGCCCCGCGGACCAGCGCCGTCATCGACGCCGTGTTCACCAGGTGGCCGTCGTCCTTTTCAATCAATACAGGCAGGAGCGCCTCCACGCAGTGCACGACGCCCCAGAAGTTGACCCCCATCGTCCAGGCCCAATCGCTGCTCTCCGCCTCCCATATCGGACCGTCCAAATACCCTTCCACACCAGCGTTGTTGATGACCAGGTCCACCGTGCCAAAGCGCGCCAGCGTCCGTTCGGCCGCCTGGCGCACTTGACCCGCGTCCGACACGTCGACGGTCAGCGGCAACACTTCAGCGCCGTGGCTCTCCAGCTCTTGCGTGAACCGCGCCAGCGGCTCCGGCTCCAGGTCGGCGAGCGCCAACCTCATCCCTTCCCGCGCCAATCGCTCCGCGAACGCCTTGCCCATGCCGCTGGCGGCGCCGGTGATGAATGCGACTTTGCCCTGGAAATGTTCCATTCGCGAACCCCTCCCCGTGCTTCGTCGCGGCTGTGCGGCGTCACGCCCGCAGCCGCGGATTGACCTGGATCTTGACCGGCGGGTTGCGGCTGGCCAGCCGCTCAAACGCGTCCGGCACCTGTTCAAGCGGCACCTGTTCCCGGATGAACAGACCCGGGTTGACGGCCCCCTCGCAAATCCACCGGTGCGCCTCGGCAAACGTCTGCGCGTCAAACGCGCAGCTGCCAATCCAGCGGATGCCCTTGGCGACCATGTCTGTCATCGTCACGGGCAACGCCTCCCAACCCAACCCCACCTGGACCAGTGCACCCCCAAACTGCAGTGCCAGAACCCCGGCACGCACCGCCTGCGCGGCGCCGGAACACTCAAACACCGCATCAAACTGGTAACCGGCTTGTTGAAGCAGAGACGGCACGTCTGCGCGCGCGGCGTTCACCACCTCGTCTGCCCCGCATTCGCGGGCGGCCAGCCGCCTCGACTCCGCCCGTCCCACCGCGACAATCTTGCGGGCGCCCTGGTGCCGGGCGGCCAACACCACGTTCAGGCCAATCGGGCCGACCCCGTAGACCAAAACGTCTTTGCCGGCCACGCCGCCGGCCAGTTCCAACGCCTTCAGCGCGACGGCGAGCGGCTCGGCACAACTGGCGTACTGCGGATCAACACCTGCGGGGACCCGGTACAACTGGTCCTCCGGCACCGCGACGTACTCGGCGAACGCCCCTGCCGCGCTGATGCCCAAGTTCGGACGGTGCCGGCAGGCAAACGGCATCCCGCGAGCGCAGGCCGCACACCTCCCGCAGCTGCCAATCGGGTTGACAGCCACCCAGTCCCCGCGGCGCCAGCGAGTGACACCCGGTCCTACTTCAACCACTTCGCCCCAAAACTCGTGTCCCAAGATGTGGCCCTCAGGCCCCCGGCCGGCGGCCACCCAGTGAACGTCAGAACCGCAGATGCCGCAGCCCCCTACAGCGAGAACGACCTCGCCGGGGCCGGGGGAGGGGTCTTTGACCTCGCGCAGCTCCAACCCGCCGGACCCGGACAGCACAACCGCCTTCACCGCATTCACACCCTTCGCCGGATCGTCAGAGTCGGTGACCCGCCACCGAAGAGGACGACAGCACCTCGCGTACTTTCGCCACAACCCCGTCGGGCGTGATGCCGTACCGGTTCAGCAGGTACGCCGGTACGCCGACTTCCAAATCCTCGTCCGGCAAGGCGACCATACCCAGCGGCACGCTCAACCGGTGGCGCGCCAACGTCTCCGCCACCATCGTCCCGAGGCCGCCGAGCACGTTGTGCTCCTCGACGGTGACCACCGCCCGGGTCGCGGAGGCCGCCTCGACAATCGCCTGTTCGTCGAGCGGCTTCAGGAACGCCGCGTCGATCACGCCTGCCGAAATCCCTTCGCCGGCCAACACGTCCGCCGCCCGCAGCGCTGCAGGAACCCCCACGCCGGTCGCCACAATCGCCACGTCGCGCCCCTCCCGGACCTTCAGGAACCGGCCCCATTGGACGTCCGGCAGCGACGGGTAGACAAACTGGTCCACCCCTTCGCTCATGCGGAAAAACACCGGACCCGCGTGGGCCGCACTGGCCCGCAACAGGGCGACGGCCGAGAGCGGATCGCTGGGGGCCACCACTGTCATGTTGGGAATGGCCCGCAGGACAGCGATGTCCTCGATGGCGTGGTGACTGGTTCCGAAAAAGCCCATGGCCAATCCCGAGAGAAATGCGAGAATCCGTACGGGCAAATGGTTGTACGCCACGTCCGTGCGGATCTGCTCGGCGCACTTGATGGCGCCGAAGGGAGCCATCGAAATCACGTGCGGAACAAGGCCGCAGGCCGCCAGACCGGCCGCCGCGGATATCGTGTTGGTTTCCGCGATGCCGAAGTCGAAATACCGGTTGGGAAAGTGTTTGCGGAAGTCTGCGACCGCCGCGCCCATGTCAGCCGAGACCACAACCACCCGCTCATCTCGTGCAGCCCACGAGATCAGTTCCTCAATGACTGCCTGGCGCTGTGACGACGGCACCGCCGCCTCGTGCTCCGTGAAGACGTTGGCCATCCGAGCCTCTCTGCGAGTTTCCTGATTCACGTCCATGCGTTCAGCCCTCCCTCGAGCCGGCGTTCAGCTCCGCGAGAATACGCCGCTTGTCTTCGTCCGACAGAATCCCCAGGTGCCACTGCTGCGGAGCGGCCTCCATCGCCGCCACGCCCTTCCCTTTCCGGGTGCGTGCGACGATGCACACCGGGCGGTCACTGTCCGGCCCCGGCAACTCGTCCATCGCCTTCAGGAGAGCAGGGATGTCGTGGCCGTCCACTTCCCGACTGATCCACCCGAACGACTCGAAGCGGGCGCCGATTGGCTCAATCGTCATCGCCGCATTGGTCGGGCCGCCGCCGGAAAACTGGTTGGCGTCGACGATGGCCACCAGGTTGCCCAACCGGTAATGACCGGCCGCCATCGCCGCTTCCCAAACTTGTCCTTCCTGGATTTCCCCGTCGCCCAACAGGACGAACGTACGGTAATTCGCCCCTTGCAAACGGCCTGCCAAGCACATGCCGACCGCGACCGACAGGTTGTGTCCCAGCGACCCGGAACTGAAATCGACACCCGGAACCACCTTCATGTCGGGATGGTCGGTCAGCGGACATCCGGGGGAGCCGTACCGCTCCAGCCACTCCGGCGGGAAGTAGCCCAGGTCCTGGAGAATCGGCCACAACGCCACCGCCACGTGCCCCTTGCCGAGCAAGAAGCGGTCGCGCTCCGGCCAAGCCGGCTCCGATGGCTTCAACCGCAATGTCCGGTAGTACAGTACGCACAGAACTTCGATACACGAAAAACTGCTTGAATAGTGGCCCAACCCGGCCTGGTGAATCAGCTCGACGACGCGGGCCCGCAGCCAGCGAGCCCGCCTCTCCAACTCTTCCGGCGACACCTGTCGCCCTCGCTCCAAGACCTCCGCTTTGGGTTCCGCAATACCCACCGCACCCACTCCCTTCGAAAGTTGTCACCTGGACCAGCGTTCCTCCGTCAACTCGTGGGAATAGCACTGGCTCAGGGCCATCGCCCCGCCGTCAATGACGTACACACCGCCAGTCACGAAGCTGGACGCCGGGGAAGCCAGGAACAGCGCGAGGCCGTGCATCTCGTGCGGTTCGCCCCAGCGCCCCAAGGGCACTGTCCGGGTGAACGCCTCCACCACCTGCGGCGGCCGAGGTCCCGGGCCGCCGATGTTCGTTCGAAACGGCCCGGGCGCAATCCCGTTCACGCGCACCCCAAACGGAGCCAGGTCCAGCGCCGCTTGGCGCACCAGGTTCACGACAGCCGCTTTCGCCGCCGCATACGCGTATCCGACAATCGGTTCCGAGCGCAGTCCCGCCGTCGAGGCGGTCACGATGATGCTGCCGCGCCGGCGGGGACGCATGATGCGGGCGGCCGCCTGCATTGTCCAGAATACGCCGTCCAGGTTGATGCTCATGACTTTCTTCCAAACGTCATCTGAGAATGACTCGAGCTTTCCTTCCCGGGACCACAAGTTCCCGCCCGTGCCGATGCCGGCGTTGGCGAACACCGCGTCCACGCGTCCGCACGCCTGTTCGATAGCCTGAAACACGTCCTGAACCTGTTCCCGATTGGCCACGTCCAACTCCATCGTGCGCACAGACAACCCTCGGTTCCGCAATTGTTCCCCTGCTGACTCCAACGCGGCCTTCTGCACATCGGTCAACACCACGTGCGCTCCACACTCGGCCATGATCTCCGCCATCGCAAAACCCAGTCCGCTGGCCGCGCCCGTCACCACCGCCACGTTGTCTTTCACGTCGAACAACCGCTTCATCGCCGCTTCAAAGTGAGCCGAAGAGTCGGCCACGGTTCATCATCTCCTCCCCATCCCGTCCCCGGCTTGGGCCGTGGACGTCGCAAGCCTGCACCCGAGTCCTGTCAACCTTCACTCGCCGTGCTGGTCGACAGCGCCCCCATGCGGGCTGCCCGCGCCCGCAACTTGACAGGAGCGGTCTCATAGAGCAAGAGCGACAGCGGGCCCGCAATAGCCGAAGCAATCGTCCCAATCCACAGCAGAACGGGCAACCCGTAGTGGTCGGCCAACATTCCGTTCACCGTCGACGTAACCACCCCAAGCAGTGCCCCAAACCCCTGAAT
>JADGIC010000100.1 GCA_019683615.1 Alicyclobacillaceae bacterium | reverse complement strand
TTTAAACCTCGGGGTCACGTCCAACGGCTCTGGGTACGAGGCCGCGTGGCCGGGCGTGTGTTGGCCCGTCGCGGGCGTTCCCGGCGCTTTCCCGGAAGCCGGCTGCCAAGCCGACGGCCTGCCGGGCGCCGCCTCCGCCCCCGACACCGATCTCGACGGCACACATGGGCACGGTGCACACGTGGACGATGACTCACCCCCGCCTGGTTTTGGCGTTTGCCATCCGCCGATCCCGCCGATATAGTGACAGGTGAGAGTCTGTGTTGTTTCTTGAACAGGGGGGAGCGCCGTGCCGACGAAGCCGTCGAAAGAGTTGGTCGTGGTCGCCAATCCTCATCCCGACCGGGTATACGACGTAGAGATGCGCTGCCCGGAGTTCACCACACTGTGCCCGATGACCGGTCAGCCAGACTTTGCAACAATAACCATTCTGTATCAGCCGGCGGAGTACATTGTGGAACTCAAGTCTCTCAAGCTGTACCTGTGGTCGTTTCGGGACGAAGGGCACTTTCACGAGGATGTGACAAACATCATTCTGAACGACTTCGTGCGTGCGGCTCAGCCCCGCTACGCTCGTGTCACCGGAGAGTTCAACGTGCGCGGCGGGATTTCCACGAAGGTCACCGTCGAATACCGCCGCTCGGAAGAACCTTCGGTGGCCGGCTGACACGCGGCGGCGATGTCTTGATGGACAGGCTGGTTTCACTGTGCACAGCAGCCATGGCCGGCGGCAACCAACCAAAGTGAAGCCAGGTCAGCCGCACACCTCACCGCTCTTGCTCGTTCATATCCTGTCAGCATCACGGGAGGATGGGGCTGAGGTGAACAGGCGTGGCTCAGGAAAGGGTGCGGGTGGGCGTCGCGACGACCGTGGTGCCCCGTTGGCGGCAGGGGAAATACCAGCGCGTGTTTCGCCCGTCGCTTCACTTGTGCCGCATGGCGTCGGCGGCGGCCCTGGCAGGAGCGGACCTGGTGGTGTTTGCGCCCGACGACGTCCGATGGCGGGCGGGGTTGGTCCGGGCCTGGCAGCCTGTTTCGCCCGACCGGCCATACGGCGACTGGCAGCGGGTGACCTGCGCCTTGCCCGACGTGATCTACGAAAACGTGTATGTGCATCTGGCTGTGCGCGGATTCGCGCAGGCGATGCGGCGGGAGGCGCGGGGCCGCGGAATCCCTGTGTATAACCCGCCGTTGCCGGGGAAATGGGGCATGTGTCAGCTGCTCGCGCGATGTCCTGACCTTCGCGAGTTTTTGCCGGCGACGGAGCTGTTGCGCGATCCCGCCCGCGCCCTAACCCGCATCCGCACTTGGAGAACGGCGTACGTGAAGCCCGTCGGAGGTTACGGCGGCGCGGGCGTCGCCCGGGTGGAGTGGCTCACGGACGGGCGCTACCGGCTGTCGCTCGACCGCGCGGCGGGAGCGCGCCGGCGCAGGTCAACCCCGGTAGCGGTACGGCGTGAACTGGACGAGTCGGCGCTGGTGGCTTGGCTTCGCAAGCGGGCGCGCACACCTCACCTGGTGCAGCAGGGGCTGCGCCTGATCACACTGCAGGGGCGGAAAGTCGACTTTCGTGTGGTCGTCCAGCGCGGCGGCGAAGGCGAGTGGCAGGTCGTCGGCGTCGTGCCCAAGCGGGCGGCGCAAGACGGCATCGTGACCAACGTCATCGCCGGCGGCGAGCAAATGTCCTTGGAGGAATGCCTCCGCTTGGCGGACCGTGAGGGTCGGACAGTCCCGGTGGCGGATTTGGAACGATGTGCCTTGCGCATCGCCCGCCGCGTCAGCCAGCGGCATCCCCAGGTCGGCCTGCTCGGATTTGACCTCGGCGTCGACGAGGACGGGAGGGTTTGGATGATAGAAATGAACCCGAAGCCGGCCCGCTCGTTGATGACCGATGCCATGCGGCAGCGCTTGGCTGCACTCAGCGTGCAATTCGCCGTGTTTTTGGCGCGCAGGTCCGCCTGACGCCGGGCATCGTTGGCTGTCTGACGCTTGCCTGTTGCCTTCGGCGCCTGCACGCCGGGATCGGAACCTGTACAATCGAAGTGAACGAAGACCGCGGATGGGACAAGCTCACCGCCGGCCGAGGAGAGGACGGATATGTAGATGAGACGGTTCCCGCTCAGGCGCCTTCCGAGCCACACCAGCCCTGCGGATTCCCGAAGCACCCGGCCAGGTCGGCGACTGGCGGGTTGGTTGGCGGGCTCGGTCGCCCGTGTAGGAGTTGCGGGGCTGACGGCTGTGAGCACATGGGTGCCTGCACTCCCACCGGCTCAAGCTGCGGCCCGGCCGGGGATGTCGGCCTCCGTCGGCTTTGCCGGGTACTACGCCGAGGACCAGTGGGTGCCTGTGGATGTCGTCTTGCACAACCCCGGCCCGCGGCAGCGGGCTGAACTGGTGGTGTCGGTCAATTACCCGCTCAACGACAACCGCGTGGAACTGGGCTCTCTGCACTGGCTGGTCGTGCTGCCTGCGCGCGGGTGGGTGCACAAAGAAATCGCCGTGCCGGGTCACGTCCTCGCCGCGAATGCGCCACCCGCGTTGTACTGCGTGGTTGCCGGCCGTACGGTGGCACGTGCGGACTTGAGCGGCAATCCGTTAGGCAACGTGTCGCTGGTTGCGATGCTGTCCCCATATGCCCAGGACGCTCAGTTTTTGACCGGCAGCACCGGTCCCGACGGCGATCCGGTGTTGCCGGTCGCAGTGTCCCCGCTGACGTTTCCGGCCAGCGCCAACCTGTTGAACGGGCTGACCGCAGTGGTGGCCCGGCCGGATGTGTTGGGTGCTCTGAACCGGTCTCAGTACGCTGCTCTGACGACATGGGTGAAGCTGGGCGGACTGCTGGTAGTCGCTGGCACCGACGGCGGCGCTGACGTCCTGCTCCCGATGCGCCCTGGGCCGGCTCAGAGCGTGTCCGGCATGCCTCTGGTGCACTACGCGGGCAGCGCTGCGCTGCTGCCACACAAGATTCTGGCCGCGTCCGGGGGGTTGCGTCCGGGCGCCGAGCTGTTGGCCGGCAGCGCCCGCACCCCGCTTCTGGCTGTGCGGGACGTCGGCCGCGGAGCGGTTGTGCAGACCGCGTTCGACCCGCAGCAATCGGCATTGCTGGGATGGCCGGGCAACGTCAGCCTGTGGACCAAGGTCTTGCGGGAGGGCAACCCGGAGCAAAGCGCCTTGCCGCGGCTGCTTGACCCCAACGGGGTATTGGCTTTGGCCGCCGTCAGCGACGCGCTCTCGCCCCTGCGCGTGCCGTCCCTGCGCGTGTGGGCGTCTGTGTTTGCGCTGTACGCGCTGGTTTGCGGTCCCCTGTTGTTCGTGTGGCTGCGCCGGTCCAAGCGAGAGTCGTGGGCGTGGGTGTTGCTGCCGGCCATCAGTGTGCTGACGACAGCCTGCATCTACGGCTTCGGCGCCTCCCAGCGGCCGGCCGGTATTCTGACGGACGGCGTGGGGGTGTTGGATTTGAGCGGCGACGGAGAGGCGGAGGCGTATGGAATTCGCGCGTTCATGGCGCCGTTTGTCACGTCCGCGCAAGCCGCTACGCACTCGTCGATGCTGGTCTTGCCGCTGGCCGAACAGAACGTCCGACAACTCGGTGAGGCATTCGTGCGCGTCAGCGACCACAACGTCGTCCGCTTTACCGACGTCGCTCGCTGGGGCGTGCGGTACGTGTACGCGGCGGGCGCGGTAGCCGGCCAAGGCCGCCTGGACGCCCGGTTGGAGGCGATGTTTGGCCTGATTGGAACGGTCCGCAACGAGACGCCGTACCCATTGCACGCGGCGGCGCTGTACTGGAACGGTCAGCTGTACGAACTCGGGGATTTGCGGCCCGGGCAATCAATTACGCTGGGCGGCCGGACGCCGAGTCAGGATGTGGGAAGCAATTGGTTGTTGGCGTATGCCGCGTACAACCGGGACATCATGCACGGGCCCGGAAGGCCGCTGGGCTCGTGGGCAGCGACGTTGCTGTCCGGCCAGGTCAATCCGAATCAGGCGATGCTGGTGGCGACGACGGACGCCCAGATGCCCGCCTTGCCGCGCTTGCAGACGGCAGGGGCGGTGGCGTCCGACCAGACGGTTGTCATGGTGCGTCAGTTTGTGCCTGTGCGGTCGTATCCCCTGGGGGGATCCCCGTATGATTGAGACACGCAACCTGTGCAAGCGGTACGGCCGCGTCACCGCCGTGCACAACCTGAACCTGTTCATTCGCCGCGGCACCGTGTTCGGCATCGTTGGCGAAAACGGCGCCGGCAAGACCACGACCCTGTCGATGCTGGCCACCTTGACCCCGCCCAGCTCGGGGAAGGCGTTCGTCAACGGCTTCGAGATCCGCCGGCAGTCGGCGGAGGTCCGGCGCTCCATCGGTTACATGCCGGATTCCTTCGGGGTATACGACGACCTGACTGCGGACGAATACCTCGAGTTTTACGCCGATTGTTACCAGGTGCCCAAATCGGTGTCGGCGTCTCGCCGGCGGGAGCTGCTGGCGTGGGTGAATCTGGAGGACAAGCGCGATACCTACGTCAACGCCTTGTCCCGCGGCATGCAACAGCGGTTGGAAATCGCCCGCTGCCTGATGCATGATCCGGCGGTGCTGATCCTCGACGAGCCGTCGTCCGGGCTTGACCCGCGCTCCCGCATCGAGCTTCGGGCCGTCCTGCAGCGGTTGCGCACGCTGGGCAAGACGATACTCATCAGTTCGCACATGTTGCACGAATTGAGTGAGATCGCGGACGAAATCGGCATTATCCGAGGTGGTGAACTGGCGGCGGTGGCGGCGGTCGACGTGATGCGGGCACACACCAGCGCTTACCGGACGCTGCGTATCCAGGGGGCGGCCAGTGCCCAGCAGTGGGAGAGCGTCTTGAGTCGCGACAGCCACGTGGCCGGCCTCACTTTGGAGAAAGACGGGGTGGAGGTGTTGTACGCCGGCACCTTGGAACAGCAGGCGGAATTGTTGCGGCGGTTGGTGGACGCAGGCATCCCCGTGTACCAGTTTGCGGAGCAGCCGACGGACATCGAAGAGCTGTTTCTCCGTTTGACCGAACGGACCACCACGGGCGCGTGAACGCGTGCGCGCAGGCGTTTCCGCCGCGGGAAGGAGACTTGTGCATGTGGCGCAATCCGCTGTTGCGCAAAGAATTTCGCCAGCGTATGCGGACGGCCAGAGCGCCGGTGGTCATCTCCGGCTACTTGGTGAGCATGTCCGCGCTGACGTTCGCCCTCTTGTACGAGAGCGTGCAGGGGCAGACGCTGTTGCTGTTGCCCGCGCGCAGCGAGCAGATCTTCGTCGCGCTCAGCTGGCTGCAGATGACCGTGGCAGCGTTTCTGACGCCTGCGTTCGCCGCCGGGTCGGTCAGCGGTGAGCGAGAGCGCCGCACGCTTCCGGTGTTGCTGACGACTCCGCTGTCTCCGTTCAGCATCCTGGCCGGGAAGATTCTGTCGTCCAGTGCGCTGTTGGCGTTGCTGCTGATGGTGACACTGCCCTTGTACAGCCTGGTGTTTCTCTTCGGCGGTGCGGTTCCGCAGGAAGTGGTGTCGGTATTTGCCTTCCAGTTGTTCACCATCGTCCTCATTGCCGCGCTGAGCGTGTTTTGGTCTACCGTCGTCCTGCGGTCCGGCTGGAGCACGGTGCTCGCCTACGCGACCGTGGCCTGGATGGTCGTCGGTACCGGCGTGTTGGGATACGGGCTGAGCCTGCTCGCCGAACGCAATCCGATTGACGCCTTTGCGGTGCGGTGGGCGAACGAACTGCTCAACCTCAATCCGCTGTGGGTGGAGGCGTCACTGGAAGGAGCGGTTCAGGCCAGCCCTTACGCGTGGGTGGTGTTCGTCGCCGTGTACGGGGTGGTGGCGGTTGCCCTCGCCATCCCGGCCATCTGGCGCCTGCGTCCGCAGGCCATGAGCGTCTTTCACCGTTCCCCGCGCACGAAGAGCGGTGGGACGAGTTTGCTATAAGAAGGTGGGACCATGAGTATCGCGTACCTGTTGTTGGCGTTGTGCGCGGCTGGGGTGATGGTGCTGGTGTGGGTCAACGTCCGCGTGTTTCGCACTGCAGGCGCCCGCCCGCACGGGGAGCGCAAGGCAGGTCCGCAGGCGCGTGAGCAACTGGATGCGGAGGCGGGGCGTCCTTCGGCGGACTGGGCAGCCGCAGGCCGGCGGCGACGCGATGCGGGCGCCCATGCGCAGGCCAACGAGACCGGCGCTTTGGGCGGGCAGTCGCACAAGGCGGAGCCCAGCGGGGAAGCCCCGGCGGCACCGGGACGCGCCGACGCGGCGGGTGGCGTCCAGAGGGCGCCGGCGGCGGCCCCTCTGGCCGGTTCACCGGAAGGTCGGCGTCAATCCGGGGAGGAGCCACACCGCGTGCCTGCAGAACCCACGGACATCGAAGTGGTGGCGGAGCCGCAGCCGCCTCAGGCGCGGTTGTTCGACCGGCCCAACCTGCCGTATCGCCTGTACGACGCCGGGCAGGCCGCATTCGCGGACGCGGCGTGGGCCGGGCGTTTCCGGCGGCTAACCGAAGATCCCCGGGTGCTCGGGTGGGTGGCGTTTCACGGCGAGGTGGCCGGAGCGGCGGATCGCGATTACGATCACCGGTTTCTCGATGTGTTGCGCGGGTACCGCAGCGCGGTCGAGCGGTTGCGGCGGGAAGTCGGATTGACGCACGTGGCAGAAAGTCAGGTGGCGGGGCGAGACGGCAAGGTGTGGATGGTCAACTTGACGGACGACATTTGGCTCGCCCTGTTTGTCGATCACGCCGCCGACCCCAGCCTGTGGACAGACATGTGGCCCAGCTTAGCAGATGCCGGCACGCGGCGAGAAGACGGGCGGAGTGCCGCTGACTTCGGCACAGACAACCGCTGATCTCCCCTGTATCATAAGTCCCTCCGCACGGGCGTACAGTCTAGGGACGGGCTGTGCGCGGGAGGGATGGGCGTTGCTGCCGATTGCGTTGTCCATGCTGCTGGCGTTGGCCATGATTTTATTCGGTGCCGAGTTATTCACCAATGCGGTCGAGTGGTTGGGCCGTCAGCTGCACCTCGGCCAAGGCGCGGTGGGCAGTGTATTGGCCGCGCTTGGCACCGCTCTCCCGGAGACGGCTGTCCCGGTCACCGCCATCCTCGGCGGCCAATCACCCAACGCCCACGACGTTGGCATCGGCGGCATTCTGGGCGCCCCATTTTTGCTGGCCACGCTTGGATCGCTGGTGATGGGTGTCTCCCTTATCATCACACGCCGCCAGCAGACCTCCCAGAAGCTGTACGTCCAACACCGCTCGTTCCAGCGCGACATGACGTGCTTCTTGATTGCCTACGCCGCTTCGGTAGTCGCCGGCTGCGTCAACTACCGCTGGGTTCACGAGGTCGTGCCGTGGATGTTGATAGCGATGTACGGCTTGTTTCTGCACGCCACCGTGACCGAGAGGTCGCACATCCCGGACGAGGGTCAGCTGCATCCGCTGTACCTGCAATGGAAGCTGGCTCAGCCGTCTGTCCTCGCTGTATTTATCCAGCTCGCCGTCGCTCTCGGCCTGATTGTCGGCGGGGCGCAGCTGTTGACGGCTGGCGTCGAGAAAATTGCGGCGTGGTTGATCATCCCCTCCTTCGTGGTGTCCGCACTGCTCATCCCGCTAACGACCGAGTTGCCGGAGACGCTCAACAGCGTGGTGTGGATCCGGCAGGGCAAGGACGCCCTGGCGATCGGCAACATCACCGGGGCGATGGTGTTTCAGAGCACCCTCGTGCCGGCGCTCGGTATCTGGCTGACGCCTTGGAACCTCAACCATGAAGCGCTGCTCACGGGCGGCCTGACTCTCGCGGCTGCCGGGTTTATTTACGGAATGTTTCGCCTGCACGGGGCGTTGCTGCCTGGGGTCCTGTTGTCCGCCTCGCTGTTGTACTGGATCTTGCCCATTCAAGCCTTGGCTGTCCGCTACTCGATGCGCCAGCTGTACGTCTACGGCGGCCTCGCCATCGCTCTGCTGTTCCTGTTGACGCTGCGCTTGGGGATGCAGTACCGCAGCGCGTAGGGAAGGATGGTGAGCGCAGGCGCCCGACAGCCACGCGCGGTGCGCTTGGCGGATTGTGGCACAGGCGGATTGTGGTACAATAAAACCGCTGCCCCACGTGCGGCAGAAACTGAAGCGGCTGACCCTCTCCCGTGCCCGGGCAGAGCTCGGACGGCCGCGCGAACAGGAGGGTGTTTGCCATGGCGGTGACCGTGGTCACAGACGACACGTTTGAGTCGTTTGTCCAGTCGGATAAACCCGTGCTGGTCGACTTTTGGGCGACCTGGTGCGGGCCCTGCAAGATGATGGCGCCAGTTGTTGAAGAAGTTGCCAACGATTACGCCGGCAAGCTGGTGGTCGGCAAGATTGACGTCGACCAAAACCCGCAGACGGCGGCCAAGTTCGGTATCATGAGCATCCCCACGCTGCTGTTGTTCAAGAACGGCCAGGTGGTCAAGCAACTGGTCGGGTACCGGCCGAAGAGCGACCTTGTGGCGCAAATTTCCAGCGCGCTGTGACCGGCGTCATCGTCTGCACCGGTGGGGTGGGGCGTGCCGGGCAACCAAGGCGTTCGTCCTCCCCCTGGCTGCCCCGCCTCTGCATGCCCGCTTCCCCCTGTCCGAGTGCCCCGTGGTTTGGGGGTTTAACCTACCGACGGGTTGGGG
>JADGIC010000099.1 GCA_019683615.1 Alicyclobacillaceae bacterium | reverse complement strand
GGGTTTCACGTCGGATTCCTCTCTTTAGGCGTCGTTACCGTCTATTTCGACAACAACGCCGCCCTGCCCTGGTAGACAGACTTTTTCACCGGCCTTCTAAAGCCTGTCATATTCCTCCCCCACCTTGTCTATGATCTAGTAACCTGTCAAGGCTGGGGGAGGATGTGTTTCGTTGGACGCCGATCAGACCCGCAGGCAGCCGCTGCGCCCCGCAGCGCCGGCAGGAGCGCCGCGATTCGAGCCCGCTGAGCACTCTCCGGTGGACGTCGCGTCATTCATTCGGGAACTTCGCCGTTGCAAACGCGAGGTGGAGATTGCCCGGCAGCAGTTCGACACTGTGGACGATCCGCTGCTGATTGACCACGTGGTGTTCCGCCTCGGAGCGGCAGAAAAGCGGTTCAACTACCTGTTTCAGTTGGCGCGGAAGCTGGACATTGCGGCTGAAGGCATGCGCTGGGAATGGTATGACGAAGACTGATAGCCTGGCAAAGAGGGTGTCATCATGGCGGGCGGACAGACGGTGATGTGGGTGATCGCCGGGGTGTGCGTGTTGGCTGCGCTCGCGCAGGTGGTCAAGCATCCCCGGCCCATCCTCTGGCGGTTGCTGCGCAGCGCGGTGGTCGGATGCCTGCTCCTGCTGTGCGTGAACGGCGTCGGATCGTACGCTCATTACCATTTGCCGGTGAATCCGCTGACGGTGTCTGCTGCCGGGTTGCTCGGGATCCCGGGTGTGGCGGCGATGGTCGTGGTGCAACACTGGCTGCTGTGATTTCACGGGCGGATGCGTCGGGCCAGTCGCGCGAGCTGTCGCCCGACGCCCGGCAGCCGCTGCAATTCGTCGGCCGTGACCGCCTGCAACCGGATGGAGGCCGCCAGGTACACGACCGCACCGGCCGCCAGCGGGATCAGCGTGTCGAGGGCGGCCCACAGCCGGGGATGGGAGGCGGCCAAGGAGCCGGTCGCGCGGGACACGGCGAGATCGGCAGCTCCCAGCACCGGACACAGGATCACGGCGGCGACGAGCGACCGGGCGCTGAGGCGGATTGCAGAAAACGGCACCCGGCCGTATTTCCGCACAGCCAGCAGGTTCAAGGTGGACGACAACAGGTAGCCGGCGGTGGTGGCCAGAGCCGCGCCCAAGATGTGCAGCGGCAGAATCAGGGCGACGTTGAGCACCAGCTTCAACGCAACGCCCAACAACATGTTCCGCACCGGCCGGTACATCCGGCCAAACCCCTGTAACATGTACGTCGACACCAGTTCCAACCCGCTGAAGATACCCATGAACGACACGCTGGAGATGATGGCCGCGCCTTGGGTGGAGCCGAACAGCAGCACGTCGATGGGCTTCGCGAGGATGAGGAAGGCGGCAGACATTGGGAAGGTGATGAAGAACATCGACCGCAACGTACCGGTGACGGTGCGCTCGACGGCCCGCTGGTCGCGCACGGCGGCTGCGCCGGAGATGGCAGGCAGGACAGAGGCGCCAATGGCCATGGCGAACGACAACGGCAACTGAATCAAGGTGTACGCTTGGCGCGTCAAGATGCCATACTGCTCGGTTGCGGTCCGAAACGATTCGCCAGCGAACATCAGAAAGTTCTGGACGGTCAGGGAATCGACCAGATTGGAGATGGGCACGACCAGGGCGCCCAGGCAAACGGGCAGGGCGTACCGCCACAACAACAGGAACGCCTCGTGGTTCGTCGGTTGCGCGGGCGAATTCGCCCAGCGGCGGCCGGGCTGGCGGTAGCGCACTTGGCGGCGCCAGGTTCGGCGCAGGCGGATGGTTGCGGCAGCCAGCAGGACGAGCCCGGCCAGTGCGCCGACGAACGCCCCGAAGGTGGCGGCGGCGGCCCCGCGGGCAGGGTCGCCGGTGGCGCGCATCGCCACCCAGGCTCCGACCAACATGGCGGCGATGCGGAACAGCTGTTCCACCGCCTGTGAGTATCCGGATGGCTCCAACCATTGGAATCCCTGCAGGTAGCCGCGCAATCCGCTCATCAGCGGTACCACCACAACAGCCGGTGCCAGCGCGCGGACCGCCCAGACCAACGCCTGCACGGCCTGCCCCTCGTCGCGCAGTGCGACCAGGCGGCTGTACACGGGCGCACCGAACCAGACGAGGGCGCTGCACACAATGGCGAGGACGGTGACGACGCGCATGGCGACGCGGAACAGCTGCTCCACCTCGGCTGTGCGGCCGAGTGCGAGGCGCTCCGACACGAGCTTCCCCATCGCTGTCGGAAATCCAGAGGTGGCCACGGTGAGGAGGATGGTGTACAGCGCGTAGGCGTTTTGGTAAATTCCCAGGCCCACATTGCCGATCAGTACCGTCAACGGTACAACCCACACAATCCCCAGCAATTTGGCCAGTGTCACGCTGGCCACCATCACGGAGGCTCCCCTCGTGAGGTCGCGTCTGGCCTGATTGACGCGGCGCGTCCGGTCCACTCCCATCGCCTCCAAGGCACCTGCATTATAGCACACGCGCCTGTGCCACACGCGTCTCAAGCGGCTTTGGCCCGGGACCGGGCGCGTACTGGCCGAAACAGGTGCAAGCCCGCCTTCATAAGGTGTAAAAAGTCTGGAGGTGGGCATGGATGTGGTCCCACATCGCAACCATGGTCGCCATCGCCGTCGCGTCCAATCTGGACAATGCCGGCGTCGGCATTGCGTATGGTGTGCGCAAAGTCCGCATACCCTGGCAGGCCAATCTGTTGGTGGCGGTCATTTCGGGACTGGCCACCGGCTTGAGCGGTCTGGTGGGACACCTGCTCACCCGCTACATCTGCTTGGTGTACGCGACGTGGATTGGTGCAGCGGTCGTGATCGCAGTCGGCGTGTGGGTGTTGACGTCGCCGTGGCGGCAACAGCGAAAGCGAGGGCGTGGCCAGGCGAACGTGGTGTCCCGGATTTTGACCGATCCGATAGCCGCCGACATCGACCATTCGCACACCATCAGCCCGAGCGAAGCGGTTTTGCTGGGGGTGGCGCTGGCGCTGAACGCGCTTGCGGGCGGATTTGATGCAGGGCTGGCGCACATCGGTGTGCTGTGGACGGCGCTGCTGGTGGGTATCTTAAGCTTTGCCTCGTTGGGGTTGAGCGCGTACGTCGGCCAACGTTTCGTGGCGGATGCCTTGGGCGACAAGGCGACGCTGGTCGCCGGGTTGTTGTTGATCGCCGTGGGTGTGCACCAGGTGTGGTAGCCGTCGCGGAAATCCCGGCCGCAGCTGCGGGAGGGGCAGGCCCTTTGCACCGCAGGGCCGGCGCAGGTCGTGAGATACGCTGTATCTTTTCCCTCCAATTTTGGAATCATAGGTAGTAGACAGGCCTGGCAAAGCCTCCGGCATTCGGCCGGTATGTGAAGGTGATCTCGTTGGAACTCCCTTTGGAAGCGCCGCAGGCTGAATGTATCGTGTGCGGGCGGCAGCAGACACGAGGGATCTTCGTGTGCGGCCAATTCATCTGCAGCGAGTGTGAACAGGCCATCGTCCACACCGACGTGGAGGATGAGAAGTACCAACACTACGTCGATTGCATGAAACGGATTTGGTGGAGCGCCTTGTCTTGAAGGGCGCGCGGCCGCCCGGGGCCGGGCGGCCGCAGGTCGCGTTCAGAACTGCCGCGGCACCCGGCGGGCCACACCAGACCGGTGGGCCGCGTCGGCGACGGCGCGGCTGACCGCTTTGACGACGTTTTTGTTGAATACGCTCGGTACGATGTACTGCTCATTGAGCTGGTCGGCCGGTACACACCCGGCGATGGCGTGGGCCGCCGCCAATTTCATCTCTTCCGTGATGTCGGTCGCCCGGACGTCCAGCGCGCCGCGGAAGATCCCCGGAAAACACAGCACGTTGTTGATTTGGTTGGGGTAGTCAGACCGCCCTGTCGCCAAGATCCGCACGTACGGCTCTGCCTCTTCGGGCGAGATTTCCGGATTCGGATTGGCCATGGCGAACACAATCGGGTCCTTGGCCATCCGTTTCAAGTGTTCGACCGTCAGCACCCCCGGACCGGACACGCCGATGAACGCGTCCGCTCCTTGAATGGCTTCCATTATGCCGCCTTTTCGCCTCTCCGGATTGGTGTGTGCTGCGTACCACGACCACATCGGGTTGTCGTACTCGCGGCCGGCTTCGATAATGCCTTGCCGGTCGACGCCAATGATGTTGCGGACTCCGGCGGCCATCAAGATCTTTGTGCACGCGATCCCGGCGGCGCCGATGCCGCAGACCACCACCTGCAAGTCTTCCAACCGCTTTCCAACAATTTTCACCGCGTTCAGCAATGCTGCCAAGAGGACAACCGCAGTGCCGTGTTGATCGTCGTGGAACACGGGGATGTCAAGTTCCTGCTTGAGCCGCTCCTCAATCTCGAAACAACGCGGTGAGGAGATGTCTTCCAGGTTGATGCCGCCGAATCCCGGGGCGAGCGCCTTGACGATGTGGACAATCTCGTCGGGGTCCTTGGTGTCCAGGCAGATAGGGAAGGCGTCGACGTCGGCGAACTGCTTGAACAGCATCGCCTTTCCTTCCATCACTGGCAGGGCGGCTTCCGGACCGATGTCGCCCAAGCCCAGGACGGCCGTCCCGTCCGTGACAACGGCGACCGTGTTGCGTTTGATGGTCAGCTGAAACGCCTTCATCGGGTCTTCCTGAATCGCCAGACACACACGGGCGACACCTGGCGTATACACGCGCGACAGGTCGTCGCGGTTCTTCACCGGCGTCTTCGCCTGTACCTCAATCTTGCCGCCCAGGTGCAGCAAGAACGTGCGGTCCGAGACGTTGATCACTTTGATGCCGGGCCGCTTTGAGAGTGATTCCACAACCCGTTCCCGGTGTGCCTCGTTGTGCACGTTCACCGTCACGTCGCGAATGACCCGCTGCTTGCCGACGTGAATGACGTCGACGGCGATAATATCGCCGCCCGCTTCGCCGATGGCGGAGGCGATTTCGCTGAAGGCGGCGGAAGTATCGATTTCGAGCCGCAGGATCAGGCTCAGCCCGTTGACTGAGTAGATGGACACAAGCATCCCTCTCATTCGATTTCGAGGTGTACGGGATGGACTCGCGGGCAGACCGCGGTCGCCCTGCGAGCGCGCGGGCTGGCTGTTTTGTCCGCACCTTATTGAATTGTATCATAGACGTCAGACGGCTCAGCCGGAAACGTCTGGACAAAAGGGCGTTGTCAGATTGACACATGCACACTGCCGCACAAACTGCTTGCCTCCGCTTCGGCCTGACGAGGTTCCCATACTGGCGGAACTGGTCCGCCACGCTGCGTTGGGGCGAATCCCGCTGCACGTGCCCGGCCACAAGCGGGGCCGGGGACTGCCGTCCGCGCTCGGCGCCTGGCTCGGTGCAGCGGCCTTGTTGGACTTGACGGAGTTGCCCGGCTTGGACAACCTTCAGCACCCGAACGGCTGCATTGCGGCGTCGCAACGCCTGGCGGCCGCTCACTACGGGTCGGACGACTGCTTCTACTCGGTCGGAGGCTCGTCGGCCGGGGTGATGGCGGCGCTGCTCGGGTGTTTGGCGGAAGGCGACGCCGTTTTGCTGGCCGGGGCGTTTCACGTGAGCGCCTGGCGGGGACTGGTTTTGTCCGGCGCGCTGCCGCGGTTGTGGCCGACGCCGTTTTCAGATGCCTTGCACGCACTGCTGCCGCCGACGGCGGCGGACGTGGCGGAGGCGTTGGCGGCTCATCCCGACGTTCGGGCGGTGTACTTGACGTCTCCCACCTACCAGGGCTTGGTGGCGCCTGTCGCCGAGATCGCCAAGGTGGTACACCAGCGCGGCCTGCCGCTGATCGTCGATGAAGCGCACGGTGCGCACCTGGGGCTGGCGCCCGGCCTGCCGCAACACAGCGTCGCGGCCGGTGCGGACGTGGTGATCCAAAGCGTGCACAAGACCCTGCCTGCGTTGGCGCAAACGGCTTGGGTGCACTGCCGCCGAGGCAGGGTCGATGCGGAGCGTGTGCAGGCGGCGCTGCGCCTGCTGCATACGACCAGCCCGTCGTATCTGCTGTTGGCTTCCCTCGACGCGGCTCAAGCCTGGCTGCGCACGGCCGGTCGCGCGGAGGCGGAACGGGTGCTGCAGGTGGTCGGCCGGCTGCCGCAGGCGCCGGCGCCGGATCCGTTTGCCTGGGATCCGTTCCGGCGGTGGTTTGCCACCCGCGGACCGGACGATTCCCGGCTGTTGTTGCAAGCCTTGGCCGATGCTGGCGTGGAGCCCGAGTACGGCGACGCCTGGGGTGTGTTGTGCCTGTTTGGATTTGGACTGGCAGCACGCGATGTGATGCGGTGCGAGGCCGCTCTGGCGGCGTGGCAGCGGCAACGGGGCGAGGCGGCAGAGGGCGGCTCGGCTGAGGAGGCCGGGGATGGCAGATGGTTGCGAGCGTGGCACACATTGGCCGATGAATGGCGGCGCGTCCCCCCCGCGGTGACGCCCCGCGAGGCGTACCAGCGGTCGTCTGAACGGGTGCCGCTGAGCGCCTGCGCAGGGCGGGTGGCGGCGGACTTGATCACGCCGTACCCGCCGGGTGTACCGCTGGTTGTGCCCGGGATGCGGCTGACGGCTCCTGTCCGGGATGCGCTGTGCGAGCTGTCGTCGCTGGTGGAACTGCACGGCCTCGGCAGGGACGGCCAGATTCGCGTGCTGAAGTGACGGTTGCTGGTGATCTGACCAAGCGGGCGGTCTGCGCGGCCGGCTGCCGGGGGCGCGGGCGGCGGATGGCGATGGCGACGGAGGCGGACAGCGATGTTTATCACTTTTGAAGGGATTGACGGTGCAGGAAAAACCACACAGATGCAGCGCTTGCGCGCGCGTCTCGAACGGGCGGGCCGGCAGGTCGTGTGCACGCGCGAACCGGGCGGGACAACGCTGGGCGACGTCTTGCGGCGAGTGCTGCTAGACCCGGCGTCCGGCGCCATCACGCCGCGCAGCGAAGCGTTGTTGTACGCGGCGTCGCGGGCCCAGCTCGTGGAAGAGGTGATCCGTCCGGCGCTCGCCGCAGGCGCGGTCGTCTTGTGCGACCGGTTTGTCGACGCCAGCGTCGCCTACCAGGGCGAAGGGCTCGCTTTGGGCACGGAAGCCGTGGCGGCCGTAAACCGGTTCGCAACCGGCGGGTTGCAGCCCGACCGCACCATCTTGTTGGACGTGCCGGTGGCGCTCGGCATGCAGCGGGTGCGAACGGCCGGGCGGGCAGCGGATCGCATTGAGCAACGAGGGTCTGAATATTTTAACCGTGTGCGAGAACGATTTCTCCGCATTGCGGCAAGCGAGCCGCAGCGGGTTTGGGTGATTGACGCGGGGCGTCCGCCGGACGCGGTGGAGCAGGAAATCTGGGAGCTTGTGGCGAAGTGGCTGGGAATCGAAGGGGACCGGCGAACGCGTTGACGTGGACCACCCGGCGTAGCCGGGTCGCAGCGGCGGGGCGCCCAGGCTGCGGGGGTGTCGCGGCCTCAACAGGAGGTGAAGCCGGCAATGAAAATGATTCTCGCGGTGGTTCAGGACAAGGACAGCCCCAAATTGGCACAGAACCTCGTGAAGACGGGGGTCCGCGCGACCAAGTTGGCCAGTACGGGCGGCTTTTTGCACGCGGGCAATACCACGTTCATGATCGGCACGCCGGATGAGCGCGTCTCGGAAGTGCTGGAAATCATTCGGACGAGCTGCCGGTCCAGGGAGCAGATTGTCACTCCGATGTCTCCCGTGGGCGGGCAGGTCGAGTCGTACGTGCCGTACCCGTTGAACGTGCAGGTCGGCGGTGCCACGGTGTTTGTGCTGGATGTGGAACAGTTTCATCAATTCTAATTCCCGTCACTTCAGCTGACGCCCGGTTTCAGGCAGAATCTGGGCGTCTGAGGCGAGAGCATCCACCAGCGCACAACCGTTGCCGCCGACTGGTGGCGGAGGATGGTTGGAGGGCATGGATCAAGCGGACAGGGACCTGAGGAACGACACGTGGCCGCCCGCACCCGAAGGCGCGAATCGGCCGGAAGCGGGGGCCGAACCGTTATGGGCGGCGATGGCGCGACACCTGCGCGCAGGCACGTTGCCGCACGCCATCCTGTTGGTGGGCCCGAAGGAGAGGACGTGGCCGGCTGCGAACCGGCTCGCGCAGATGCTAGTGTGCACCGGCTCCGCGAAGCCGTGCGGCGAGTGCCAGGACTGTCAGCGGTTTGCCGCTGGCGTTCATCCGGATGTGCACGTCTTCCGGGCGGAAGGGTCCTCGTTGCGGGTGAGCGCGGTGGAAGAGCTGCAGGAAGTCATTCGCCTGCGCCCGCACAAGGGGCGCACGGTGTACGTGCTGGCGGGCATCGATCGCGCGACACCGGTGGCGGCCAACCGCCTGTTGAAGACGTTGGAGGAGCCGTCCGGGGAGACGGTGGCGATTCTCACGGCCGACAGTACCAGCCGCGTGTTGTCGACGATTGTTTCGCGCTGTTTCGAGTACCGCCTGACCGGTCCGTCAGACGGCCGCCTGGTGGCGGGAACGGCGGCCACCGACAGTGCGTTTGCGGCGGTTGTCGAGGCGGTGATACAATGGACGGAGAGTTGCCTAGGCGGCTTGGAACCGCCCTTGCTGCTCTCTGAACGGTTGATGCAGATTCCGGCGTCCGGCGGTTTGCCGGACTGTCTCTATATATTGGCGAGTTGGTTGCGAGACGTCTTGCAGTGTCGTCTGGGCAACACGGAAGCGATGGCCTTTGCGGCTTACCGTGCAGTGGCAGACAAGCAGGCGCAGTTGGCTGACGAGCGGCAGTTGGCCGCGGCCGTGGAGTTGGTCTTGGAGGCAAATACCCGTTTGCAGGCTCACGTCGTGCCACAGGTGAACGTGGACCAGTTGTGCATTCGGTTACGGAGGGTTCTCGATGTGGTACACAGTGGTGGGAG
>JADGIC010000098.1 GCA_019683615.1 Alicyclobacillaceae bacterium | reverse complement strand
ATCGGGCTGATAGTACAGGACAACGACACGGTGCATGGACAGTGCTCCCTTCGTAATTTCGGGTCGGGGAGGGCGTTATATCTGCAGCTCCACAGACTGCCGGCGCACGCAAGCAGAACAGCACCCTTCCCTCCAAGCGGCCGCTGGTGCGGCCATGAGACATCGCAAGCTCACCCGGCCACCTTCTCACCCAAGTACTTATACAAGTGCGCGACATCGCCACCGCCTGAGAAGGTGTCCAAGAATGCCCGCCAAATCTGCAAAGAGGTCTCCATGATCGCTCTCGGAACCTTCAAATTGGCCGTTTCCTCCGCATACAGGGCTAGATCCTTGTACAGCAACCGAGCCGCAAATCCGGTGTCGAACGTCCCCGGTATCACACTCTCCGGAAACACGTGCCGAGTCATGAAGCTCATGCCGGTGGAGACATTCAAAATGTCTACCATCTGCCGCAGGTCAAGCCCTGCGCGAGTGCCCGCCACCACCGCTTCACATGTTGCCGCCAGAACTGTTCCCGCGAGAAAGTTGTTCACCAATTTCATCATCTGGCCCTGTCCCGGCTCCGATCCGATGTGAAACACGTTTTTGGAGAACCTCGCAAACAGCGGCCGCAGCGACTCCACGGTGCGTTCGTCCGCAGCCACCATGATGGTCAGCGTTCCCGCCTGCGCACCGGCCCGGCCGCCGCTGACAGGAGCGTCCACGTAGCGCACGCCAGCCCGGTTGAGCGTTTCCGCACAATCGCGAGCGGCGGCTGGGCCAATGGTTGAGAGGTCCACCACCATCTTCGCAGCTCGCCGGGGGGCGGATGCGATGGCCGAACACACGGACCGGCACGCCCCGCCATCGGGCAGGCTCAGAAAGATGGCGTCCGCTTCAGCGACTTCTTCAACGCTGCGCGCACCCCGGGCGGACAAAGGCTTGCGCTCCTCCGTCCCCGCGACGTCGTAGGCGATGACGGGGACATCGCCCTGGGAAAGATGGCCGGCAATCGGGCCGCCCATGTTCCCAAGTCCGATGAAGCCGATGGAATCGAAAGTCACACCCGCACCCCCTCTTCGTCCAAGACCTTCCGGGCGATGCGGAACGCCTCGACGCCGGCCGGTATCCCTGCGTACACCGCGATTTGCAACAGCGTTTCCCGTAATTCGTCCAGTGTGCACCCGTTTCGGAGGGCTCCGCGAAAGTGAATTTCAAATTCGCGGGGGCGGTTGAGAGCCGCGAGAATGCACAGGTTGTTCAAGCTGCGCTGCTTCCAGGTGAGGCCCTCGTTGCCCCAAATCTCACCAAAACAGTACGTCATCAACATCCGGTAGAACGATTCATCGAAAGGGTTGGTTGCGGCCAGTACCTGCGCCAGTTGGTCTTCACCAAACAGTTTCCGAAAACTCTCGATACCCTTCTGGTACATCAGATGGCCGTCAACAGCCTTCTGGACCTGCCGGTCCGCTTCCAACGCTCTCGACCCCCTGTCTCCATGAAAGCTTAGTCGAGATTGACCCAAACACTCTTGACCTCTGTGTACAATTCCAGTGCATAATGGCCCATTTCCCGGCCGATTCCACTTTGCTTGAACCCGCCCCAAGGGGACGCATTGTCGATGAGGTTGTAACAATTTACCCACACGGTTCCTGCCTTCAACAGATGGGCCGTGCGGTGCGCCTTGCGGATGTCGTTCGTCCACACCCCGGCGGCCAAACCGTACATCGTGTCGTTGGCCTTCTTGACGATGTCTTCGATGTCGTTGAACGGAGAAACAACGACGACGGGACCGAAGATTTCTTCACGCATGATGGTCAGGTCGTTCTGCGTCGCGACGAATACAGTTGGCTGCACGAAATATCCATTGCTCAGGTGATCCGGACGGGCCCCGCCGCAGAGGAGTTCAGCACCTTCCTCACGGCCGCGCTCGATGTAGTGCATCACGCGGTTGAACTGCTCGTTGGAGACCAACGGCCCCATTTCTGACTGAGGATCAATCCCTGGTCCCAGACGAACGGACTTCGAGTAATCGACCATGTTACTCACGACGTTGTCGAAGACGCCCTTTTGCACGTACACACGAGACCCAGCCGCACAAACCTGGCCCTGATTGAAGTAGATTCCCATGATGGCGCCGGGAATGGCCTTGGAAAGATCCGCATCAGGAAAGATGATGTTCGGCGATTTTCCGCCGAGTTCAAGTGACACCCTTTTCATGTTGCCTGCCGCACCCTGCATGATTTTCCGACCGACTTCCGTCGAACCGGTAAAGGCAATCTTGTCGACGTCCGGATGATTCACGAGTGCGGCCCCAGCCGTCTCCCCGAAGCCTGTCACGATGTTCACGACTCCGTCCGGAAAGCCGACCTCTTGAATCAACTCGCCGAGCAACAACGCGGTTAGAGGTGTCTGCTCCGCCGGCTTCAGGACGACCGTGTTGCCGCACGCCAGGGCTGGCGCAATTTTCCATGCGGCCATGAGCAGAGGAAAGTTCCACGGTATGATTTGACCCACCACGCCAACCGGCTCACGGCGCGTGTAGTTCAGAAAATGCCCGGGCACCGAGACGGGTATCGTCTCCCCTGTGATTTTCGTGGCCCAGCCCGCGAAATACCGGAAATGCTCTACCGTACCCGGAATGTCGATGTTCGCGCTCTCACGGATGGTCTTTCCGTTGTCGAGCGTCTCCAGTTGAGCAAATTCGGTTGCACGCTCCTCAATTTTGTCGGCCAGTTTGTACAACAGACGAGACCGCTCCGCAGGAGTCATGCGTGACCACGGGCCCTCTTCAAGTGCCCGCCGAGCGGCTCGCACCGCCTTGTCCACGTCCGCAGCATCTCCGTCGGGCACGTGGGCAAGCACTTCACCGGTGGCCGGATTCACGGTGGGGAACGTCTTCCCGGATACGGCGGATACCCACTGTCCGCCAATCAACATCTTTTGTTCCCGCCCCAGAAACCCTCTGACGCGCTCCTGAACCGACAAAGCCTGGTCCAATTCGGTAACCTCCAATCCGTTATAATTCAAATTAATTGCGTGAACACTTGAAAAGAATCACACCTGAATCATATATGATTTCAGATAGTAAATCAACTCAAAAAACTGCAAATGATAGGCCTTTTTTGCCCTTCTCTCGCAATTTCGCCCTGCAATTCTAATCAAATTGTTGTTTCTGTGAATTTGCGTAATTCGGTCTGTGCTAATAAATTGGAGTTGAACATCTCTCACTCATCTCAAATGGCGCCAACGCCGGTTCGGTGGCACCACCCGTGTGCGCCGACCAAGGAGTGTGAATATTGGCATGACGCTAACGCAGAAGGATATTCAGCAATTGAAAGAAAAGATGGCGGAAGGGTATCTGCCGCAGTGGGTTCTCACAGACCCGGACATTTTCCGGCTTGAGCAAGAGAAAATTTTTGCGCGAACTTGGCATTTCCTGGGCCACGAGTCGGAGCTGAAGGAACCCGGCAGTTATGTGACCCGTTGGATAGTGAACGACCCGGTGCTCCTCGTAAGGACGCAAACGGGCCAAATCAAGGCCTTTCTCAACTCCTGTTCACACCGGGGCGTGCGCCTGTGCACGGAAGACTTCGGCAACAAGCGGGCGTTCACCTGCCCTTATCACGGTTGGACGTATGATCTCGACGGCAATCTCATTGGCATCGTCGCCGGGAACAAGGTGTTCGGACAGAACGTGAACAAGGAAGCTTGGGGACTGCGACCCATCCCGCGATTGGCGAGCTATCAGGGAATGATTTTCGCCAACCTCGACCCGAACGCGATGTCCCTCGAGGAATATCTGGGTGACATGAAGTGGTACCTGGATATCATTCTCGGCCGCAGCGACGGTGGGATGGAAGTGCGGGGTGTGCCCCACCGGTGGATTGCAAAAGGAAATTGGAAGATGACGAGCGAAAACTTCGCCGCCGATCCCTACCACGTGCAGATGACCCACAGGTCAACGGTCGAAATGGGCATCACCCCCAAGGACCCTCTGTACGCGTCCTACGGGCACCAGGTCGTGCTGGGTAACGGACATGGCATCAACGTCATCACGACGGAGTCCGGACAGTCTCCAAACCCCTTCCAAGGTACTCCCGAGGCAATGTGGCCGATGTTTGAGCGGAATTTGTCGCCCGCCCAGCTTCAGGTCTTCCGCAACGCGACGGTTCTCGTGGGCGGAGTGTACCCGAATCTGTCGTTCATCAGCTCCGTCAACGGCTCCGAAGAGTACAAGTACAATCACGTCAACTTCCGCGTGTGGCGGCCACTAGGACCGGACCGCATGGAGATCTGGGTGTGGTTCATGATTGACAGAGCGTTCCCCGAGTCATACAAGGAGAAGTCGTACCAGGCATTTCTCCGGACGTTCGGCGCATCAGGCACGTTGGAACAGGACGATACGGAGAACTGGGCCCGCATTGTCGAGGCCAGTGGCGGCATCATGGCCCGAGATAAGTCGTTGAGCTACAACAACGTGCTCAATTACCTGATGGGTTTTGGAAACCTGGAGCCCGATGCCAACTTTCCCGGGCCCGGAGTCGCCTATCCGACGACCTACACGGACGCTGTCGCACGCAGCATGCACGAGTTTTGGCTGGACTTGATGACCCGTGAATGAGGAGAGGAAGACGGATGAACGCCGAGGTACACCATTCGATTGCCCAGTTTCTGTACCGGGAGGCTTACCTGCTTGATTATCGACGATATCTCGAGTGGCTCGAGCTGTTGGCGGATGATATTGTGTACAGGATGCCTGTCCGCGTGACGACCGTGAATGAACCTGGTTCTACCAACATCGTGAACGATATGGCCTATGTCGAGGAGACCAAAAGCGGCCTCACAATCCGGGCGCAGCGGCTATTCACGAAATCCGCCTGGGCCGAAAACCCGGCGCCCCGGCAAAGGCACTTTGTCAGCAACATCCGTGTCGAAGCCGGTCCGCGCGAGAACGAATACGTGGTACGCAGTTATTTCTTGTTCAAGCGGAGCCGAAGTTCCGAGCCAGGCACCGAAGAACTGTTCGGTGAACGGGAGGACATCCTCCGCCAGGTGGACGGCCAGTGGCGGATTGCCCGCCGGACCGTGTACCCTGACCAAGCCGTCCTGTCGGTCATGAACCTGAGCATGTTCTTGTAACGTAGACATCTCCGCAACGGCGATGGCAGTGCGGTACCACGTCTGTGCGCCTGTCTGTGCGCCTGTACATACCCAGGGCGGCCCGGGGACTTCTGGGCCGCCCTTTTGCGCCACAGGCCAAAGTTAGCTGGAACCGACGTGCCATCCACGCGCCCTGCAGCCGGTGGGCGATGCACGCCGAACCAGCGCCACCCCGTCAACCCATCCGCGACCGTGGCACGCCGACGCTCCACCGCCGTACCAGCGTGACACAGCAGGTGATGGCACACACTTCGCAAACCGCGATGACGACGCCCATGGGTCCGACGGCGTGACTGCCCCCCAGGCCGACCAGGGGAACGGCCAAGGCGCCGGTGAACATCTGCAGGACGCCCAAGAACGCTGCTGCACTCCCCGCAGTTTCCCCCTTGGCCTGCATCGCCAGGGACGATCCCGCAGGTCCCACGATTCCGACGCTGGTCACCGTGGCAAACACCGGAATCCAGATGGCCAACAGGTACGGCCGCATGTGCGTGGTCACGAACAGCACAACGGAGGCGCAAAATGACACCCACACACCGATGGTGAACAGCCGCTGCTCGCCGAACCGGATGCAAAGCCTGCTCGTCACCTGTCCCGCGACGATGAACCCGAGCGCATTCGTCGCGAAGATGACCCCGTACCATTGGGGAGAGACGCCAAATACGTCTTGGAAGACAAACGGCGATGCCGAAATGTAGGCAAACATCCCTGCGGAGGTCAACGCCTGCGTATATGCCAACCCCGCAAACCGCCAGTCGCGGAACAAATCCACCATGGTCTGGACGGTTTTGCGAATACCACCCCGCAAGCGCCGTTCCGGTGGCAGGCTCTCGGGCATCAAAAACGTCACCATCAGCGCCATGGCCAAGCCAGCAAAGGTCAAAAATCCAAAGACGCCATGCCACGAAGCAAAGCGTAAGACCTGCCCGCCGAAGACCGGACCAACCATGGGGGCTGCGCCGCCAACCACCATCATCATCGCATAAAACCTGGTCAGCTGCGGCCCGTCATACAGGTCCCTGGCAATGGCCCGCGCTATCACGATGCCGGTTGCGCCTGCCATCCCTTGCACAAACCGGAGCACAATCAGCACCCACATCGCCGGCGCCATCGCGCACACACCAGACGCCACGCTGTACGCCAAGAGTCCTGCAATCAGGGGAACGCGGCGCCCCCGCGCGTCACTCAAAGGACCCGCTATCAGCTGTCCCAACGCCAGGCCACACATGCAAAACGTGAGTGTCAGCTGTCCGGCGGACGCCGTTGAGTGGAGGTCGGCAGTCAGTTGGGGGAGAGAAGGCAGGTACATATCAATCGAGAAAGGCCCTAGCGCCGTGAGCACCCCGAGGATGAACGCCGTCCGCCACTGTCCCGCCCTGCGGGGTGACACCTCCGTACCCGTATGCACCTGCGCATCTAGCTGTGCGTTCATTCCGTCACATTCCCTTCTGTTCCACACACCCGGACGGGTCCGATACCAGTCCAGCACGAAAGGCGTAACCGCCACAACTGCTGCGTTCGGTACGCCCTTCGTTCCGTAAAACCTATTTGGAATTCAGTCCGAGAACGCTCTCAACATCCAGCCGTCACATCCGGACAGCGTATCCCTCGGATTTCGCCCATGGCCGCTTCAACCGTCTCGAACGTTCGCCGGCGCAAGCCTGTGCGGTTCGGCGGGCATCGTGTCCGGCGTCACGGCTGAATCTGGCGGTACTTGCTGCGGAAGAACAGCAGCGGATCGCCGTCACGCACGACTATGTTCAACACTTCGCCCAGGTACAACGTGTGGTCTCCACCGTCATAGCTCGCCCACAACTTACATGCGAGAGACGCGAGACAGTCCTCCAAATACGGAATGTCGTCGTACCAAGCGTACGCCAATCCTTGTTCGACATCAGGATTCGGCTTGCCGGCGAAGTGCTGAGAGACCGGCGCCTGATCCTCCCGCAGGATGTTCACGGCAAACCGGCCGGAACTGGCAATCAGGCCGTGGGTCCTGGTCTTCCGGTCGACGGAGACCAACACCAGGGGGGGCTCAAGCGACACTGACGTAAACGCATTCGCTGTCATCCCGTGGACCGCACCTTCATCGGTCGGTGTCGTGATCACGGTCACGCCGGTGGCGAAACACCCGAGCGCACGGCGAAATTCCATCGAATCAAATGCACTCTGCATCTGATGTCCCTCCAAGCTGTGATGACTATCGGATACTGCGGTGGATCGAATGGATTCACAACAAAACCTGTGCTCAAGCCAAGCCGTCGTTCGGAGCATTGCAGACGCCGCCGCTGAACGTGTTAGCAAGGGCCAACCCGGCGTGTTGTCAGGAGGTGATGCTCTCCGTATGCAATCCCCAATACGGGGGATTCTGTGTCCGGCCGACGACGCTTGTCCGAACGTCCGCCAGTGCCAGTTGATATGCCACGCGGTGCACCGCCGCCGCACGGACGGCCGTCCCCGTGTGAAACACGACCACGGACCGGGCATTCTCAACGACAGATTCAACACGTCGAATCGGTGAACCCCAGGTGTCTGCCGTTCCGCCCGCCTCCACGTCATCCTGATCCCAGACACCATCCGCCAATTTCTGAAGCCCCTCGTCAATCTCGCGGATGATGGTACGGTGGTTCCGAGCCCTTATAACCACGTGATAACATTCGCCGGCAACACAGTACATCCAACATTGCAGGGCGACGCCGTTGATCGTATAGTTGGAGACAGAGCGCGACGCCACGAGCCCGTCCGAGGTCAACCGATGGCGAATGACGTCCGACACCAACACCAACGGCATGCTCAGACTGTCAGCAAGGGCATTGCAATAGGAAGCCCCGGCCATCCGACCTTCCGGGTCTAATACGTCGCAGACCACTGTCATCCCGGCCTTGCCTGCGAACCGAGCCAGCTCAAGTGAGGCTTCTATGACTGAGACCCGTTCGTACAGCAGCCCTGCTGCGCCCACCACCGGGAAAACGTGGCCAGGCCGCCTGAAGCCTTCACACGATGGCGCGGATACGAGTTTTCGGATGGTAAACGACCGCTCAAAAGCCGAGATGCCGGTCGTCGTCTCCTCCGCATCGAGCGAGCACATGTAATTCCTCGCTGTACCCTCAGCGGCCCCGATGTCGCCGTTTTGCCGAAGCAATCCGATGGACCGCGCCCGCGTCGGCAACATCCCCACGGCGAGCATGCCTCTGGCATGCTTCAGCATCAGGTTCACAACCTCAGGCGTAGCATCTTCTGCCGCCGCCATCATTGCGGCTTCCGGTTCGAGTTTTGTGTCGTCGACGATGAGGCAAGGGCGACCAGCCGCCAACTGCGACAGCGCTGCCTGTAAACCCCTTGAGACGCCCTGCATACGTTGTGCACCCCTTCGATATTCCTGCGGGTCCGCTTCAGGACAGCCGGAATACACACCCTGCGCCCGATCTCAATGTTGGTACCCGCGGCCGGTATCCGTGATGCTCAGCAACCTGGTCCGCTCACCCCGCCTTGGTGTTGCTTTCATGCACACTTCGGTCTTCGACCTTGGAACCGGACGTCTGCATTCGCATGCAACAAATGCATTATCCGCTGGGCGAACGACCGGGTGCCCTTTCGGGTTTCGAAGCATCTCCCCGACTTATTGCTAAAATAAAATATAAAATCGATTGCGTCAATCGAATATTCTCTCCACATCAGCCGAATTCGGCTCCTGCGTTTCGCTGGGTTCGGGTCATCGCCTGACGGACCCGCATTCTCTCATCGCAAACAACCGGGGACCGGCTGTCAGGGAGGTGGTCCGCTCCTGCCCCGGTCCC
>JADGIC010000097.1 GCA_019683615.1 Alicyclobacillaceae bacterium | reverse complement strand
CGCCGACCTTGCAGCCGAGCAGCGTCACCTTGCCACCGAAGCCCATCGTACCGATGTCCAGCCGGTTCGCCGTCTCCATGATGTACTGCTCCAACTCGGCCAGGCGCGGGTCCGGGTTGACGTCGTCCACGGGCCGGAACAACTGCTCCTTTGCCAGCTCGTAGCCGGACGTGCGGTCGCCGCCGATGCCGACCCCGATGAACCCGGCGCTGCACCCCTGCCCCTGCGCTTGGTACACCGCGTGCAGGATGCACTTGCGGACCCCGTCCAGGTCGCGCCCGGCCCGCCCGAGGCCCGGCAGATCCGTCGGCAGCGCATACTGAATGTTCTTGTTTTCACAACCGCCGCCCTTCAAAATCAGGCGAATTTCCACCTCATCCCAATCCCACTGGTGGAAGTGCATCACCGGCGTCCCCGGGCCGAGGTTGTCGCCGCTGTTCTTGCCCGTCAGCGGATCGACGGAGTTGGGGCGCAGCTTCCCCAACCGCGTCGCCTCGCGTACGGCGTGGCGGATGTCTTCCGCCAGCTCCAGCTGGTTGAAGCCGACCGGACAGTGCACGATGAACGTCGGCATGCCCGTGTCCTGGCAGATGGGCTGGACGTCCTCCTCGGCCGACACGATGTTGTCAACGATGGTATTTAAGGCCAGCGCCGCACGCGACCCGAACTCCTCCTGCAGCTGCGCCCGCTTGATGGCGCGCCGCACGTCGGGCGGCAGGTTGGTTGACGTCTCGGTGATCAGTTGCAGCAGACTTGCGCGCAGGTTTTCCCGCACCTCGCTCACTCCGGGTCTCTCCCCTCGCCAGATTTCCCAACCATTATACCACGCCCCGGACCCGCCTCCCTGCCTCCTCTACATTCCTGCAGGCCGGCCGTCTGGCGGACGCCGCCGCCCGCCACACCGCTTCGCGGCTGCGGGCACCGCCCGCACACATTCCACATACGTTGTGGTGAGGATGGGGGGAGAGCCGTGGTCTGGATTCAACTGGGACGAATTCAATCGGGCGGATGGAGCGACAACGTCGGGGTGTTCTCAGGCCAAAACATCCAGAATTCGTGGGACTCCCACACACCCTCCGCGAGCGCTTACTGCACGCTGATGGGAGATGCCAACTCGGCGTCCTGCACCGTGTGCTGGATGTGGGATGCCAGCATCTTCAGCCAACCCACGTTCGACAGCGACGTGAAAGGCAACCTGTCGGCACACTTCATGGCCTGACCCTTGAGCGCCGCCGAGCTGTGCGCCGCCCCAGCCGTCTCCGTCGTCCCACCCGTCTGCCGGCACATGCGCCGGCACACCTGAGCGGATGTGCTACCGGTACAGGGCGGCAGTCTTTGTCCAGGAGGCAACCATGAGCGCCTTTGTGGAGATTGGCCAGATTTGGATAGGCGGCGCGTCCAACGGCGCCGGTCTGTTCAACGGGCAGAATATGCAGAACGACTGGGATTCCCATGCCCCCCACATCAGCGCTGGCGGCGTCCTGATGGGTGGGGCATGCGTATTCCAATCGTGGCTGACCGGGTTGTGGATGTGGACCCTGGTCGGACAACCGCTGGTAGACCAAGACTGGAAGATGAACGGGGCGCAGATGTGGATAGGCCCATAAAGCCACGCGAGCGGCGCGCAGGCATGACCGCTGTCAGCCTTGCCGCGCCCGTACCACCCCCCGCCCCGCTCGTTGTCTTCGCGGAAAGCAGGTGAAGGCGTGGCCGCCATCGTCAACTTGGGGGCTGTGCAGTTCGGCGGATCGTCCAACGGTGTAGGCGTATTCAACGGCCAGAACATGCAGAACGCGTGGGATGCCAATTCCCCGAACATCAGCGTGGCCGGCACCATGTACGGCCAGGCCGACCTCGCTTGGAACGTGTGGCTGGTGATGAACAACTGGATACCGATCGGCCAACCGGTGCTTGACAACGACGTCAAGGACAACGCATCCCCGCAGCTCGAAGGACCTTGAACAGCCGGCCGGTCCCGCCGCCCCGCCGCTCAGCAGAGGCAGCGACTGCGGGAAGGCTACCGGCGCGCAGGCGCAGATGGTCCCGATACTGCCGACGAGGCCGGCGTCCAGGCGCCGGCGTCGCCCTCCGGCGGAGATCCGGGCGAAGGGGACGGGTACCGCCCCTGCGGGCAGGCGTACGCCGCTTTGTACGACAGCGGCCGGTCGAAGCGGGCCACGTCCGCCCATGTCTCCCGCTCCACAACGAGCGTGGCGCGGCCGTCCCGCACGAACACCACCGCCGGGTGCGGAATCCGGTTGTAGTGGCTTGCCATCGAGTAGTTGTACGCTCCCGTCGCGAACACCGCGAGGATGTCGCCGGGCCGCGGCTCCGGCAGAGGGGCGTCCCAAATCACCATGTCTCCGGTCTCACAGCACTTGCCCGCCACAGAACAAACGGTGTCCGCCCGTTCGCCGACCCGGTTGGCCAGCACCGCCTCGTAGCGCGCCCCGTACAACGCCAACCGCGGATTGTCCGTCATACCTCCGTCAACCGCCACGTACCGACGAACGCCGGGAATCTCCTTCTGGCTGCCGACCGTGTACAGCGTGACCCCTGCCGGCCCGGCGATGCTGCGTCCGGGCTCCACCCAGATCTCAGGAAGTTCCAGCGACCGGGCCGCAAACGAGCGGCGCACGGCATCCGTGATGGCCCGGATGTGAGAGGTGATGGGGGCGGCATCGTCTTCGGCGGTGTAGCGGATGCCAAATCCCCCGCCGGCGTTCAGCACGCGCAGCGGCAGGCCGAGCGCCATTCCCTGTTCGTACAGGCCGGCCAGCCGTTCCACCGCGAGCACAAAGCCGCCGCTGTCGAATATTTGCGATCCGATGTGCGCATGCAGCCCCACCAAGCGTACGTGCGGCAACCGTTGGACGGCTTCGAGGGCCGCCCGTGCCTGGCCGCTCTCCAAGTCGAAGCCAAACTTGCTGTCCTGTTGGCCGGTTGAGATGTACTCGTGCGTGTGCGCCGCGACTCCAGGAGCGATGCGCAGGAGGATTTCCACGGTCAAATCCCGGCGCCCCGCAATCTCCTCCAACAGCTCCAATTCGTAGAAGTTGTCGGCGACGATGGTGCCGATGCGGGCGTCGATGGCGTACTCCAGTTCCTCGCGGCTCTTGTTGTTGCCATGCATGTGAATGCGGGACGGATGAACCCCGGCGGACAGCGCCGTGTACAGCTCACCGCCGGACACCACGTCCAGCGTGCACCCCTCTTCGGTGACCAGTTGGCACATGGCGACGGTGCAGAACGCTTTCGAAGCGTACGCCACCTGATAGCGTTCCACGCCGGCCGCGCGAAACGCCGCGTGAAACGCCCGGATGCGCTCGCGCAACAACTGCTCGTCGTAGACAAACAGCGGCGTGCCAAACTGCTCTGCCAGCCACACCGCATCACAGCCGCCAATCCACAGGTGGCCGTCCGCCCCGATCTGCATCGTCCCCTGCAAGTTCAACGCGCCATCCTCCCCCGATTCATCCTCCCAGCCCGCGCAAGCGCCCCGGTCCGAGCAAAGCTTCGGTCCGAGCAAAGCTTCGATGTAAAGATAGCAGATTCCGCGGAGTTTGCCCACCGGGTGTGAGAAAGTCGGGAGCTGCAGTGGAAGGCCGGCTGAAGAGGCACTGGATGACGTGAGGTCCCAAGCACTGGGCGGGGTATCCTGGTTCAGCCCCGCCCGACGACGCCTGGTTACTGCATGGTGTTCGGGTACGGCAGTTGCGCCGTGTAATTTTGAAACTGCTGGTGCGCCTGGTCCAGCTTGTTCTGCGTTTCATGTTCCAGTTTGTACCACCCAAATTGGAACATGGCATTGAACGCATCGCGCGCGGCTTGGTGAGTCTCGGTCAATACCGTCATCAGGTCCTGGTGCAACTGCTGGTGACTGGCTTCCCGGGCGGCTGAATTGAGACCGTCTGTCAGGTATTTGGCCGTCGCCAACACATCATTCAACCGATCCCTGTCGTTCATCTCCGGCCCCTTCACCGCCGGCTCTGCAGCCGACTTGGGGTTGGCAATCACGTTGGAGTTGGGCTGCATGTCGTCTCCTCCTCTCGCGCACAACGTAGCTTAGCGGACTTTGCCTTGCACCGCCCTGCCACACCTCATTGCGTGGCAGGGACAGCGGCCATCGCCTGCGCGTTGTTGTGCTGACAGTGTTTCAGAAGCAACTGGTAGTGGCGCTGGTGGAGCCGGCCAATCTGGTCAATGATCTGAGCAACCGCCGGGTCGCTGCACTCCTGGGCGTAATGCCGGCACTTCTTGGCGGCCAACAACAGCCAGGACATCGCATCCTTCAGATACGACAAGTCTTTTACGGTAATCACCGCGGGCGGCTCCGCCATCGCCGGTTGCGCGCTGGCGGGCGCCATCTCCGGCATCCCAGGCTGGTTCCCCCGCGGCGGCAACTGCATGCTCACGACAACCCCTCCTTCGAGGCATGATTCAGTACCGAAGCATCGTCAGTACCTCAGTACCAATGTCTCCACCGCTCCCCTGCCTTATGTGTGCATATCTGCCCACGGGGATGGAAACGCCAAAGACGGAGTTTTCCCACGAAACGGAGGATCGGACGTTGCCGCAGTTCCTGGATGTTGTGTTGCGGTCGGTGATTGCATTTGCCGCGCTGATTTTCGCCAACCGGCTGGTCGGACAGAAGTTTGCAGTGGTTGCGGGTGTGGCAGTCGGGTCATTGGCCGCCATGATATCGCTCGATCACTCCCTCCCCGCCCTGGACGGGGTGATCACGTTGGCAGTGTGGGGAGGGTTGACGTTCGCGATCGGCTACCTGGGCATGAAGTCTAACGGTTTTCGCAGCCTTGTCCACGGCCGGCCGACGGTGTTGATTGAACAGGGCCAGGTGCTGGAGCAAAACTTGCGCAAGGCGCGGATGAGCATCAATGACATGATGACCATGTTGCGGGCGAAGAACGCGTTCAAGCTGGCGGACGTCGAGTTTGGCGTGTTGGAGACGGACGGCAGTTTGAGCGTGATGAAAAAGACGGAACAACAGCCGCTGACGCCAGTGTTGCAAGGGGTGCCGGCGGAGAACGAGGCGGCGCCGCGCATCGTGATTCTGGATGGTCACCTGTTGGAGAAGACGCTCGCAGACTTGGGGTATTCGCAGGGTTGGCTGTTGGGGGAACTGCGCAAACAAGGGGCCGAGGATTACAAGGACGTGTTTCTGGCCCAGTTGGATGGCAAGGGCAACCTGTACGTCGACCTGTACACAGACACCTTGAAACCACCTCGGGTCAAATCAAAGCCGTTGGTACTGGCCACCCTTAAAAAGGTTCAAGCCGATTTGGAGACGTTTTCGCTGCAGACCCAAAACGTATCCGCCAAACAGGCGTACGAAGCCCAGTCGAGAGCGTTGCAACAGTTGATCCAAACCGTGGAGCCGTATCTGCGCGAGTAGGCGGTACCACCGGCGGGCGCAGAAAACCGGTGCTGTCTGCTGGAACGGCCGGTGTGTACACTGCGGGCCCGACAAGTCAGGAGGTGCAGGCGCTTGCCACCCGCCGCGCCGACGAAAGTTAAACCGTCTCAGGTCCTCCCGATGGAGCCGGTCAGCTGCGAAGAGGTTCCGGAAGGTCCGCAGTGGATTTCGCAGGTCAAATGGGACGGGGTCCGCGTCATGGTGTACCAGGGAGCCGACGGCGTGCGCCTGTGGAACCGGCGCGGCCGGGATCGCACCCGCCATTATCCGGAGCTTTGTGCCACCCCTGGCTACCTGCGAGCTGACTCAGCCCTGCTCGACGGAGAAGTCGTGGCGTTTGGACCGGACGGAAAGCCATCGTTTTACCAAGTAATGCGGCGGGATGGCATGCGCCGGCTGGAAGGAACGCCGTGTTTCAAGCTGGAAGTACCGGTGGTGTACATGGTGTTTGACATCCTTTACTGGGACGGGCGGTGGGTGGTTGACTGGCCGCTCGCACAGCGGATAGAACTGTTAAACCGGGTGGTGGAGCCGAATGACGCCGTGCAGCGGGTGGCGTCCCACCAAGAGGGCCGGCTGTTGTTTTACGCCGTCGGTCAGCAAGGACTTGAAGGCGTGGTCAGCAAGCGGCTCGACTCACCCTACCTGATTGGCCAGAAGCGGGACGTATGGCGAAAAATCAAGCACTGGGCGGACATCTATGCCGTCATCGGCGGATACACCGTGAACGATGCCGGACAGGCAAACGCGGTCCTGCTCGGGCACATCGATGCAGCGGGACGGCTGAACTACGTGGGGCACGCGGGCCGCGGCCGCCTTTCCGCTGACGCTTGGCGGGCGCTGACGAAGGCGTTGACAGCGACCAGACAGTGCCCGTTCGCCGAGGTTCCCCGGCGTATCCTTGGCGCCCGCTGGGTCGTGCCTGAAACCGTGGTCCGCGTGCGCTACAGTGGTTGGACACCGGCAGGCCATCTGCGGCAACCGCTGCTGGAGGCGGTGGTGGACCTGACGCCGTCACGGCCTGGCTGTCCTGGGTAGCAGGCGAGACCGTTGTCTGTCCCGGTCAGCAACTTCAACGGGTTCCTCGGACTGACCCGGCTGTCGGTACGTTGGATCAACGCAGCCAGCTTCTGAGCAGTGGAACGGGTGTGACGACGACGTCGTCCCACCCTTTCTCAATCCGGTGCGGTCAGCCCGGGAACCCATCCACAATGTACGTGAGCACAGACTCCTCTGTGCATACGCCGAAGGACAACTGCATGGCGGAACAATTACGCGTTCAGCAATTCAAACGTGGCCTCCAAAGCCCCGGAGAGTTGCTCCAGATGTGGGAAATGTGCAGCCTCCGGAAAGACGACAACGCGTGACCCGGCAATCCGCTTCTGGAACTCATATGCGTATTGGACGGGCACGAGACCGTCTCGTTGACCCCACATGATCAACGTCTTCGACCGAATCCGGTGCAGACGGCGACCCAACCCTTTGTCGGGAATCGGCCAGAGAAACTTCGATGCCTCGGCCATCATGATCAACTGTTCCACGACAGCCCGTACGCGTTCCTCTTCATCCTCCGGCAACGCGACGGCACGCTGGGCCACGGGCGAGGATGTGTCAGCAAACATGCGTCTGTGAAGATCCTGTGGATCTGCGATGACAGTGCCCAAGTCCGGCGTGTCAATGTCCGGATTCCAAAGCCCTGCGGCGCCGATGAGCACCAGGTGGTCAAACCTGTCGTTGTCCGTTGCAGTGAGCTCAGCTGCCAGCATGCCGCCGAACGAATGCCCAATCACATCGGCCCTGTCGATGCCAAGGGCGTCTAGCACGTCATAATAGTAGAGAACCAAGTCGCCGACGCCGCGAAGGTCCAGTTCATTGCTTCCATCGGTGTCTTGGGTGCCCGGGAAGTAGGGAGCGATGACCTTGCGGTGCTTCGCCAAGCCGTCCAGGTATTCGTCCCAATGTAAGCCGCCCGCCCCATGCAAGAACAGAACCGGATGCCCTTCCCCCTTCACCAGCGCCTTCGCCACATGGTCCCCTTGTACAGACAGTGTGATCATCTCTGGCACGGACATCTTGCCGGTATCCTCCTCCAAAAAGGTTGTGAACTGCTGCCATCACGTTCACCGAACGGGTTGGACTGCTTGCTCCTCGTTGAGCCGGTTGTGCGCCACCTTCGGCCACCCCACGACCGGCCACTCGTCATCCCAAATGTTCTTCAGGTGCGGCATCACCTCGCGGGCAAACAACTCCATGCTCTTCAACACCAGGTGCTGGGGCGCTGATCCGACTTGAAAACTGGTGAGAATATTGCCCACCCGCAGATCCTGGATGACTTCCTTCAACATGTCCCGCACTGTCGCCGGTGATCCGGCAATCAGCCTGCCATTCTGAATCAAGTCTTTGAAGCGGATCTCTTTCGCAGAACCGGAATACCGGTGCTGGCCATGCAAGGCGAACTGGTTGACGCCGCCCTTGAGCAGGCTTTTCGGCGTGCGGTACCCGGGCGCTTCCGCAAACTTCGCAGGTATCCGAAACAGTTTGTTGTGGAAGTACTTCACGTGCTGCTCAAAGTCGTGTTCGGCACGTGCATCTGACTCCGACACAATGATCATTTGGCTGAACGCGGTCCAGTACGGGTTGCGTTCCTTGCCCAGTTTGTCGCGGAGTTCCCAGTACCCTTTCATGAAGCGCTGTGCATCCCGCCATCCCGTGTAACTCAAATACGCGTATGTCAGGTCGTTGCGGATGCAGTACTCCCAGGTCTCCAAACTCCCGCTGCCCGGCAGCCAGATCGGCGGATGCGGGGATTGATACGGTCGCGGCCAGATGTTCACGTAGCGAAGCTGGGTGAACCGCCCGTTGAAAGCAAACGTCTCCTTGCGCGTCCAGGCTTGCTGGATGAGGTCCAACGCCTCATAAAACCGGGGGCGAAGTTCCGCAGGCGGTACACCGTACACAAAGTTAGTGTCCATGGAGGTGCCGACCGGGAAACCAGCAATGAGACGACCACCGGTGACCGTGTCGAGCATGGACATCTCTTCAGCCACGCGAATGGGCGGGTTGTACAGCGCAATGCTGTCACCCAGGAGGGCGATGCACGTCTTCTCCGTTTGCCGAATTTTCCGTGCAATCATGGCGGCCATTAAGTTCGGAGAGTTGTCCATCCCGTATGCGCTATTGTGGTGTTCATTGAAGCCCACGCCGTCAAACCCCAGGTCGATGGCGAATTCGTACTGATCAATGTAGTCGTTGAAGGCCTGGTGCCCCTTCTCGCGGTTGTACAAATGACTCGGTACCGTCACCCAGCTCGACTCGTACTTTTCCGCAAAGTCCTCCGGCAGGTCCCTGTACGGCAAAATGTTCGTATAGACAAACTTCACCTGCTACCCCTCCATGACGGACCCGAATGAACCCCCTGCACGATCGACCTTCGCAAACGCCCCGAGGGAACGGCCTGATTTCATTCGTATATTCAGTATATCATACTTTTCTGTATTCGTAATAATTCGCTCAATAAGGACCCTTTGCCTG
>JADGIC010000009.1 GCA_019683615.1 Alicyclobacillaceae bacterium | reverse complement strand
ATGAGAAATCGCCCCGCTGGGTTTCCTGGCGGGGCTGATTGTTGCCGTCCATGACTGTCGCACGACGGTTGGAGAAACGCAAGGTGTGGGGGCTTTGACGCTTACCGCATTGCCGCGCGGTAAGACCTTCAGAATCTACGACCCGGAGATGATGTCTGGTGTGCATGTCCATATCCCGGACTTGCTGGGTCCGCACGCAGACGGACGTGGGTGAAGATATGCTTCGGGGACTGGCGTGATCGCCCCATTCCGTGACCTAAGCACGGTAGCCAATGAGGTCTCCCCTACTGAAACTTGACAGGGATCTTGCACAGATCCACCTTTGAAACGAATCCCCCAACCCCTGTAGAATGATACGAGGGCAAGCCGCGTGGTGCCGTCTGTGAAGGAAGGAAAATTGTGAACCAATGAGGTACCGCGCGAGCTCCGCTGGACTTGCTCCTCCATGCCTGGTCCGATGCGTGATTGCGTGATCAGATCTGTTCTGGTCTCTCCTAACGTCGTTTCATTACGAGGGGTTGTTCTTATGGACGGATTCCGATTTGCGTATCCGCTGCGAGTTCGCTGGGCGGAGGTGGATGCCCAGGGAATTGTGTTTAACGCCAACTATCTCACCTACCTGGACTGCGCGTTTTTTGAGTACCTTCGCAGCGGGCTTGGCGTTGACCCTGGAAGCATCCTGCACACGGTGATCGTGAAGACGACGCTGGAATTTCACCGGCCGGCTCGCTTTGACGATGCACTGAACGTGTGGGTGCGAACAAAGGCGTTGGGACGGACCAGTCTGACGTTGCAGTTTGTGATCAGCCGGGAGGACGAGCGGCTGCTCGACGCAGAGACGGTCTACGTCAATGTCGATCCCGCCTCTGGACGCCCGGCACCTGTCCCGGACGAATGGCGGGAGCGGATCTGTGCGGTGGAAGGTATCTGATCCCTGGATGCAGCGCGAGCAGAACCGCCCGCTGTCTGTCAGCACTCGCCGTTGCATGACACTCAACGACAGTTGACAGCCTTCATCAACAACACATCTCACATCACCTTGGGAGGTTCATCCATGCGATTTGTCAATAAAGTGGCTATCGTCACGGGGGGTGGCGGCGGCATTGGGCGGGCCACCGCGCAGCTGTTCGCCCGCGAGGGCGCGCGGGTGACCGTGGCGGACATCGACGAGGCGGCCGGCCGGGAGACGGTGCGGTTGATTGAGGAGGCGGGCGGGATCGCCCAGTTTTGCCGGACCGACGTGACGTCATTCGAGAGCGTGACGGCGTTGGTCCGCCGCACCGTCGACGCCTACGGGCGGCTCGACATCATGTTCAACAACGCGGGTGTCTTTGGCGACGGGCGCGACAGCGTTTTGGAGATGCCCGTCGAGGAGTACCACCGAGTGGTGCGCGTCAACCAGGACGGGGTGTTTTACGGGATCAAGGCGGCCGCAGCGGCGATGAGGGAGACGGGCGGCGTGATCATCAACACGGCGTCCATCTACGCGTACATCGTGGACCGTCGGCAGCTCCCGTACCACGCCAGCAAAGCGGCCGTCGTGGCGATGACCAAGGCCGCGGCGCTGGAACTCGCGAAGTACAACATTCGGGTGGTGGCTGTGGCACCCGGGATGATCGACACGCCGCTGGTGGACCAGTGGCGCGAGAACGAACACGCCTGGAACATCCTCAAACGCGCCCACATGCGCGGCGAGTTCGGCAAGCCGGAGCAGGTGGCGAAGGTGGTGGCGTTTCTCGCGAGCGACGACGCGTCGTTCGTGAACGGCCACGCCTACTTCGTCGACGACGGCGCGGCGGCGTTCAAGCGGTAACGGTGGCAAAGGGCGGCCCTTGAGACGCGGGGTCGCTCCACGGAGCCGGTTTTCCCAAGATTGACAAGACTCCGACAGGCTGCTCCCAAAGGTCGGTCGGCTCCACCCAGTCGGGACGCGCAGCTTGGCAAGAGGAATGGCGCTGGAGGATACGACAATGAACAACGCGTCCATCCGTGTTGTCGTTCCGCAGATTGTGTTCTTGATATACTTTCAAATCGTCGAGTGGGTGTCACTATATCCGTGGAATGATTTTTCATACGGCAATTCGCAACAGCCGTTTGATTTGGTATTAGGGATTGTTCAAATCACGCTCGTCATTTGGACTTTTCGACGAAGTAAGTGGTCTTTACGTATCTCCTTGGTATTTTATGCAATATGGCTTACCCTACAGGTTCTGAACTGGTGGGTACCATATTTTTTCGGAGCATCTGAATCCATTCGAGAGGTATACCTGCGAATGTTTGGCCGTACCATCAAGTTCTTGCCGCCTATTGGAAATCACCCCATTCCGGACGCAAATCACGTTGTCATTTCTACTCACGTTGTACTTCACTATCCGAAAGATTGTGAGTTGAATGGGACGGGTTCACGAGAGAAAATTGACCAATTGCCAGCGCAGTTAAACAGCAACCGACCTTAACAAACCGATATTGCGGGATACAGCGGCTCAGCTTCACACCGTCACCAGCGTCCCCGACCCGGTACCTGCACCTGCAGACAGAGACACTGCCTCCGCCCCTGCCGCAGCGTCCGCAGGCGGTTCTGCCCCGTCCATCGCCCGCAGCGCGGCGGCAATGTAGCGGACCTCCCGCACCATTTGTGCGAACCGCGCGGGTGTCAGCGACTGCGCGCCGTCCGACAGCGCCTTGTCCGGGTTGGCGTGGACCTCCACAATGAGACCGTGTGCCCCAGCGGCGATGGACGCCCGCGCCATCGCGTTGACGTAGCGCCACTTGCCGACGCCATGGCTGGGATCGACAATCACGGGCAGGTGCGAGAGATGGCGCACCACCGGCACCGCATTCAGGTCCAACGTGTTGCGGGTGTACGTCTCAAACGTGCGGATGCCGCGCTCGCACAGCATCACGTTTGGGTTACCCTGTGCCAGGATGTACTCGGCCGCCATCAGCCACTCCTCGATGGTGGCGGACAGGCCACGCTTCAGCATGACCGGCTTGCCGGAGCGGCCCACCGCCCGCAGGAGCGAGAAGTTCTGCATGTTGCGGGCGCCTATTTGAAGGATGTCGACGTAGGAAGCGACGAGACCCACCGCGTCCGGCTCCATCACCTCCGAGATGACCGGCAGCCCGGTCTTCTCGCGGGCGATGGCGAGGTACTTCAGGCCCTCCTCGCCGAGGCCCTGAAACGAATACGGGGAGGAGCGCGGCTTGAACGCCCCGCCGCGCAGGACGTTCGCCCCGGCGGCGCGCACCTGCTCGGCGACCTCGAGGAGCCCGTCGAGCGACTCGACCGAGCACGGTCCCGCCATGATGACCGGCTCCTGGCCGCCAATCTCCACGGAGCCGACGCGGATCACGGTGTCGGCCGGATGCACTTCCCGGCTCGCCAGCGCGTACCCGGGGTGCGCCAGGACCACGCGATGAACCCCGGGCATGCCGAGCACCAACCGCTCCGCCTCGGCGTCACCGCCCTGCACCACCACGGCCCGGACGCCGCCGTTCACCGCGTGACAGGCAAAGCCGCGATCCGTCAACGCCTTCACCACCGCTGCCAACTCCGCCTCGCCGCCCGATCCGCCATCTCGCATGAACACAATCACGTTCATCGCTCCTCCCGGCTGGTCGCCCCACGGCGCTCCGCCCGTCGTCTCCTCACATGCAGATGCTCACACGCCGGTGCCGGTGCTCCTCGCGCCTTGGCCGGCCGTCCCCCGTCACGTCTTCCGCAACCGCTCGCGCGCGATGACCATCTTCTGAATCTCCGCCGTGCCCTCTTCAAACCGCTGCATCCGGGCGTCCCGGTAAATCCGCTCAATTTCCGACGACCGGAAGTACCCGATGCCGCCGTGGATCTGCAATGCTTTGTCGGTCACGCGCTGCAGCATGTCGGTGCAAAACAGCTTCGCCATCGCCGCCGGGACCGTCGCCGGCCGCCCTTCCTCGAAGGCCCGCGCCGCGTGAAGGTACAGCTGCCGGCCCGCCTCAATGTCGGTCGCCATCTCGCCGACCCACATCTGGATGGTCTGCCGCTTGGCCAGCGGTTTGCCGAAGGTGATGCGGCGGCGGGCGTGATCGACAGCCAGGTCCAGAGCGCGGGAAGCCAGTCCCACGCAGGTGGCGGCAACGCCGATGCGGCTCGGGTCCAGGAAGCCGGCGAACGCAATCTCCAGCCCCTGACCCTCCGCACCCAGCCGGTTCGACACGGGCACGCGGCAGTCAGTGAACACCAGGTGGCCGTGCTGCGTCCCGCTGACGCCCATCGCCGGCGCCATCGGACGAATTTCCAGACCCGGCGCGTCTCGCGGCACGAGCAGCGCCAGCGTGCCCTCCGCGCCGCGCGTGCCTTCGAGCCGGCAGAACACAAGGAAGTCGTCAGCCACGTCTGAGAAGATGATCATCCACTTCTGCCCGTTCAAGACGTACTCGTCGCCCTCGCGGCGGGCCGTGGTCCGGATGTCCGTGCCGGAGCCGGAGTCGGGCTCGGTCAGCGTGAACGTGACGCGCCGCCGGCCCGCCACAAACGGCTTGACAATCCGCTCGCGCTGCGCCTCCGTGGCGGCGTAATCCAGCGACCGCCACAATCCGTTGCAGACGTGGACAATCACACGCAACGACCCGTGCATCTGAGCAAACTGCTCGAGCAGCGCCAGGTACGCGGTGAACGGCAGGCCGCGGCCGCCGTACGCCGTCGGCGCCGCGAGGCGAAGGTAGCCGCGATCGCGCAGCTCCTCCCACACCCCGTCCGGCAGCCGGCCGGTGGTCTCAATCTGCTCGCCCCACGCCCGCGCCGGACCCTGCACGAAGGCCCGCACCTCGTCCATCAGGGCTGCGTACGCACCCGCGTCGGACGCACCCCCGTCGAACGCGCCAAGCGCGCCCTGGGCGCCAGCCCTGCCCGCTGCATCCGGCACGTCCCGCACATCCGGCCCGCCGTCCCTGGCCCCAAAACTCAACGGCGCCACCTCCTCATCCGTCGCACGGCCGTCTTGCGCACGGCCATCCTGCTGTCCGCGGCCGTCCGAAACCCGACCTTGTGGCCGCGCCCAACCGTCCCGCACACGCGCGGATCACGCCGGCGGTGCCGGTGCACCCGCCTCCGCTTCCGCCTTCAGCTTGTCCGCGATCATCTGGCGCAGCACGTACTTTTGCACCTTGCCGCTGGCCGTGCGCGGCAGCTCGTCAATCGGCTCCACGCGCTCCGGCCAGTAGATCTTCGCCATCCCGTTGGCGCCGAGAAAGTCTGTCAGCTCCGCCAGCTCCATCAGCCCGCCGTCCTTCGTCACGACAAACGCGCACGCCCGCTCGCCCAAGCGCGGATCGGGCATTGCGACGACAGCCGCGTCGCGGATGCGCGGATGCTGGTACAGCAGGTTCTCAATCTCCACCACCGGGATCTTCTCCCCGCCGCGGTTGATCACGTCCTTGCAGCGGCCGGTGATGCGCAGGTAGCCGTCCGCGTCCACCACCGCCAGATCGCCCGTGTTGAAAAACCCGTCCGGCGTCATCGCCGCCTGCGTCCACTCCGGGTGGTGCAGGTAGCCGATGAACATTGCCGGCGTCTTCACCTGGAAATTGCCCTCGGTTCCTGGCGGCAACGGCCGGCCCTCATCGTCGACGATGCGGATCTCCATACCGCCGATCACGCGGCCGTCCGTGCCCCACAGCTTCTCCGGCGGATCGCCGGGGTAGCCGACGGTGACCAGGCAGCTCTCGGTCGATCCCCACGCGCCCACCACCTCGCACCCCAACGCGGCCCGCGCCTCCAGCGCCAAACCGCGGGGGATGGCGGCGCCGGTGGCGACAAACAGGCGCAGCCCTTTCGGCGGCCGCAGGGCGTGCGTAATGTCGGCCAAAAACGGCATCGCCGCTTGCACGAAGCGGGCGCCGAAGGTCTCGATGGCGCGGCAGGCGTCTTCCACGTTCCACACCGCTTGGTAGACGCCGGTGGCTCCGAGGTAGAACGACAACATCATCCCGTACAAAAAGCCCGTCTGGTGCGCGAGCGGCGACGGCACCCAGACGGTGTCGGACGCCGTCAGGCCCAGGGTCTGCACATGCGCCGCCAGGCCGTGGGACAGCGTGCGGTGGGTGTGGAGGACGCCCTTCGGCTCGCCGGTCGTGCCCGACGTGAACAACAGTTGCGCCACGTCGTCCGCCCCCGGCCGGCGCGCCCGCACCGCCTGGCGATCCTCCCGTTCCGCCACCAGCCCGCCCAGGCTGGAGCGGGACGGCTGGCGCTGGCCCCACTCCACCACGTGCACCGACGCCAACCGCGGCAAGTCCGGGCGGATGGCGTCCACCAGCCCGCGGTAGTCAAAGCCCCGGAACATGTCCGGCACCACCAACAGCCGGCTGCCCGCAGTCTGGACGATGAACCGGACCTCTCGCTCCCGCAACGACGGCAACAGCGGGCAGGGCACCCCGCCGATGCGCCACAGCGCCACCGTCAGGGCGATGAACTCCCAGCCGCTCGGCAACTGGTAGCAGACCGGCTCGCCGGGCTCCACACCCAATTCAAGCAGCCGCGTGGCAATCCGGTCCGCCAATTCACCCAACTCTCCGTAGGTGAGCCGCACCGGCTGCGGGCCGGCGCCCACGTCCACCACCGCCAGGCGGTCCGGCGCCGCGGCGATGGTGCTGTCCAGCTTGTCGAGAAACAGTGCGACGGCCGCGCCGGACGAAGCTGTCTGGCGGGCGGACGGACCGCCGAGATTACCGGGCACCACTGGCCACCAGCTCCCTCTCCGCCACAGACCCCGCCGCGACAGCGGGAGCCTGGGCGCCAAAGCGCATGCCGAGTGCCGCCATGTGGTCCATGAACTCCGGGTAGGAAATGCGGTAGGCGTTCGGGAACGTCAGATGCGTCTCGCCGTCCGCGACGCTAGCCGCGACCGCAAACGCCATCAGGACGCGGTGGTCGTTGAAACTGGAGATGTCCGCGCCGCGGAGCCGCTCCACACCGTCGATGACCAGGTTGTCACCCTGCTCCTCGATGCGGGCGCCCATCTTCCGCAGCTGCAGCATCGCCCGCACCCGGTTCGACTCCTTCAGCCGACCCGGCCCGATGTTCCGCAGCACACTGCGGCCGCGGGCGAGCGCCGCGCACACCGAGAGAATCGGTATGAGGTCCGGGATGTCCTGCATGTCGACGTCGATGCCTCGGGGGCGCGTGCCGCGGTTGCGCACAACCACTTCGCGCGCGGCCTCGCGAATCTCCAGGTCCACCCCCATCTCGCGCAGAATGTCGAGGATCCGGCCCTCCGGGTGCGATCCCGCCCCTGCCACGCCGGTCAGGCGCACGACACCCGGGTGCAGCGCCGCGTACACGAGCGGGAACGCCGCGCTCGACAAATCCGGCTCAAGGTACACCTCTGCCGGGCGAAACACCTGTCCGGCCGGCACCACCCAGCGCCGCTCGTCCGCCTCTGCCCGCACCTCGATGCCGAAGCGCGCCAGCATCGACGCCGTCAGGTGCACGTACGTGCGCTCGTTGAACGGGTCCGACACCTCCACCACGGTGTCCTGCGCGGCGAACGGCGCCACCATCAAAAGGCCTGAAATCCACTGGCTGAGCACACCCTGGATTTGCACCCGTCCGCCCTTCGGCAGGCCTGGGTGGACTGTGACTGGCAGGCGGTCGTTCGCTGATTCGGTGCGCACCCCAATCTCGCCCAAGGCCCGCAGCAAAGGCCCGATGGGCCGGCGGCGCAGGGCCTCCACCCCGTCGTAGGTGACCGGCCGGCTCGCGCGGGAGCCCAGGCCCAGCAAAAACTGCAGGGTCGAACCGGAGCTGCCCACCCGCACGCGGCCGTTGCGCGGCACGTACGGGCCGCCGTGGACGCGGTAGCCGTCCGCCGTGTGCTCGACGCGGACGCCCAGGTCCTTGAGCGAATTCAGGGTGTCTTGAATGTGCCTGGCTTGCGACCGCCCGTGCACGACCGTCACGCCGTCGGCCAGCGAGCCCAAGATGAGGGCGCGGTGGAGGTGGTATTTGGAGCAGGGCACCGGAATCGTCCCGTTCACTTCACCCGGCGTGGGGGTTACAATCAATTTGGACACGTTGTTATCGCCTCTTCCCGTCATGGGATGGTTGTGGTTGCAACCCGACCCCATCCACACCCGGCCAGCCATCCGTCGGGTTCACCGACCGGCACAACCGCTGCCGGCGCTGCGGACGGCTGCCGGATGCGGGGGTCTGAGCGGAATTCGGTGGTCCGTGCGCACATCGGCGCCGTCAGAAAAATTTTAGCATCAGCGAGTCGCCAAATTCAACACCTGGTGCTAATATCAGATTATAAAACCTCGTCCTAAATTTATGTCTGACTTCCCCCGCGGGGTGTATGCGATCCCGCTTCCCGGCCACAGCCAAGAAACTCAACGAGGAGGGAGCGCGTTGCGCGATGCAACTGTGGCGAGCCCGGCGTCCGGGCCTTATCCGGCATTGGCCCGCCCGGGCCGAATCGGTCGTTTGGAACTGCCCCACCGCATTCTGATGGGGTCCATGCACCTCGGCATCGAAGGCGATGCGGCCGAACTCGACCGCCTTGCCGCCTTCTACCTGGAGCGCGTTCAGGGCTGTGCCGCTCTGATCATCACCGGAGGCGCGGCGGTGCGGCCGGAGGGCGGCGGCGACCACTGGTTCTGCCTGACCGACCCGTCTCACCGCGACCAGTTGGCGCAACTCGCCAGCCGCGTGCAGAAGGCGGGGGGCCGCATCGCCCTGCAGCTGTTTCACGCCGGGCGCTACGCGTACTCGATCGAGATCGGCACCACGGCGCTCGCGCCGAGCGCGGTGGAGTGCCGTTTGACCCGCGAAACCCCGCGCGCCATGACGGAAGACGACATCGCGCAGACCGTGCAGGCGTTTGCCGACGCCGCCCGCTTCGCCCGCGAGGCCGGCTTCCACGCGGTCGAGGTGATGGGATCGGAAGGCTACCTGCTCAACGAATTTCTCTCGCCGCTCACCAACCAGCGCGAGGACCGCTACGGCGGCGACCTGGAGGGGCGGATGCGGCTGAGCGTCGAAGTGGTGGAGGCCATCCGACAGGCGGTGAGCGGCGACTTCCCGCTGATCTTCCGAATGTCGGGGGCAGACTGCATGCCAGGGAGCACCACCTGGGAGGAAACCCTGACATACGCCCGCCGGTTGGAGCAAGCCGGCGTCGACGCGCTCAACGTTGGCATCGGCTGGCACGAGTCGCAGGTACCGACGGTCGCTGCCGTGGTGCCGCGCGGCGGCTTCGCACCGGTGGCGGCCGGCATCCGCCAAGCCGTGACCATACCGGTGATTGGCGCCAACCGCATCAATACGCCGGAGCTCGCCGACGAGTTGATTGCCTTGGGTTGGGTCGACTTTGTGGCGCCCGCCCGCCCGTGGCTCGCCGACCCAGCCTTCGCGAAAAAGGCCCTGTCCGGCGACCGCCGCGGCCTGAACGTCTGCATCGCCTGCAACCAGTCGTGCCTCGACCACGTCATGGACCGGCCGTCGCGGCCCGCCAGCTGCCTGGTCAACCCCCGCGCCGGCCACGAACTCCGCTGGCCCTTGGCGAAGGTCTCGCGCAGCCGCCGGGTGGCCGTCGTCGGCGGCGGTCCGGCCGGGCTGGAGGCGGCGCGGGCGGCAGCGGAGCGCGGTCACCAGGTCACGCTCTTCGAAGCGGAGCGACAGCTCGGCGGTCAGCTGCGCTTGGCCGCCCGCGTGGAGGGCAAGGAGGAGTTCTGGGAGACCATCCGCTACTACGACGAGTGGCTTTGGCGGCTGGGCGTCGATGTCCGCCTTGGCACAGCAGCAAACCCACAGACCCTGCTGGAGTACGACGCCGTCATCCTGGCCCAGGGCGTCGAGCCCGCTGTACCTGACCTGCCGGGGGTGGACCTGCCCCACGTCGTCCGTTACACCGACATCTTGTCCGGGCGGGTGGCGGCGGGGCGGCGGATCGCCATCATCGGCGCGGGCGGCATCGGCTGCGACGTGGCCCTCTACCTGATGAAAGGCGGCCGGCCGCCGGAGCGGGTGCTCGGGTTCCTGGGCGAGCACGGCGTCCAGAGCCTCGACCAGGTACCGCGCTCCGTCACGATTCTCGCCCGATCCCGCCGGATTGCCGCCACGGTCGGCCGCACCACGCGCTGGGTGGTCCGGTCGGAGCTGAAGGCGCTCGGCGTCGCGGTGTGGACGGAGTTCCAGTGCCGGTCCATCACGCCGGAAGGGGTGGTCGGCGTCATGCAGGGCGAGGAGCGGCTGGTGGAAGCGGACCAGGTGATCCTGTGCGCCGGCCAGACGCCCCGCCGCGATCTGGTGGCAGCGCTGGAAGGACGGGTGCCGCTCGAGGTGGTGGGCGGCGCCCGCGACACCGTCCGCCTGAACGCGGCGCGGGCGATTCGCGAAGGGTTCGAGGCCGCACAGCGGATTTGACCCCCGGGTTGGCTCCAGCCCCGTCCGCCGCAGCGGACGCGGGCCGGACAGGCACGCGCATGTGAAGGAAGGAGGAAAGGGGGCGGGCTGGCCTCGCTGGCGAAACCCGGCCCCGCGGTATGACCAAGGTTCTGGAAGGCAAGAAGGTGTTGATCACAGGCAGCGGCCGCGGGATTGGACGCGCCTGCGCGCTTGCGATGGCGAAAGCGGGCGCGGACGTGGTGGTCCACTACCGGCGGGACCAGGATGCGGCGGAGCGGACTGCAGCACAGATCCGCGACCTCGGGCGGGACGCCTGGGTCGCGCGGGCGGAGATGGAGGAACCCGACGAGATCCGGGCGATGTTCGACGAAGTCGCCCGGCGTTGGGGGCGGCTTGACGTGTTTGTGGCCAACGCGGCAGCCAGCGCCTTCAAGCCGGTTGTGGAACTGAAACCGCACCACCTGGACCGCACCTACCGGACGGTGGTGCACAGCGTGGTACACGCGGTGCAGTGCGCGCTGCCCCTGATGGCAGGCCCTCAGGGAGCGGCGCGGGACGGCCGCATCATCGCCATCTCCAGCATGGGCAGCGACTACACGTTGCCTCGCTACGCCCTGCTGGGCACCGCCAAAGCGGCTCTGGAGTCGCTCGTCCGATACCTGGCGGCAGAACTGGGGCCGCGGCAGATCACCTGCAACGCGCTCTGCCCCGGCGTCGTCGACACCGACTCCGCCCGCTTTTACGCGGGTGAGCAGTACGAGTCGTACCGGCGCGACGTCATCGCCCACACGCCGCTCGGCCGGCTCGGCACCCCGGAGGACGTGGCCGACGCGGCCGTATTCCTGGCCAGCGACGCCTCGCGCTTCATCACCGGCCAGGTGATCAGGGTGGACGGAGGGCTGACGCTTCTGACTGGCGGGTTTGAAAGCCTCGTCTGAGGATGCGGCGGGGGGGGGCGCCGCCCCACCCCCCCCCCCCCGCCCGCCCCCCCCCCGCCCCCGCTGCCGTCCGCGGCCTTCGTGAGCAGGCAACCAGCCATCACAATGCCGGGTCGCCAAGGACAATCGCCGCCAGCGCAGCGGCAGCCGCCACCACGCCCGCACCGAAGATGATCAGCATCCGCCACATGGGTTTCACCGCCCTGTTGGAGGATCGCCACGCGCAGTGATCGTGTCCAACGTTGGGCGGATTATACGCGGTTGCGGCCAATGTGCGCCAGTCCACCTTGGGAGCACAGGCTGCATCCGGCCCGTCACTCGGGGCCGACCGGACCTGACGGCTTACGCGGGCGAATCATGAACAACGCGGTCGCCGCCGACACTTGTTTGAGTGTCGATGCGTTGTAAATCGTGCACTCCACCGTCGCTGTCGTGCGCCCGCGGTAACGGACGCCGGCGCCCGCCAACAGATCCGAGTCCGCGACTGGGCGCATGTAGTTGATGTGCAAATCAACCGTGACCATGTACTCTTCCGGCCCGATAGTGGACCACACAGCCGCTCCGGTCGCGGAGTCGGCCAGCATGGCGATAAACCCGCCGTGCACCGTCCCGTTGTTTTGAACCAGCTCCGGCCGGAAGGGCATGCGCACGAGCGCCCACCCGGAACCGGCGTCCACCACATCGATGCCCATGTAATTCCATGCCTTGTTCCGGTCCCGCCAAGCCTGCAGCGCCTGCACGACTTGGCTGTCACTGGTACCGACGTGTTCAATTTCCCGACGGCGATCCGCATTGAGATCCACAGATGCCCACCCCTTTCGGTCATCCGCTGCACCCGGCCACCGGCGCTGCCAAGCCCCGGGACCTCACACCTACAATCCTTTGCGCAGCTCTTCCAACGGGTAAAACGTGTCGCGCCAAACCAAACCGCCCCGCCAAGCCGCCAGCAGCGCAGCGCGAACAAACGTGTACACGAACAGCGCCAGCGCGGCGGGAAGCAGGAGAAACTGGTGCAGCGGAAAGCGCAGGAACCGGATATGCACGGCGTACAGGACAAACATCAGTAACAGGCTGTATGCGTACCCCGCGCGAATCCACCCGCCCGCCAGCAGCACGCCTGCGTAGGGCCCCCCGTACAACACCAACAACGGCAGCATGCAAAGGATCAGGTTGACGGCCGAGTAGCGGAACGCTGCCAACGGACTTTTCTCCAACCCGCGGATCATCGCGCCTAAAGAATGGTACCACTCAATCTCGATGAAGTCTGCCGCGATCGCGAACGACTGGCGGCAGCCTGCCTGTTTGACCAATTTCCCGAGGTGAATGTCGTCGTCTGGCCGGAGCGCGATCGCCCGATGGCCGCCGATTCGTTCGTAGACGTCCCGCCGAATCAGGTTGAACGCGCCGATGCCCGCGTGTGCGCGGGAGCGCGGACGATACGCGCTTTGCGGACGCTTGAACAACAACAGGTTGAACGTGAAAAACGCGGTCAGGGCTTTCAGCCAATACCCGTGAGCGACCAGCGCCGGCGCGACCGTCAGGTGATCCAATTGGTTGTCCACGGCAAACCGCAACGCCCGTTGCAATGCACCCGGATGAAAGAGGACGTCCGCATCGGCAAACAGCAGCCACTCCCCGCGAGCTTCCCTGGCGCCGACGTGCAGCGCGTGGTTCTTGCCTATCCAACCGCGCGGCAACGCCTGAATACGCACGCCGCGCACGCGCGGGTCTTGATGTGCCGCCGCCTGCACCTGGTCCCACGTGTCGTCGTCTGAGCGGTCGTCGACAACAATCACTTCGAACGAACGCAATGTCTGCACCCGCAGGGACGCGAGCGTGCGCGTGATGCGGTCCGCCTCGTTGCGAGCGGCGATGACCACCGACAGCCGGACGGATTCGCCCGTTGTTTCACGGCTCTCCGGCGCGTCACTGCGGCCGGGAGACGCGAGCCCCGGCAACCGGGGGACGCGAACCAAATCAGGGACGTTGCGTTGGAAGATCCAAGTCCACGCCAACGCCAGCGCGGCGGCTGTCCAACCTGTCCACCCTATCATGTGCCACCGTCGCCCCCATGTCCGTTCAAGGCCCGGCAACCGGGCTTTGGTCTCGCGCTCATTGTACCACACTGAAGTCCATTCCCCTCCGGCACGGCCGGGAGATTTGTGATATCATAAAAGAATTCGCAGAGACGATGATGACCGGGTGACAACGACAACCGGGTACGGGAACGAAGGAGAGACATGCGTTGAAAGCAGAAAAGTTCGCACTGGCAGAGCTGGCGGCAGATGCACTGGGAATTCCGGCGGCAGATATCGAACCGCTGGTCGAGTATCCGCCCAATCCGGAGTTGGGTGATCTCGCGCTGCCTTGTTTCCGGTTCGCCAAGCTGCTGAAAGAAAGTCCCCCGGCAATCGCGACACGAGTCGCGGAGCGGATTCGCGCCTCCCGCCGGTTTGCCGGCGCTGAGGTGAGCGGCGGATACGTGAACGTGCGTTTGGCGCGCAGCGAAGTGGCCCGAGCTGTGATCCTGCAGAGCCGGGAGCAACCGCTCGGCCTGTTCTCCCGCCGGCGCGGGCAGGGCCGGCGCGTCGCGGTCGATTACTCATCGCCGAACATCGCCAAGCCCTTCGGCGTCGGCCATCTGCGCTCCACCGTGATTGGCCAGGCCATCGTCCGCCTGCTTGAGGCGGATGGGTGTGAGGTCATTGGCATCAACCATCTCGGCGACTGGGGCACGCAATTTGGCAAGAACATCGTCGCATACTTGCGTTGGGGCGACGAGGACGTGGTCAGGCAGGATCCTGTCCGCGAACTGTTCCGCCTGTACGTGCGCTTTCACGAAGAAGCAAAGGCGCAACCCCAACTGGAAGACGAGGCCCGGATGTGGTTCAAGCGCCTCGAGGACGGCGACCCGGAAGCCACACGCCTGTGGCGCTGGTTCATCGAAGAGAGCTTGAAAGCATTTCGCGAAACGTACGACCTCCTCGGCGTCCGCTTCGACCACTACCTGGGTGAGAGTTTTTACAACGACAAGATGGACGCCGTCGTCGACGAACTCCGGAGCAAAGGGCTGCTGACGGAGAGCGATGGCGCGGAAGTGGTTGACCTTAGCGCCTGGAACATGCCTCCGTGCATCATTCGCAAGTCGGACGGCGCAACCATCTACGCCACGCGGGACTTGGCGGCTGCCATCTACCGGCACGACCAGTTGGGCGCCACCGACCTGGTGTACGTCGTCGGCGCGGAACAAACGCTGCACTTCCAGCAAGTGTTTAAAGTCCTGGAGATGATGGGCAAACCGTGGGCGGCGCGGTGCCGGCATGTGGCGTTCGGCATGATGAAGTACAACGGGGAACGTCTGTCCACCCGCCGGGGTAAGGTGGTCTACCTCGAAGACGTGCTGGCGCGTGCCATCTCCGAAGCGCTCTCCATTATCGAGGCCAAAAACCCGTCTTTGGACAACAAGGCGGAGGTCGCCAAGGCAGTCGGTATCGGCGCGGTTGTGTTCAACGACCTGAAGACGTACCGCATGCACGACGTGGACTTCCGGTACGAGGACGTCCTCAACTTCGACGGAGAGACGGGACCGTACGTCCAGTACACACACGCCCGCGCGTGCAGCGTCTTGCGCAAGGCGCGCGAACAAGGCGTGACAATCCCTGACCAATTGGCGTGGGAGCAGGTGGGTGAACGGGAATGGGCAGTGGTCCGGCAGCTGGCGCAAGCAGACGACATTTTTGAACGCGCCGTCGACCAGCTGGACCCGTCGCTGATCGCCCGTTTCGTCCTCGACACGTGTCACGCGTTCAACCGCTTCTACCACGACGAGCCGATTCTCGCCGCGCCCGAGCCGCTGCGTTCACAGCGGCTGGCGCTCACCGACGCGGCGCGGGCGGCGATTTCATACGCGCTGTACCTGTTGGGGCTGCAGGCACCGGAGGCGATGTGAGCGGGGTTTTGCCGGCCGGTGGAATCCCCTCGGCGCTCGCCGGCGGCGTCAAAGTGACAAAGCGAAGCCCGCGTTGTTCCAGAGTCTGGATGATAACCGGCAACGCCGCGGCTGTCGCCGCCGTCTCGTGCAGGTCAAACACGCCCCCCGACGGATGGTCGTCGACCACCTGACGCACCACCTGCTCGGGCGTGGACGCCGCCCAGTCGCGCGGGTCGCGGTTCCACAAGGCCAGTGCCATGTGCTGTTGTCCGAGCAACTGGCGTAATCCGCCCGGCAGCGCCTCGTAGGGCGGCCGAAACAAGCGGATCGGCTGGGGTACCACCTGCTGAATGAGACGGGCACCTTCGACGACCTCCCACTGCTGCCCGGCGGGCGACAGCTTGGTGAGGTCCCGGTGGTCCACGGAATGGTCGCCGATCACGTTGCCGTCAGCCGCCGCCTCGCGCACGGCGTCTGGCCACTCGGCCACCCGATTCCCAATAAAGAAAAACGTCGCGTGGACGTGAAAACGCCGCAAGGTGGCCAGGATGCGCTCCGTGTACGGCGACGGCCCGTCGTCAATGGTGAGAGCGACTTCGCCCGCCCCCACCGCGTACAGTTCCGGAGCCAGCGGCGCGGTTGCCGGCGGCGCGGACGGCGGAGAAGTATCACGGGCAGGGCGGGTTCCGGCTCTGGACCGGGACGGTGCCTCCGTCTCCCGGGCGGCCCCGCGTTGAGTCGCAGCACGCGGGGCAGAGCTGTGCTCGGAAGCGGATGTGGATGACGCCGGTGATGCAACCCGCTGTTGATGGGCGGGGCCGCCCGGGTGGACAGCCCCGGTGGGCGCCTGCAAAACCCATCCCCCGGACACCGATGCGATAAGGGCGGTCAACAAACTCATCCAAACCCGGACCATCCGGCAACACCACCCTCGAACTCGTCACCCACTCTGACGGTGTCCGACGGCTGGATGTGACAAATTTCGCCGGCATCTGATGCAGGGACCGCTGATTCCGCAGATTTTGACCAATGACCAGATCAATCTCTACATATACGGCTGCGGCGGCACCGGCGTGCCCCACCGGCGAACTTCGTAATGCAGGTGTGGACCGGTGGAGAATCCGGTATCGCCGGAATAGCCGATGAGTTGGCCCTTGGCCACTGTCTCGCCGGCATGGACCGTCACCCGGGACAGGTGGCCGAACACGGTTTCAATGCCGTCACCGTTGCTGACTTTGATCCACGTGCCGTACCCGCCGCCGTCCGGCCCGGCATCCTCGACAACGCCGTTGTTGGTGGCGTACACCGGCGAGTTCGGCGGACAGGCGAGATCGATACCGGGGTGGAAATTCGAGGACCCGTCGAGAATTCGCCAACCGAACGGGGACGATACGGCGTGAGAATCGGTTGGCCAAACCCACTCACCGCTGGCCACGCCCGTGTTGGTCCCGCGCCGGATGACCTCGGGTTGCGGCGCAACCAGCACGGTCCGCTGCACCACGCGCGCAGAAACGCGCTTGCCGTTGACGTACTCCTCGGCCACCTGCTCGCGGGCGCGCCCAGGGCGGCCGGCTTGCTCCACCTTGGTCACGGACGCCGGCAGGCGGTTGTCGTTGACGTAACGCACGGGCGGCGGTACGGACACGGTCTGGGCCACGGTCTGGCGGGCGACGACGGTCAGCAAAGGCCTTGCCGGCACGTCAGTCGCCGCCGTCGCAGGGCCCGCTGCCGCAGCGGTCTCGACACCGGCATCGGCGTGCAACACACGCCGTCTGGAGTCTGCCGGAGCGGCGGCAGAACCGCGGGCAGCAATCCAGTGCAGCGCGGCATGGCGGCCGGACACGGACGTCACAGCCGGGTTCAGGATCCGCCGGACCGCCGCCGCCGGGGTCACAATCCGGGCCGCGGCGACGACGGCAGGACGGACGGCGACGCTGCCGGCGAACGCCACGTGCGCCGTTTTCCCCAATCCGGGCGGCGTCAGCGCACGGCGCACGGTATCCAACACCTGTCTGGCGGCAGCTTCGTCATTCGTGTACACAACCGGTTTGCCGTCGGCGACAATCGCAGCGGCCGGCGTCGGCAGGGAGGCGACGTACTGCCAGTTGTACGAAGCCGGTACGTTGGTATGGACAGGTACCAGTTTCAGGGAGATGTGATAGCCGAGCGCGACCCGGCGCATGCGCTCCGTCACGCCCGGACGGTCCGGCACCATACCGGTGTACCGGCCCGTGACGTAGACTTGTTGCCAACCGGGCGTCTGCTTGACGGCGTCTACGCCAGCCCAGGCGGTACCCGTCAGGAACGCGGCCGCGCCGCATATGGAAACAGCCCATCGCCACTTCAACGGGGACCGTGCTAATACCAGCGGGGACAGGCGGAACGGCGAATTGTCGGGTGGTGTGCCTTGTGAACGTGGATCTGTTGCCAATGGTGAAGAAGAAAGTGTTGCTCGCGAAGCGCATGGCGACTGATTGCACGCGTTGCGGCTGGCCGCAGGGCCATGACATCGGGTTTCCCCGCTTGGCACCGACAGCTTCACGCAAAAAACCCCTCCCATCGTAGTGACTCCACCTTATTCGACAAGGGAGGGGGATATCCTCTTGGAACTTTTTTGCTGTAACTTTTGCTTGTACCTCGAATCGGCAAGGTTTGCGACCGTTCTTGGCAAGCCGCCGCAGGGCGTGACTGGCCATCGCTCGACCAGTCCCCCGACAGGCCCGTTCACCGGCATAGCGGTCAATCGTACGCGTCGTGCCCCTCGACGGCCCGCGCCAATTGGTCGGAAAACTCGCGGGCGGCATGGTAACCCATCCGCTTCAGACGGTGGTTCATGGCCGCCACCTCGACGATCACGGCCAAGTTCCGGCCGGGTCTCACCGGCACTGTGATACAGGGCAGTTCCACGTCCAGGATCTGCACCGTCTCCTCGTCAATCCCCAGCCGGTCGTACGCCACGTCGTCGCGCCACGCCTCCAGGTGGATGACCATGGCTACTTTCTTGTGCGTCCGCACCGCACCGGCGCCGAACAGCGTCATCGCGTTCAAGACGCCAAGGCCGCGAATTTCCAGCAAGTATTGAAGCAACGGCGGCGTGCTGCCGACCAAGGTGTCGTCAGACACCCGACGGATGATCACGGCATCGTCCGCAACCAGCCGGTGGCCCCGCTTGATCAGTTCCAGGGCGGTTTCGCTCTTGCCGATGCCGCTTGCCCCGGTGATGAGAATCCCAATGCCGTACACGTCCACCAGCACGCCGTGCATCATCGTCTCCGGCGCCAACCGGGCTTCCAGGAACGTCGAGATCACCGCGGCAGCCCGAGTGGTCACCATGCCCACGCCGAGCACCGGCAGCCGCTTCGCTTGAGCCACCGACAGCAAAGCCGGCGGTGGTTCCAACCCCCGCGCGATCACGATGCACGGTGTGCGGTCATACGAGCAAAACGCGTACACCCGCAAGCGCTGCTCGCGTTCCTCCATGCCCTCCAGCAACGACAGCTCCGTCCGTCCGAGCAGCTGGATGCGCTCGGCGGGATGGTAGCGAAAATACCCGGCCAAAGCCAGGCCGGGCCGGTTGATGTCCATGGTGGTGATGCGGCGGTGGAGATCGGCGTCCGAGTTGAACACGTGCATGCCAATCCCTTCAACCAACTCTGCCACCGACACCGAACGCGGTTCACTCACCGCAGCCGACCTCCCTCTACAGCCTCTGCGACGAGGCGGTCACGAGCGGAACGGCACCGCTTCTTGCGTCTGGGCGTCAAAGATGTGGACCTTGTTCAGGTCAAGCGCCAGTTTGACTTGCGAACCCGGCCGGAAGCCGGAGCGGGAGTCGACACGGGCGACGAAATCCTGGCCGCCTATCGCTGCATGCAGGTACAGTTCCGAACCCATGTGTTCCACCACGTCGAGTTTGGTCGAAATGACAGACTCGGGATACGTGTTCAAGAACATCTCCTCATCGTGCAGATCCTCGGGGCGGATGCCGAGGACCACGTCACGGCCGACGACGCCCGCTTCGCGCAGGGCCGGGTAACGACCTTCGGGCAGGCGGATGGACAAATCCTTTGCCCGGAAGTAGACGGCTCCGCCCTCCTCCAGCAGGGCGCCTTGGAAAAAGTTCATCGCCGGCGAGCCGATGAATCCGGCCACAAACATATTGTTCGGATGGGCGTACACTTCCTGCGGCGTGTCCACCTGTTGAATCACGCCGTCGCGCATGACGACGATGCGGTCGCCCATCGTCATGGCCTCCGTCTGATCGTGCGTGACGTAGATCACCGTGGTCTGAATCCGCTGGTGCAACTTGCGGATCTCTGCGCGCATCTGCACGCGCAGCTTGGCGTCCAGGTTGGACAGCGGCTCGTCCATCAGGAACACCTGCGGTTCACGGACAATCGCCCGCCCTAACGCAACCCGTTGCCGCTGTCCGCCCGACAGCGCCTTTGGCTTGCGGTCGAGCAAGTGTTCAATATCGAGAATGCGCGCCGCCTCACGCACCCGCTTGTCGATCTCAGCCTTCGGGAACTTCCGCAGCTTCAAGCCGAAAGCCATGTTTTGGTACACCGTCATGTGCGGGTACAGCGCGTAATTCTGGAACACCATCGCGATGTCGCGGTCCTTCGGCGGTACGTGGTTGACCAGGCGGTCCCCAATGTACAACTCCCCCGACGTGATGTCCTCCAAGCCTGCGACCATACGCAAGGTCGTGGTTTTGCCGCATCCGGACGGACCGACGAAGACAACAAACTCCTTGTCCTGGATGTCGAGGTTGAAATCTTTGACCGCCACGACGTCACCGCTGTACTTCTTCCATATATTCTTAAACAGCACCCTGGCCATTCCATCTGCCTCCTGTCTGTGTCCGGGGCACAGCCCGGTCGTTCGAACACAGTGTAGCACTGTCCTCGCAACAGCAGGCAGTGGCAGGTTGCACGGATTTTTGCGCAAAGGAATGGGCAGGTTGTACGGCACGGACAGTCATTGCTTGACGGACGTCCGGTCCAACACGTTGGCAAGCCACAGGACCAACGCGTCGAGGAAGTGCTGGGGGTCGTACCCCGTCTGTTGGCGAATGCGGTCGATGCGGTTGATCAGCGTGTTCCGGTGCAAGTACAACACCCTGGCGGCTTCCGAAACGTTCAGGTCGGCCGCCACCAAACCATGCAGGACCTGCACCAGCTCCGGCGCCAGGGCCACGCGCCCGCCCGGTGCCCGGGCGGCCGCCGTGTCCCGGAACAACTCCCGCACAGCCGCCGGCACCGATTGCAACAAAAGGGCCAACGGGTCATCACCCCACCACACCACGCGCGGCGGACGGACAGACCACTGCCGGCAGCGCCAGGCGGCCACGGCGGTCGCCACGCCGCGGTAGAGGTCGCAAGCGCGGTTCACCGGCTGGCCAATGGACGCCTCGCAACGCACCAGGACGTCCGCTTCCACCACCCGCAGCAGCTTGCCAATGCCGTCACGGCGTCCGTCGGCGTCACCGGCCGACCCCGGCTGATACAGCTGAAGGCCGGTGCCCCCCGGGCGATCCCCGTCGCCGGGCTCGTCCTCGTCGTCCGGCGTCGCCCGCCAGTACAACAGGGCTGATGCGAAGGCGCCGGAGACCGGCTCTGTCCACCCAATCCAGCCGTCTCCCACAAACGCCCTTGCCACCTGTTCCACCGCTGCGCGGAGATCCTCCGCTTCTTCGCCGCCGTCTCCGCCCGCGCCATCGCGCCGGCTCGCGCCCGGCGCGCTGAACACGTGCAGCCACACGACCCGCCCGGGCCCCCATCGGACAGGCGTGTCCGCCGAACCAAGCCGGTCTTCCAAAACCGCGGCGGGAACGTCCTGATCCGGCCGCAACGCCAGTTCGTTGGCCCACTCCCGCATCTGCTCGCGCACGTCAGGGGCTGGCCGCGGGCGGACCGCCCGCAACATCCAGGTCAGCAGCCGGCGCCAGTGCAGCGGCAGGTGCCCACCCCGCGGAAATGCGGCGTACCAACCACCCTCCAGGCAAACGCACCAACGCGAGCCATTCCGCCACCAATCGCCCGTCGCACGCTGCCGCCGGGCTCGCTGTTGCACAGCCGGGGCCTCGCCGCATACCTGGTAGTCCAGCTCTACCGCCCGGGCGAATTCGCGCAGCGGGCGGTCCCACCAAAATCCGCCGTCCGCGACAGCCGCCCGCCCCGGGGACTGCGGCGCCCTCTCCCCTGCCCGCCGGCAGACGTGGGAGCGGCCAGCCGGCAGCCTGCCGCGCCGGATCATGCGCTCGTCTCCCGGCTCAGCACCGCCTCCCGGCCGAGGCCGGACGTGCCGGCGGACGAGGCGGCGGCCCGGGCGCGATCGCGATCCCGCCGGAGAATCGGCCCCAGGTACTTCCCCGTATAGGACGCCTGGACCTCGCACACCTGCTCCGGCGTGCCTTCAGCGACAATCTGCCCGCCCATCGCCCCGCCCTCCGGGCCGAGGTCGATGAGGTAGTCGGCGGTCTTGATGACGTCCAGGTTGTGCTCGATAACCAGCACCGTGTCGCCGGCGTCCACCAGCCGGTGCAAGACCGACAACAGGCGCTCGATGTCGGCCACGTGCAACCCGGTCGTCGGCTCGTCGAGGATGTACAGCGTCCGGCCGTTGCTGCGGCGATGCAGTTCGGCCGCCAGCTTCACCCGCTGGGCCTCGCCGCCGGAGAGGGTGGTCGCCGGCTGCCCCAGCCGCATGTAACCCAACCCGACGTCCACCAACGTTTGCAGTTTGCGCTGGATACGCGGGATGTTTTCAAAGAAGTGGCAGGCATCTTCAATCGTCATGTCGAGGACGTCGGCGATGTTTTTGCCCTTGTAGCGCACCTCCAGGGTTTCGCGGTTGTACCGCTTCCCTTTGCAGACTTCGCAGGGGACGTAGACGTCGGGCAAAAAGTGCATCTCAATCTTGATGATGCCGTCGCCCTTGCACGCCTCGCAGCGGCCGCCGCGCACGTTGAAGCTGAAGCGGCCCTTCTTGTAGCCCCGCATCTTCGCCTCGTTGGTGGTGGCAAACAGGTCGCGGATGTCGTCAAACACCCCCGTGTACGTCGCGGGGTTGGACCGCGGCGTCCGTCCGATCGGCGACTGGTCGATGTCCACCACCTTGTCCAGGTGCTCCAGTCCCTCGATGCCATCGCACGCACCCGGGCGCACGTGAGCGCCGTTCAAGTCCCTTGCCAGTGCCTTGTACACAATCTCGTTCACCAGCGTCGACTTGCCCGACCCGGACACGCCGGTGACGCAGGTGAACACGCCGATGGGGATGCGGACGTCGATGCCCTTCAGGTTGTGTTCCCGCGCCCCGCGCACCACCAGCCAGCGCCCGTCCGGCGCGCGCCTGTGTTCCGGCACCGGGATGAAGCGGCGGCCCGACAGGTACTGGCCGGTCAACGAGCGCTCGTCCATCATCACCTCGGCCGGAGTGCCTTGGCTGACGACGCGGCCGCCGTGGACGCCTGCGCCCGGCCCGATGTCAATGATGTAATCGGCCGCCAGCATCGTGTCCTCGTCGTGCTCGACGACAATCAGCGTGTTGCCGCGATCCCGCATTTGCTTGAGCGTCCGAATCAACCGTTCGTTGTCCCGCTGGTGCAGCCCGATGCTCGGCTCGTCGAGGATGTACAGCACGCCCATCAGGCTGGAACCGAGCTGGGTGGCCAGGCGAATGCGCTGCGCCTCGCCGCCCGACAGCGTCCCTGCCGAGCGCGACAACGTCAGGTAGTCGAGTCCGACATCGCGCAGGAACCCAAGCCGGGCCGAGATCTCACGCAACACCAGGCGAGCAATCTGCATCTCCTTGTCCGTCAGGCGCAGCCCCTCGAAAAAGCGGATGGCCTCACTGACGGTCAGGTCCGTCACTTGGGCGATGTTCAGCCCGCCCACCAAGACCGCCAGGCTCTGCGGCTTCAGGCGCTTGCCCTGGCAGGCCGGGCAAGGCTTGGCGCTCATGAACTCCTCGATGAACTCGCGGATGTACTCCGACTGCGTCTCCCGGTAGCGCCTCTCCAAATTGGGTATGACGCCCTCGAACGGCACTTCGGCCGTCTTCACCTGGCCGAACTCGTTCTCGAACGTGAACCGGATGCGCTCGCCGAGGCCGCGCAGCAGCCGGTCCAACTGCTCCTGCGGGATGTCCGCGACCGGTCGCTCGGGGTCGATGCCGAACGCGCGGCAAGCCGCAAGCAACAACTCGGGGTAATAGGTCGATGCCGATCCCGACCAGGCCGCGATGGCCCCGTCCGCAATCGACTTGGACCGGTCCGGGATCAGCAACTCCTCGTCAATCTCCATGTTCACGCCCAGCCCGGCGCACGCCTCGCAAGCGCCGAAGGGGCTGTTGAAGGAAAACATTCTCGGCGCCAGCTCGTCGACGCTGAAACCACACTCCGGGCAGGCGTGGTGCTGGCTGAACAACAGCTCCTCGCGGCCGATGACGTCGGCGATGACCAAGCCCTGCCCGAGCGCGAGCGCCGTCTCCAAGGAGTCGGCGAGGCGTGACGCCACGCCCTCCTTGATGACGATGCGGTCGACGACCACCTCAATCGTATGCTTGCGGTTTTTCTCCAAGCGGATCGGCTCCGACAGCTCCTTCACCTCGCCGTCGACGCGCGCCCGCACGTAGCCGCTCTTGCGCAGGTCCTCGAGCAGCTTCTGATGCTCGCCCTTCCGGCCACGCACAACGGGGGCGAGGATCTGCAGGCGCGTCCCCTCCGGGTACTCGAGCAGCCGGTCCACCATCTGCTCCACCGTCTGCGACGTGATGGGGATGCCGCAGTTCGGGCAGTGGGGGCGGCCGATGCGAGCATACAGCAGCCGGAGGTAGTCGTAAATCTCCGTGACCGTGCCGACGGTGGAACGGGGGTTGCGGCTGGTCGTCTTCTGGTCAATCGAAATGGCGGGGGACAGGCCCTCGATGGCGTCCACATCCGGCTTGTCCATCTGCCCGAGGAACTGGCGTGCGTACGCGGACAGCGACTCCACGTAGCGGCGCTGGCCCTCGGCATAGATGGTGTCGAACGCCAGCGACGACTTGCCCGACCCGCTCAGCCCGGTGATCACGACGAACTTGTCCCGCGGGATGGTCACGTCGATGTTCTTCAGGTTGTGTGCACGCGCACCTTTCACGACAATGCTGTCATTGGGCATACCGACACTCCTTCCGTCCCCGCGCCCGGGCGCGCCGCGCGGTGCCGCGGGCCGGCTCTCCCCGGGGCGCGGTTCGGGGCGCAGCGTGCCCGCCCGCCCCAGCGGGCGGGAGACCGCGTCAACCGGCTGACAGCTCGACAATCATGTCCCGCAGCTCCGCCGCCCGCTCAAAGCGCAACTCCTTGGCCGCCTGCTTCATCTCCTGTTCGAGCTTCGCGATCAGGCTGCGCCGCTCCCGGGGGGACAGCTGCTGGGCCTGCTGGATCACCGAGACATAATCCGACTTTTCCTCCGCCGCTTTGGTCGCCTCAATCACGTCGCGCACCGCCTTCTGCACCGTCTGCGGCGTGATGCCGTGGGCCTCGTTGTACGCCATCTGCTTGCGCCGGCGGCGCTCCGTCTCCTCGATGGCGATCCGCATGGACTCGGTGATCTGATCTGCGTACATGATCACCTTGCCGTTCGCGTTGCGCGCTGCGCGGCCGATGGTCTGGATGAGCGAGCGCTCCGCCCGCAGGAAGCCTTCCTTGTCGGCGTCGAGGATGGCCACCAACGACACCTCCGGCAGGTCCAGCCCCTCGCGCAGCAGGTTGATGCCAATCAAGACGTCAAACACGCCCAGCCGCAGGTCGCGCAAGATGACCATCCGCTCAATGGTTTTGATGTCGGAGTGCAGGTAGCGCACTTTGAACCCGAGTTCCTTGAGGTACTCGGTGAGGTCCTCCGCCATCTTCTTCGTCAGCGTCGTCACCAGCACCCGCTCGTCGCGCTGCACGCGCAGCTTGATCTCGGCCACCAGGTCGTCAATCTGGCCCTGAATCGGCCGGACCACGACCTCCGGGTCGACAAGGCCGGTGGGCCGGATGATCTGCTCCACCAGCCGCTCCTGGTGCTCTTCCTCGTACGGGCCGGGCGTCGCCGACACGTAGATCACCTGGCCCAGCCGCGCCTCGAACTCCTCGAACGTCAGCGGCCGGTTGTCAGCCGCCGACGGCAGCCGGAAGCCGTGTTCAATCAGCGTCTCCTTGCGCGTGCGGTCGCCGCCGTACATACCCCGGATCTGCGGGATGGTCACGTGTGACTCGTCAATCAGCGTCAAGAAATCGGGCGGGAAGTAGTCGAGCAGCGTGTGCGGCGGTTCCCCGGCCGCGCGTCCCTCCAAGTGGCGCGAGTAATTCTCGATGCCAGGGCAAAAGCCAATCTCCTGCATCATCTCGATGTCGTACAGCGTCCGCTGCTCCAGGCGCTGCGCCTCCAACAGCTTTCCGGCCGACCGCAGCTCTGCCAGCCGCTCCGCCAACTCCGCGCGGATGCGCTCGATGGCCCGCTCCAGCCGCTCCTTCGACGTCACGTAGTGAGACGCCGGGAAGATCCCCACGTGCTGCCGCAGGCCCAACACCTCGCCGGTCACCACGTCGATCTCGGTGATCCGCTCAATCTCGTCGCCGAACAACTCCACTCGAATGGCCTGCTCGCTGAGCGAGGCGGGAAAGATCTCGATGACGTCGCCCCGCACCCGGAACGTGCCGCGCGTGAAGTTGACGTCGTTGCGCTCGTATTGCATGTCAACCAGCCGGCGAAGGATGAAGTTACGGCCCACCTCCTCACCAGTCCGCAGCGACAGGACATGGCCGCGGTACTCGTCCGGATCGCCCAGGCCGTAGATGGCCGACACGCTGGCCACGACAATCACGTCTCGCCGCTCGAGCAGCGACACGGTGGCCGAGTGGCGCAGCTTGTCAATCTCGTCGTTGATCTTCGCGTCCTTCTCAATGTACGTGTCAGTCGCCGGGATGTACGCCTCCGGCTGGTAGTAGTCGTAGTAACTGACAAAGTACTCCACCGCGTTGTGCGGGAAGAACTCCCGGAACTCGGCGGCCAGCTGGGCGGCCAGCGTCTTGTTGTGCGCAATGACCAACGTCGGCCGGTTCAGGCGGGCGATGACGTTGGCCATCGTGAACGTCTTGCCGGACCCGGTGACGCCCAGCAGCGTCTGGTGCTTCAAGCCGCAGAGAACGCCGTCCACCAGCTGCTCAATGGCCTGCGGCTGATCCCCCTGCGGCCGGTACTCCGAGACCAACTGGAAGCGGTCCCGCACGCGTTCTTTGGCCCGTCCCTTCGTCCGCTCGTTCGATGCCGCCACTTTCATCGCCCTCCAGCCACTTTCATCGCCCTCCAGCAGCATATCACCGCAAACGGAAAAAGGGAACGCATGTTTGGTTCCCTGCTGTGCCCTCTGAATTCTGCTATTAGTATACACCAAAACAGCTCGCAAGTAGTCGCGGCCTCTTTCGCGCCCTGGCCTGAGCGACGCCGGACCGCCGCCGGACCATGCCCGTGCCGGCTGGCGTGCGCACCCAGAGGCTACTTCACGCCGCCCGCCGGCGCTGCGGCCGAACCGCCCGTCCCGGCGGCTGCAGCCGCGCTGTAGTTCGGCGGCAACCCGATTGTCCAGTTGAGCGGAGGTTCGCGCAGAATGACGATGTTGATGCGGCGATTCATCTGACGATGGGCAGGCGTATCGTTGGGCGCCACGCCGTGGTACTGGCCGTACCCCACACCAGACAACCGCGACGGCGCGACGCCGCGGGCGATGAGGTAGCGAACCACGCCGATCGCCCGGGCGCCGGACAATTCCCAGTTGGAAGGAAACTTAGCCGTGTGAATCGGCTGGTTGTCGGTGTATCCTTCGATCACGATGGGGTTGTTGACTTGGCGAAGAAACGGCACCAACCCGTCGAGAATCTTGCGGGCGGCCGGTTTGATGACCGCCTGCCCCGTATCGAACAGAACGACGTCGCGCAGCGTGATCTGCACGCCCCGCGCCTGGTTCAGGATCTCCACATTATTCTCCAGGTGGTGTTGGCGTATGTACAATGCCAGCTGTTGGTACAAGCGGTCTAACACCTTGTCCTGCTGCGCGGCGAGTGACGCCTGGTTGACGGTGCTGCGCTTGCCCGTGTCAGTAGGGTTGGCCGCCGTCACCAACGCTGACGTACCCAGGTTGAGGGGAATCTTGTCACTCTGGTGCAACGCGGTGGCCAGCGACTGCTCCAAGGCGACAAACTTCACCTGGTCCACCTTCGACATCGCGTACATGATGACGAAGAAGATCATGAGCAGCGTAATCAAGTCCGAGTAGGTCAACAGCCAGCGATCGCTGTCGTCCTTTTCAGGAGTACTGTGCCGTTTCCGCACGGCCCTCGTTCACCCCTTGCGGCACCTTCCGCTCGCGCATGGCGGGCGCCAGGAACCCTTTCAACTTGCGTTCCAGAATCTTTGGGTTCTCCCCTGCTTGAATCGACAAGATACCCTGAATCATCATTTCGCGCAGCAAGACCTCCTCGGCGTTGCGGCGCTTCAGCTTGTTCGCAATCGGGATCCAGATCACGTTGGCGGTCACGACGCCGTATAACGTCGCCGTAAACGCGGTGGCGATCTGCGGGCCGAGCTCGTCGACCTTCTGCAAATTCCCGAGCACGTGCACCAACCCCATCACCGTGCCAATGATGCCCATGGTCGGAGCGTATCCGCCCGCCACTTCGAACAGCTTCGCCGCAGCTCGGTGGCGCTCCTCGATGTACCCCAACTCCGTCTCCAACATCGAGCGGACCAACTCCGGATCGACCCCGTCCACGACGAGTTGTATGCCGTTTCTGAGAAATTCGTCGTCAAACAGCTCAATCCGCTCTTCCAGCGCGAGAATCCCTTCGCGGCGAGCGACCGTCGACAACTCCACCAGCCGTTCAATCATGTCGAGCGGGTCTGGCAGCTTGTGAAACACCGTCTTGCCGATATAGCGGCCGAACGAGCGAAAATCGCGGAGGGTCGACGAAGCCAAGGTAGCACCCAGCGTCCCGCCGAGTATCAGAATCAGGGAGTTCAATTTAATCAGGGCAGCGACGTCGCCGCCGTCCATCGTGAACCCGATGATCAGACTGGCGAACGCCAGCAGCACGCCGCCTACGGTCGCGAAATCCACGCCCATCGCCTCCTGTTGCGGACAGTTATGATCCCGACGGGGGCGCCACCGATTCGACGGCAGTCGCGTCCCGTTCGCCACCGCGCACCATGCGCAAGTACAACGTCTGCAAAAGCCCGAATGCCGGAGCCGACCACTGGCCGGGACGGCGACCGTCGGGCGCCAGAATCAAGCCCAGCTGGTTTCGCTCCCCTTGGTACACCGGTTTCCCAACGATGCGGGCCTCGCCCCGCGCGTCCACCACCTGCAACTTGGCGTACGCAGGATTCTGGTCAAACGCGAAATGCAGGTCGTACGCCGAGTGGACCGGGATGTGGTTGACATGGGTGATGACTTCGCCGGGCATCAGACCCATCTGCTCCGCGAGGGAACCCTTCAGAACCGACAGGATGCGTACGCCGTCGACAGCGACCGCGCACAGCGGTTCGGCCCGGCTCTCCGCCCGCCTGGCCTGCCAAACGGACATTTCCCGCAACGCGGCGGCGAAGACCAAGCCCGTTGCGACGGCGGCGGGCCCCAGCCAGTGAGACAACACGGCACCAGCCAGCACAGCGAAGCCTGACGCGGCCGTCCACAGGACGGCTTTGCCAACGGCAGCGTTTGGGTATTGGCCGGCGAAAACCCCGTGGAATCCGGACACCACCGGAAACGCCGCAAACGCGACGCCGCCTGCCGGGGCCAACCAAGGCCACGAGCTGGGCGGGAGCCAAGGCGCCGGTTGTCCGCCCGGGATCGGCACCAACACGGGCACCACCCAAGACAGCTGGACCACAAATGCGCCGATGGTCCGCCCCCGCTTGCCGGTCAGCGCCGCAGGCGCCACCGGCCAGTGCCGGGCCCACAACAGCCACAGCGATTCCGCGAGGGCCGACGCGCCCACGACAACCGCCCAATCCACCGCGTGGAAACCGGCCAACCAGCTCCGCGACAGCGGCGATGCGGTCGCAGAGGCGCGCGCTCCCAGCGAGGCGACCCAGGCCACCAAGCCCCAAACGGCTGCACTGTACACAGGTGTCATCCAGCGCAAGCGGAAGACCGCCAACAGCACGCTGAGCGCAGACACCGCCGCAATCTCCCAGAGCGAGACGGTGACACCCACGCACAGACACGCCCCCGAAACCAGCGCGCCTGCCGCCAAGCCGCACAGCCAACGCCGCCCGGCCGCGCGCCAGGGGCGCGTGACGCGGACCCCGAAGCTGCGGCGTTCGGCGCGGGCGCAGCGGCTGAGATCCCACACCATCAAGACCAGGGCGGCGTACAGGATCGGATTTTCCACCAGCCTTAACAAACCGCGCCCGGCGCTGTATACGGTTGTCCACCAAATGTTGTCGGACATGCGCGGCCCGCCCTTTCGGTCATCACTTAACAGATTCGACACGCTCGACAATAGTCCCTGCCGACCGCCGCGTTTCGACAGCCCCAGGCCGGTCCTTCAGCACATCCGGCCGACGCGCCCCTGGCCGCCGCTTCAGCGCAGGCGCAGCACTTCCCGCTCAGCCGCCTGCAGCTGGGTATCCGATTGGCGAATCCGGTCGTCGAGCGACGCCTCCAAGCGGTCGGCGGTGGCCTCGTCCACCAAGCCGCTGGAAGGCAGCCCGACCCGGCGCTGGAACCGGGAGACGGCGCGGGCGGTGCTGCTGTCGTAATAGCCGTCCGCCCGCTTCACCGCATAGCCGAGCGCGCGCAGCGTCAACTGGAGCGTGCGCACGTCCGCATTGTTCATGCCCGGCCGCAGCGGCCAGCGAGCGGGGTGCAGGTCCGGCACGCTGGTGAACCAGGGCAGCGCCACCGGCACAGTCGGATGCAATCCCTGCCCGTTGATCCAGCTCCCCTTCGGTGTCAGCCACCCCGACACCGTGTACTTCAGACCACTGCCGTCAGGGTAGGTCTGCGTGACCTGTACAGTGCCCTTCCCGTACGTACGCGTTCCGACCAGCGGCACCGCGCGGTCGTCGTGCAAGGCGGCTGCGATAATCTCCGCCGCACTGGCGGTGTCCCGGTCGACAAGGACCACCACCGGCAGCGCGGACCCGGGACCAGGAGAGAACGTCGTCTGCGGCATGCCGCGCCGACCTTCGGTGATCACCACCGGTTGTCCACGAGGAATCAAGTCTCCGGCGATCCTCACCGCTTGGTCGAAGTAGCCGCCCGGATTCCCGCGCAAATCCAAGATCAGCCGCTTGGCGCCGGCTTGTTGCAGTGCCGCCAGCGCTCGCTGGAACTCCTGCGCCGTGTCAGCGCCAATCACGGAAACGCGGACATACCCTGTGTGCCCGGAGAGCACCCGGTACGCCACGGTGGGAGCGTGTATCTCCGCCCGCCTGACCGACACCGTCAACAACTGACGAGACCCCGGCCGCAGGATGGTGAGATGCACCGTCGTCCCTTTCGGCCCCGTGATGAGCCGGCTGGCCTCGTCCAAACGGAGGCCGGCCACGGAGCGGCCGTCAACCCGGACGATCCGGTCGCCTGCCTTCAGCCCCGCCCGCTGTGCGGTTGAGCCAGGGTTGACGGAGACAATCAGCAGCTGTTTGCCCCGCTTCTCAACCATCACGCCAATCCCGTCAAACGTCCCGGACAACAGGTTTTGAAATTCGCTGGCGGCGCTCGGCGTGAAGTATTCACTGAATGGATCGCGCAGCGACGACACCATCCCCGCAACGGCACCGTTCAACAGGTTCGCAGGGGACACCGGTCGGTAGTACTGGGTCGTCAACAACCGATAGGCACTGAAGAACTTTCGAAAGCCCGGGCTCCGCAACTGGAGAACGCTCGGGATCCCCGCGATCCACAGCGCCCACAGCACGCCTGCGGCACCCACGGCCACCCCAGACAGAAACGCGGGCCACGCCCGCCTCTGTTTCCGATCTCTCATCCTTATAGTCTCCGCTTTCACAAGATTCGGGAACCGCCGGAGGGGCCCGCTGGCCACGCCTGCCGCGAACAACCGGGCAGGTTCCCGTGCCTTCCGTGACGCCGGACCGCGCGGTGTGACCGTCAAACGCGGAGAAACCGCCGGACCGACATCACTCCGCCCCAGATGCCGATGAACAGGCCGACCGTGAACAACACCTCGCCCACCCGTACAGCCACCTCCGCGGTCGGCATCAGCGGGAATGCCAGCGCGAAGAAAACGCCGCCGGCCCGGTCAAACAGCGACTGGTACGCGTAGACGATGATCCCGTAGGGGATCATGGTGCCAATCGCCCCGATCAGGATGCCTTCCCAAATGAACGGCCAACGGATGAACCAGTTGGTCGCCCCCACCAGTTTCATGATTTCAATTTCCCGCCGCCGGGCGAAAATCGTGATCTTAATCGTGTTGGAAATCAGGAACATCGCCGTGACGATCAACGCCGCCACGAACACCAGCCCGATGTTGCGAACCGCGTCGAGAAACGCAAACAGCTTGTCGACGAACGACTTGCCGTCGTTGACCTGGTGGACGCCGGGCAGACTGCGGATTTCTTCGCCCACCGCCAACGTCTGCCGCGGGTCGGTCGCTTTCACGACGAGTTGTACCGGCAGCGGGTTCTTCGCCGACAGCTCACCCAGCACGTCGTTGTAGTCGGACCCGATGTCGCGTTGGAGCTGCGCCAAGCCCTTCTCTTTGGAGATGAACTGCACCGACTCCACGCCCGGCAAACGGCGAACTTCTTGGGCAACTTGCTGGCCTTGGGCATCCGTCAGCTTCGGATCTAAAAACACGTTGATCTCCAATTGTCCTGCGACGTACCGGGAAAGCTGCTGGGCGTTGAGCGCCACGACCAATGAAACGCCGAGAATGAGCAGGGTGATGGCCACCGCGCTGACCGACGCAAACGTCATCCAGCCGTTGCGGATCAAGTTTTTAAAGCCTTCGCGGATGTGCCGCCCAATCACTCTAATCGTCATAGCCGTATGTTCCTCTGGGTTCATCGCGCACGATGCGACCGTTTTCGATGGCAATCACGCGTTTGCGCATCGTGTTCACGATGTCCTTGTTGTGCGTGGCCATCACGATGGTCGTCCCGCGGTCGTTGATGCGTTGAAACAGCTTCATGATCCCCCACGACGTGTCCGGATCCAGGTTACCCGTGGGCTCGTCGGCGATAATGACCGCCGGATTGTTCACCAGGGCCCGGGCGACGGCAATCCGCTGCTGTTCGCCGCCAGACAGTTGGCTCGGCAGCATGTCCGCCTTGTCCCCGAGTCCCACCCACTCCAGCACGTCGCGGACGCGGCGCCTGATCTGCCGCTGAGGAACGCTCAGGACCTCCAGCGCAAAGGCGACGTTTTCGTAGGCCGTCAATTTGTGCAACAACTTAAAATCCTGGAACACGACGCCGATGTTCCGGCGCAGGTAAGGGACCTTGCGGTCTTTCAACCGCTCGATGTTGAAGCCGTTGACAAAGATGTGCCCTTTGGTAGGCCGCTCCTCGCGGTACATCAACTTGATGAAGGTGGATTTGCCGGCCCCGCTGGGGCCCACGACGTAAATAAACTCGCCCTTTTTCACCTTCACCGAGATGCCACTGAGGGCGACCGTTCCGTTCGGATACTCCTTCCAAACGTCGTGCATCTCAATCATCACGGAACACCCCCGGTGCCGCCGCGGTGACCCTGACAAACAAAAGGCTTCGAAAGTGCCGCGCACTGACGTACTGGCTAGACTTCGACACCAATGGACAAAATCCTGTCTGTTTCTTGGGGAATTCTCTGGGACAAAGTGTGGACGGTCTTCCAACTCGCGGTTTCGGTGGGCGTACAGTCCCCGACATTGGCCGAACGCGGCAGCCGCGGGCGGCATCCCTTCATCTCTGTCTGTCGAATCTGTCCTGGGCGAACAACCTGTCTGGGGGCCCCTGCGTAAGGAACGGGACGGCCTGCCGCTTACAGTCCAAGCCGGGAAATGTCCGGCACATGCCAGCCGAGACCTGCCAGAACGCCGATGACAATCAGCACCACTAGCAGGATAATGAAGCCGTACTCGACGAAGGTTTGACCGGGCTCCTCCCGCACGATGCGGCTTGCCCTGGACCGCCGTTTCCGCATCGTTCGCACCTCCCCGCGGAGGTTCATCCACTGGATCGCATGGTACCGGCTGCACACCCGCCCAGACCACAGTATTTTG